>JAOPYM010000349.1 GCA_025964615.1 Actinomycetes bacterium
TGACCCTGGCCGCGGACGCGGGGAAGGGGTCGCTGCGATCCGGCCTGCGGGATCTGCGGGGGAAGGCCTGGCAGTTCGCGCGAAGCCCAGCGAGCCATCAAGAAGCTTGAGAACATCAAACGCCTCACACCACGGGCCTGACACCCGTCAGGGGCCGTCCACCGTGTGGATGGTCCAAGAGGCGAGCCATCCAAGCTCATTGGTACGCACCCTGGCCGCGGGCTCGCTAGTGCGGTGACCGGGATTGTTCGCCGGGTCTGGGTCAGGCGGCTTTGTGCCGGCGTCGGCCCCAGCGTTGGTGGCGTTCGCTGCGGATACGGGCGCGTTCACGGCGTTGTTCGGCCAGGACGTCGGGATGGCGGGCGTGGGCGTTGCGCCACCGCAGATAGGCCTGGAGTTTCCGGGTCTGGACGGTGTGGTTCGGATGGTCGGAGTTGCCCATGGCGAAGGTGCGCAGCGGCCCGAACTGGGCCTCGTCGGGTAACCCCAGGCGCGTTGCCGCGCCCGGGGTCCCCTCAGAACCGGCCGTGCCCGCTTTCCAGGCAACCGGCTCAAGCAAGCCCTGGAGGCTCGCAGGTGGGCGGAAGTGCTGGGTTCCTGTCGTCGTCGAGTCGGCGGCGGCAGTAGGTGTGTATGAGATGGGCTGCGGCGTGTTCGTCCGGCGTCCCCAGATCCATGGCCGAGGCGATCGCGTGTTTCTTGATCGCCTTGCGTGTGGCCGTGAGCCACTGTTGCCACTCGTTCGGGCTTTGTGGCTCGTGGTCGGCGTGCAGCAGCAGTCCCCGGCATAGTGGGCATCGGCCATGTTGCTGGCGAAGGAGCTGCCATGTGGCGGTGTCCACTGGGGCTTTGGTGCGGCGGCGCCGCTGGGTCCAATAGTCGGTCAGGGCGGGGTCATCGGGGGATGCCCGTCCTGCGACCATCCGGTGCCGGACGATTTTCGTCCAGGTGAACTTGCGGAGATAGAAGCCGGTTTCCTGGCTCCCGAACACCCACTTGTCCTGCCTGGAGGTGTTGAACAAGCCGAAGTACCGGGTGATGATCCAGCGCTTGGACTTGTTCGGGTGGGAGTACGTGGCCCACTTGTAGACCTGTTTCCACACGTGGGCGTCCAGCGCGTTGAACGCGCGCTTGGACACCCCGATCCGGTAGTAGGCAGCCCACCCTTTGATGATCGGGTTGAGCCTGGCGATCACCGCGTCGGCGTTGCCCCCTCGCAGGGCCATGACCTCATCCGACAATCGCCTCCGGATCCGCCGCAGCGCATCCTTGCTCGGCTTGGTCAGCAGCTTGCCCCGGTAGCGGCGGATTTCGAAGCCCAGAAAGTCCACCCCCTGATCAAGGTGGGTGATGCGTGTCTTGTCCTGGTTGAAGACAAGACCCCTGGGTTCCAGCCACCAGGCGAGCTGCTGCTGAACATGCTCGGCCTGCTCACGAGAGTGACACAGGGCGAGCACATCATCGGCGTATCTCACCAGGACCGGGGAGCCGGGAACGGCACGCTGGGTGCCGCCTTGCCAGTACCTGACCCCGGCGGCCTCTTCCATGCCGTGCAAAGCCACGTTCATGAGCGCGGGACTGATCACCCCGCCCTGGGGAGTTCCCTCCCCGGTCGGGGTGAACCGGCCATCCTCGATCACACCTGATCTCAGCCACTGGCGCACCAGACCCCGAGCTGGAAAGGTGCCCAGCGATCCGAGGATGTGATCGTGGCTGAGCCGATCGAATGCCGCCTCCAAATCGGCGTCGAGCACCCACAACCGTTTGGCGTCCTTCCCGCTCGCCGTGGTGTGAATGGCCACGATCGCGTCATGACAACCCCGCCCAGGCCGAAAGCCATACGACTTCGGCTCGAACCGGGCCTCCCACTCGGGCTCCAACGCGGCCGCCACCAGGGCTTGAAGTGCCCTATCGGCGACCACGGGAATACCGAGCGGGCGACGGCGCCCATTGCTCTTGGGCACATACACCCGCCTGACAGGACGAGGCGACCACGCAGCGGCCCCGTGCTGAACCCAGGTAGCCAGATCGGCCTTCTCCTGGGCCAGCAGCACCACTTTGCCGTCGACCCCGGCCGTCTTGCGGCCAGCGTTGACCTCCGTGACCCGCCGCACGCTCACCAGAGCGTTACTGCGGGAACGGAGCATCAGCTTCTGCAGATTCCTGACCTTGGCAAGGTCACCGGCCTGCGATGCCGCGAAGATCCGTTGTCTCAGCCGCCGTACTTCCCGCTCGGCCTGGCCCCAGTTCACCCAGTCCCAGTCCAACCAGTCGTCCTCGGGTCCGTTCACCTCAAGGGCCTCCATCGCTTCCGCGTGTCCGCTCATCGGTGCCTAACTTGTCCTTCGGTTCGGGCGTCCTGACGTCATTTCTCCGCAGGCTCACCAGACCCGCGTCAGCACTCTTTCGAGTCGGGGCACCAGCCCCTATCCGGCCAGTTATGCGGGAACCCTGGCGGAGGAGCCAGTACCTGGTCCCGGTTTCCTGCTGCCTTTCGGCTACCGGCATTTGCTTCTCGGGTCTTCCTGCGCCCGCTGAGGAATTCCGCCTCCCTCACGGTCGGCCTACCAGACCAGTTCCCCGGCCTGGACCTCATCGGGGTTGTCACGTTCCGCATGCGATAGATACGACCGGGGTGGATGTCCTCTGAACCCCGGGGACGGTGGTGCGCTCCCGACCGGTCCGATTCCTCCGGCCGGCACCCGCCGCCTTCCAACGGCCGGCCCCTATCTCCCGCTCCGGCAACCCATCGGCGGGAGTGGCAATGACGAGGCGTCGTCGAGGATTCACTCACGTTCACCCGTCCGGCCTTCCCCAGCCTGTGACCCCCGGATGGAACGGGAGCCCTTGGGCCTTTCCCCGGGCTTCGCACCCCACAGTTACCCGTGACGCACGCCGGGGCGGGGACGGTCCACGCGCACTGGACCGGGCACTACGTCATCGACATCAATCGATCCTCCTTCGACGAGTTCCACTCATCACATGCGACCTCGTGTCGCACGATGGGGTTGGCCCACGATGCGCTGTTCGGGGTGAAGCAGAGCTCGACGTTGTTCTTCGCCGCCCAGGTCCGGATCGCCGGGGTCTCGTTCGCCGACAGGTTGTCCATGATCACGTACATGGGTTGGCCGTCGGGTCGGGCGGCCCGGATCGACTTGAGCGCGGCAAGGCTGTGGTCACCGCCCTTGCGCTGGCGCACGACGCCCCACAGTTGGTCCTCGCCCAGGGAGTAGCAGCCGTGGAAGTAGCGGATGCGTCTCGCTCGCACCGGTTCTGCCATCGCAGCTCCCTCGCCTCGACCGTCATGATCGAGCCTGGGAGCAGGTTCTGGCAGAACCGGTCAGGCAAGCGGCGTGTCACATAACCCGGCGAACGTTCGCGGTCAACGCACTAGCCGCTGTCGGGCCTCGCGGTCCAGACCTGTCTGATGCGGCAGATGCCCTGCGGCAGCCGTGTCGGGTTGTTGCCCGCCAGCATGTCCGCCGAATGCCTGGCTGAAGATCTGCCGGATCTCCTCCTCCAGCGTCTCGCACTCGGCCTGCAGCGAGGTGATGCGCGCGAACCCGGCGCGCATTGTCTCCTTTGCCAGGCCCAGTTCTGCCGTCACGGCCTCGTACATCTCGCGGTGCGTCTGGGGGAGTTCGAGTGCCTCGCGGAGCGCCTCCCGCGCTGCCCCCTTCTCCAGCGCAGGGATGGACCCCGCGACGCTCTCGACCTTTGAGATCAACCTGTCGAACTCCCCGAGCGAGCCCAGCAGCCGAGGCTGGCGAGGATTGGTCTTCCTTTCGAATCGTGGCAGACGCGCTCGGTCGTTCACCACGGACGATCCAACGAATGCAGCAGACCCTGATTGAGGAAGTCGGTGAAGCCTTCATCGCCATCATGAGGAACCATGGCCGCGAGAAGCCCACCTAG
>JAOPYM010000357.1 GCA_025964615.1 Actinomycetes bacterium
GACCTGAACGTTGAGGCCGTGCCGGGCGAACGCCCGTACGACCTGGGCATCGGCGAAGAAGTCCTGTTACTCAGAGCCGATCACGCCGCGGACCACGGTGGGCCCGCTGGGAGCCGAAGAACAACCAGCGGTGAGCAGTACCGCTAGAAGGAGCGATATGACCCGTTTCATCTGGCGTACAGGATTCGCGGTCCCACTGTCGGCACGGCACCGGGCCGGTGAACGGCGGATGAATTCAGTGCGCCCGTCTGAGCACGCGGCTCAGCGCCGCGGCGACCTCCTCGGAAAGCCCGGGTGTCTCGGCTCCCTGCCCGTCAGCGGCGGGCCGAAGGGCGATCCGCAGGTTGCCGCAGTCACGGCATTCGACCTCGCCCAGCCGGCAGACCAGGGCCACCGATCCGCACTTCTCGCAACGGTCGAGCTCGGCCGGCCACTCGTCCCCGCGCTGGCAGACCGGGCAGATCAGCACCTGCCGGTCCGCGCGGACCCCGCGCCGCCATGGGCTCGCGCCCTGCACCGGGTCGCTCTGCCGGGCCCCGCACCGGAAGCAGGGCATGGCCCCCTCCAGGTCTCACGTCCCGGTCCCGTGCCCCCTCACCGGGGGCACGGGACCTCTTTGGTCTAGGAGAGCTGAGACAACTCGGAGAGCGCCTTGCGGACGTCTCCGAGATCACGGGCGTCGGGGATCGCGTTGATGACCTTCCACGCCACGACGCCCTGCTTGTCGATGAGGAAGGTGCCGCGGACGGCCAGGCCCTTCTCCTCGTCGAACACACCGTACGCCTGCGCGACCGCGCCGTGCGGCCAGAAGTCCGACAGCAGCGGGAACTCGTACTTCTCCTGCTCCCCCCAGGCACGGTGGGAGAACATCGAGTCCACCGACACCGCCACCACCTGGACGTCATCGCCACCGAGGCTCGGCAGCTCGTCCCGGATCGCGCAGAGCTCTCCGGTGCAGATCCCGCTGAAGGCCAGCGGGTAGAAGACGAGCACGACGTCCTTCTGCCCGCGGTAGTCCGACAGCTTCACCGGCGTTCCGTGCTGATCCTTCAGCTCGAAATCCGGTGCGCCGTCGCCGACCTCGACCGCCATGTCACGTCCCTTCGTTCGACCAGATTAGGGCGGGTCCAGTCTGCCACCCCTCCGGTCCACGAAGCCCCTCCGGTCCACGAATCTCAGCGACGGACCTTCGGAGCGACCAGCCGGGTCCCGGACCATTCCTTGGCCGCGCTGACGCTGCTCGACTGAGACAGCCCCGCTGTGGGAGCGGCCTCACCGATGTCGCTGGGTTCGACATGCCCGTCCCGGCCGGCCTTCGGCGTGAGCAGCCACACATGGCCCCCATCCGCCAGCCCGGAACGTGCGTCCACCAGCCCGTCGACGAGATCACCGTCCTCGTCGCGCCACCACAGCAGCACGACGTCGGCGACCTCCTCGTAGTCCTCGTCGACCAGCTCGGACCCGATGACCGTCTCGATGGAGCTTCGCAGCTCCTCGTCACAGTCCTCGTCCCAGCCGATCTCCTGCACCACCTGGCTCGCCTTGAAGCCGAGCCGTTCGGCCAGGCTGCGCTCAGTCTGCGCCTGACCCGCGGTCGCGCTCACGAACGTCCTCCCAATGTCGATGTGCCGCACCATACGGCGTTGCGGGACAGTTCACACAAGTCACGGCCCCTTGCGCAAGTGTCTCAACGGCTTCTCGATGAAACCGGCCACTTTGCCTCAGGTTCCCACGCGCAGCCCCAACCGAACCTGGCGGCCCGGATCCGGGCCATAGGAGCGTTCCCTGCCACCCTGTCCACACCTGTCTACCCGCTACCGGGCGCTCCTCATACCTTGTCACTCCGGCGCGGCTCACATACCGTCTGACCGGCGGGAATAGTTACCGGGCAGTAGAGATGCGTTAGCCATCGATACATACCACGATGGGAACAACATCATCGACAAACAGTCGACAGAGGGGAACCCGTGGCTTCCGGACGCCAGCGCTTTTCGATCATCAGCGACGGCCTGCCCAGCCAACTCCCGGACATCAACCCCGATGAAACCCGGGAATGGCTCGAATCACTGGACACGGTGATCAAGACCGAGGGCCGATCGCGAGCCCGCTACGTCATGCTCCGCCTGCTGGAACGCGCCCGCGAACAGCAGGTCGGCGTGCCCAGCCTGCGCAGCACCGACTACATCAACACCATCCCGCCGGAGAAGGAACCGTGGTTCCCCGGTGACGAGCACATCGAGCGGCGGGTCCGCGCGTACATCCGCTGGAACGCTGCGATCGCGGTCTCCCGGGCCAATCGCCCGGAGCTGTCGGTGGGCGGGCACATCGCGACGTACGCCTCGGCCGCGTCGCTCTATGAGGTCGGTTTCAACCATTTCTTCCGTGGCAAAGATCACGGCGAGTCGGGCGACCAGGTCTTCATCCAGGGCCACGCCGCGCCCGGCATCTATGCCCGCGCGTTTCTCGAGGGCCGGCTGACCGAGCACCAGCTGGACGGCTTCCGGCAGGAGATCTCGCATCCGGGTGGCGGGCTGCCCTCCTACCCGCACCCGCGCCTGATGCCGGACTTCTGGGAGTTCCCCACTGTCTCCATGGGCCTGGGCGCGATCGACTCGATCTACCAGGCCAGGTTCAACCGTTACCTCCTCGCCCGTGAGATCAAGGACACCTCCAGGTCGCATGTGTGGACGTTCCTGGGCGACGGCGAGATGGACGAGCCGGAGTCGCTCGGCGCGATCGGCCTGGCCGCCCGCGAGGAGCTGGACAACCTCACATTCATCATCAACTGCAACCTGCAGCGCCTGGACGGCCCGGTCCGCGGCAACGGCAAGATCATGCAGGAGCTCGAGTCCTACTTCAGGGGCGCCGGCTGGAACGTGATCAAGGTCGTCTGGGGCCGGGACTGGGACCCGCTCCTCGCCCAGGACGTCGATGGCGTGCTGGTCAACAAGATGAACTCGATCCCGGACGGGCAGTTCCAGACCCTGTCCCTGGAGTCCGGCGCGTACATCCGGGAGAACTTCTTCGGCGACGACCCCCGGCTGCGCAAAATGGTCGAGCACCTGGCCGACGACGACCTGCGCAAGCTGTCGCGCGGCGGGCACGACTACCGCAAGCTCTACGCGGCCTTCAAGTCGGCCCGTGAGCACGTCGGGCAGCCGACGGTGATCCTGACCCACACGGTCAAGGGCTGGACGCTCGGCGAGGGCTTCGAGTCCCGGATGTCGTCGCACCAGATGAAGAAGCTCGGCAAGAAGGAGCTCAAGGCCTTCAGGGACCGCCTGTTCCTCGACATCCCGGACTCCGCCCTGGAAGCCGACCTGCCGCCGTACTACCACCCGGGTGAGGACTCCGAGGAGATCCAGTACATGCGGGAGCGGCGGGCCGCGCTGGGCGGCTACCTGCCCAAGCGGGTGGTCCGGGCCAAGCCGATCATCCTGCCCGGCGACCAGCCGTACGGCGATCTGAAGCAGGGCTCGGGCAAACAGGCCGTCGCCACCACCATGGCGTTCGTCCGGCTGCTCAAAGACCTCATGAAGGACAAGGAGATCGGGCACAGGTTCGTGCCGATCATCCCCGACGAGGCCCGCACGTTCGGCCTGGACGCCATCTTCCCGACGGCGAAGATCTATTCGCCGCACGGGCAGACGTACGAGGCCGCCGACCACAAGATGCTGCTGTCCTACAAGGAGTCCGAGCGGGGTCAGATCCTGCACGAGGGGATCACCGAGGCCGGCGCGATGGCCTCGATGATCGCCGCCGGGACCGCGTACGCGACGCACAGCGAGCACATGATCCCGGTCTACATCTTCTACTCGATGTTCGGGTGGCAGCGGACCGGCGACCAGATGTGGGCGCTGGCCGATCAGATGGGGCGCGGGTTCATGATCGGCGCCACTGCCGGGCGTACGACCCTGACCGGCGAGGGGTTGCAGCACAACGACGGGCACTCGCAGCTGCTGGCCTCGGTGAACCCGGCGACCGTGTCGTACGACCCTGCTTGGGCGTATGAGCTGACCTACATCGTCCAGGATGCGCTGCGGCGGATGTACGGCTCGACGCCGGAACATCCGCACGGCGAGGATCGCAATTTCTACATCACGATCTACAACGAGCCGTACGTCCAGCCGGCGCAGCCGGAGAACCTCGACGTGGCCGGGCTCCTCAAGGGGCTCTACCGGTACGCTCCAGCGCCCTCGGTGGCCGACGAGGCGCCACGTGCGCAGCTTCTCGCGTCCGGGGTGGGTGTGCGGTGGGCGCAGGAGGCCCAGCGGCTCCTCGCGGCGGACTGGGGCGTCGCGGCGGACCTGTGGTCGGCCACCTCGTGGACCGAACTGCGCCGCGAGGCCATGGACTGCGACGAGTGGAACCTGCTGAACCCCGACGCCGAACAGCGGGTGCCTTACGTCACCCAGAAGCTGGAGGGCGCCCCGGGGCCGGTCGTCGCGGTCTCGGACTGGATGCGGGCCGTACCCGACCAGATCTCGCAGTGGGTGCCGGGGGACTACTCCTCGCTGGGCACCGACGGGTTCGGCTTCTCCGACACCCGGGCCGCGGCCCGGCGTTTCTTCCACGTCGACGCCGCCTCGATCACCCTCGCGGTGCTCACCCGGCTGGCCCGGCGCGGCGAGATCAAGCCGGAGATGCTGCAGCAGGCCATCCAGAAGTACCGGCTGAACGAGTCCATCAGCGACGTGTTCGCCGGTGGGGTCCAGACCGCCGAGAGCTCCACCGGCGGCGACGCCTGACCCATCCGATCGGGGGCGGTACGCGGTGCCGCCCCCGATCGGCCACCCGGGTCGTGGTGATCTTTTGGGTACGGGATGATCGAACGGACTTTCTGGACCACACGACTTCGGAGGCAATTGTGCTCTCGGTCTCGCTGGACACGATCCGGCTCTTCCTGCACGTGCTCGCGGCCACCATCTGGGTCGGCGGGCAGTTGACGCTCGGGGCCCTGGTGCCTGTACTGCGCGGGATCGACGGGGTGACGAAGACAGCGGCGCGGCGGTTCAACCAGGTGGCCTGGCCGGCCTTCGGAGTGCTCATCGCGACCGGGGTGTGGAACATACTGGCGGTGCACGACCAGACCAGCGCCTACAAGACGACCCTCAACGTCAAGATGACCCTCGTGCTGCTGTCCGGGGTCTCCGCGTACCTGCACACCCGGGCCTCGTCGAAGAAGTCGATGGCGATCTGGGGTGCCCTCAGCGCCCTCACCGCGGTCGCCACGCTGTTCGTCGGGATCATGCTCGGGAACGCACCGGCCACTCCGTGAGCAAGCTGTGACATTTTCTGGAACGTGGTCGCTTTCCCAGACGTGAAGACCATCACTCCCACTCGCACCATCGATCCCGAGGGCCTTACTTCGGCCCAGCGAGCCGGTGTGGCCTGTGCCGGCTGCCAGAAGCGCTGGCCCACGCCGGTCTTTCTCGTCGGCCACCTGCCCGGTGGCGCACCCGTCCTCTGCTGCCCCGACTGCGCCCAGGGCCTGGCAGCCTGATGCGGCAGAGGCCCTGGCGACCGAGTCAGCGGCCACCCGCCTCCCTTCCCACGACGTTGGCCGGCGTGTCCAGCCAGATCTGCTGCCCCGCGGGGGTCACCGTCAGGCCGAACCTGCCGCGTGCGGGACGTCCCCATGCGCACCAGCGCAGGTGGGCCTCGGACACCTCGGCCCACAGGTCCCGTTCGCCATAGGAACAGACCTCGTAGTCCGGGGCGCCCGGCACATAGTCGACGAGGGCCCATGAACCGCTCCGGCGGGCACCCGTCCGGGTCTCCCGCAACCACAGGGTCCGCTCACCCGGTTCACCCGGCGCAGGTCGCAGATCGCACTGGACTCCAGGTGCCATCGCCGTGAGGGCTATGTCCCCGCCGTAGGTGCGCCACTCGTCGGTGACCGGCGTGGAGACCACCGTGCGCGGGTCGATCCGGGTCCGGGCGATCCGGCGGTCGTCCCAATGGTGCAGGAAGTCGGCAGGAGCCCCGGGTTCCGGACGCTGTGAACGCATCATCAGGAACCCGGCAGTGCCATGGATGGTGCCGACCGCCTCGGCCTCACCGGTCCGTGTCAGCCGCATCTGGTGGCCGATCCCGAGCGGCGGGCACCACGGGACGACGCCCGTCCCCCCGGGACGCAGTGCCGCGATCCACCTCCAGGGGATCTCCGACACGCCGCACGTGACGTGCAACCGGTCGAACGGCTCCCCCTCCGGGATGGAGGCGGCCGCGTCCGCGCACACCACGTCGACCCCGGTGCAGCCCGCGGCGTCCAGGTTGGCCCTGGCCCGCTCGCACAGCTCCGGGTCGATCTCCACCGAGACGACCCGCCCGTCCGGGCCCGCCAGGTCGGCGAGCAGACCCGCCGTCCAGCCCGAGCCGGTGCCCACTTCCAGGATCCGATCGTGCCGCCTGACTCCCAGAAGCTCCCCGAAGAGCAGCACGATGCCGGGCGCGGACACCGACGAGGTGAACGGGCCCGTGCCGCCGGAGGGGTCCCCGCGACCGTCGTCCACCTGCGTGACGATCACCGTGTCGGAGTACACCGCGTCCCACCAGCGTTGCGGGTCCGCCTCGCGGTCGATCCGGTATCCGCCTGCGTCGATCGCGTCCGGGCTGGCCCATCCCTGGGCGGGGACGAACAGATGCCGGGGTACGGCATACAGCGCTTCCCGCCACCGGGAGTCGGCGATGTACCCGAGACGATCGATCAGCGCCCCCGGATCAGCGAGAACTCCCATCTCCGCCCCTTCCCTCAAGGAGTCCATACCCCGGGAAGGGGGCTCTCGGTCAGATCGGCGCGGGGCTGAAGATGCCGAAGTGGCCGCCGGACTCAGTCGAGGGAGCCGACGAAGTCGAGCAGGGCCGTGTTGACCTCGTCGGGGCGTTCCTGCTGGGTCCAGTGCCCGCAGCCGGGCAACCAGATGGGTTCGCGCAGGTTCGGCACGAGGGCGCCGAGTCCGGCGACCATCTCGCGGGCACCGGGCGCCGTGGCCACCGCGTCGCGGTCACCGGCGACGTAGAGGGCGGGCGGGGTGACCGGGGCGCGGTGCCAGGCGGCGGTGAGCTCCCAGTTCCGGTCGAGGTTGCGGTACCAGTTGAGCGGCCCGGTGAAGCCGGACGACGCGTACTCCGCCGTGTAGACGGCGATGTCCTTCTCGGTAAGCCAGGCGGGCAGCTTGTCCGGCTCCGGACAGACGTCCAGAAAACTTCCGCCCTCCGGTACGAACGGCAGGAAGCCCGGAGAGTCGCCGGACGCGGCGAAGAGCATCCGGCGGAAGGTGGCGGCCGGGTCGGCCGAGAGCTCGGCGTCGGCGATCCCCGGCCGCTGGAAGTGGACCATGTAGAAGCCCTCGCCGTACCCCTCGCGCATCAGGCCGACCGGCGGCCGGGAGTTGCGGGGCCGGTGCGGGACGCTCAGGCCCGCGACGCCGCGTACCAGGTCGGGGCGGAGCTGGGCGGTGTGCCAGGCGACCGGCCCGCCCCAGTCGTGGCCGACCACGACGGCCTGCTCCTCGCCGAGCGCGGCGATCAGGCCGACGACATCCCCCACCAGGTGCAGGATCGAGTAGGCCTCGATCTCGCCGGGACCTCCCGTACGCCCGTATCCACGCTGGTCGGGGGCGACCGCGCGGTACCCGGCGGAGGCCAGCGCGTCCAGTTGGTGCCGCCAGGAGTACCAGCACTCGGGGAACCCGTGCAGCAACAGCACCAGCGGACCCGAGCCCGCCTCGGCGATGTGCATGTTCAGGCCGTTGACGTCCACGGAACGATGAATGATCACGACGGCACCTCCTGGGGCCGACGCTACCGGCCGCCGGTGACGGTTCGGGAAACTTCCGTTGATCGTCAGTGTGAGCCGGTCCAGGCGAGCAGGTCTGTGACATCGAGGGTGTTGACGATCTGTTCCGGGCCGATGCCGGAGCGGGCCGCGCGTTCACAGCCGTTCGGCTGCCAGGCGAGCTGGCCGGGAGCATGCGCGTCGGAATCGATGGCGAACCGGCAGCCCGCCTCAACGGCGAGCCGCAGCAGCCGTTTGGGCGGGTCGAGCCGCTCCGGACGGGAGTTGATCTCCACCGCGACGTCGTAGGCCACGCAGGCGTCGAAGACCAGGGCGGCGTCGAACTCCGACTCGGGACGCAGCCCGCCCCGGACCCCGCCGGCCTGCACGATCCGGCCCGTACAGTGACCGAGCACGTCGACCAGGGGGTCGGCGATCGCGGCGACCATCCGCCGGGTCATGTCCACCCGGTCCATCCGCAGCTTCGAGTGCACGCTGGCCACCACCACGTCAAGGCGTTCGAGCAGCTCAGGCGCCTGGTCGAGGGAACCGTCGTCGAGAATGTCGACCTCGATGCCGGTGAGGATCCGGAACGGCGCGAGCTCCTTGTTCAGCCTGGCGACCTCGTCCAGCTGGGTCAGGAGCCGCTCCGCGGACAGCCCGTTGGCGACCTTCAACCGGGGCGAGTGGTCGGTCAGCGCCAGGTATTCGTGACCCAGTGAACGGGCGGCCTCGGCCATCTCCCGGATCGGGGAGCCGCCGTCACTCCAGTCACTGTGCGTGTGCAGGTCGCCCTTCAAGGCCGCACGGAGCGCCGCGGTCGCCTCGTCGAGCGGCACGTCCTCGGTGGCCTCCATCCGGCGCAGATAGATGGGGACCTCACCGCGCAGGGCCTCTTCGATGACCAGCGCGGTCACCTTCCCTATCCCCGGCAACGTGGTGAGTGTGCCCGAGCGGGCCTTCTGCGCGAGTTCGTCCCGGGGCAGCGAGGCGATCAGATCCGCGGCTCCCCGGAAGGCCCGTACCCGGTAGGACGGCTCGTGCGCGCGCTCCAGCAGGTAGGCGATCCGGCGCAACGCCTCGACAGGTTCCACACCCAAGTCATACCCCCTACCGAAGTACCAGGCATGAATGCACCCACAGAGGCACGAATGTCACACATGGTGACCCCTAAGCTAAGGTTGTGTCCCCCGTACCTCCGCTCCGGGCGGCCCGCGGCTGGGTCGACCTGCTGTTCGTAGCGATATGGTCCGGGCGCGCCGACCCGCCGCCACCGGCCGGCCGCCCCTGGCCTGTCGCGCTGCGCTGGACCAAGCGGATCGGCATCGGCCGGCTGCGGTTCGGCCTGGTCGTGTTCGGGTTCGACCTGCTGCTCGCCCTCATCATCCTGGCCCCGGCGACCGCACAGCTCGCGGGCCCGGACGGTGGCCGCACCGGCCGGCCACTACTGACCGCCGTGTTCCTGGTGATCCCGCTCGTGCTCCGCCACCGCTATCCGCTGGGCGCCTGGCGACTGTCGGCCCTGGGGATGTTCTACACGACCTTCGTGTTCCACATTGCGGCGAGAAGGGCTGACCGAACTGCGCCGCATCCTGGGGGTGCTGCGCACTGAGGACGGCCCGGACACCGCCCCTCAGCCGGGTCTGGACCGGTTCGACGAGCTCGTCGGCTCCGCCCGCGCGGCCTGCCAACCTGTCCGCGATGACGGTCTTCCTCTGGCACCAGACCGCGATGCTGACCGTCACCCTGACCGGGTTGCTGCTCGGGACCGTGCCGGGACTGCACTCGCTGCCGAACGGGCCCGGCTGGATCCTGGCCAGGCTGGCCTGGTTCCCGGTCTTCGCCGCCACGCTGGGCTGCTGTTGGGCGGTGTTCCGCCGGTTCGAACGGTGATGTGACGTGCGGCGTAGTGGAGCATCGCCCCCGGGGTGGCACCCTTGGGAGCGTGGACACGACCGAAGAGGCTGCGATTAGGGAGCAGACCACCAAGCGTCTGGAACAGGCCATGGGCTCGTTCGGGACCTCGGTGCTGGCCCAGATGGAGGAGCGGCTGCCCTGGTTCCGGCGGATGCCGCCGGACCACCGCTCCTGGATCGGACTGGTCGCCCAGGCCGGCATCGCCGCGTTCGTCGAGTGGTTCAAGAACGCCGAGACCTCCCGGCCCGCCATCGCCGGTGAGGTGTTCGGCACCGCTCCCCGTGATCTCATGCGAGCCGTACGCCTGCAGCAGACGATCGATCTGGTCCGCGTGATCGTCGACGTGGTGGAGTCCCGCCTCGACGAACTGGCCGCGCCGGGCGGTACGTACCAGCTGCGCGAGGCGATCCTGCGCTATACCCGGGACGTGGCGTTCGGCGCCGCCCAGGTATATGCGCGCGCAGCGGAGACCCGCGCCGCCTGGGACGCCCGCCTTGAGGCACTGGTGGTCAACGCGCTGCTGCGCGGCGAGGTCGACGAGGGCATGCACTCCTGGGCGGCCGCGCTCGGCTGGTCCTCCAAGCCAGTGGTGGTGATCGCCGGGTACACCCCGCAGGACGAGGAGCCTGAGGCGATCATCGACCAGATGCAGCTGGCGGGCCGGCGGGCCCGGGTGGACGTCCTCGCCGGGGTACAGGGCCACCGGGTCATCGTGGTGGTCGGCGGAGCCGAGGACCCGATGGACGCGGCCCGGACAGTGGCGGCCAAGTGCGGTCCCGGGGCGGTGGTGATCGGCCCGACCGTGGCCGACCTCTACGGCGCCACCGCCTCGGCGCATGCGGCGCTCGCGGGGCTGAAGGCGGCGGCGGGCTGGCCGGACGCGCCCCGGCCCGTACTGGCCGAGGATCTGCTGCCCGAACGCGCACTGGACGGGGACGCGGAGGCCAGGCGCTTCCTGGTGGAGCAGGTGTACGAGCCGATGCAGTCGGCAGGGGCGCCGCTGCTCGACACCCTCACGACCTACCTCGAACAGGGCTCGTCCCTGGAGTCCACCGCGAGGCTGCTGTTCGTCCATCCGAACACGGTGCGTTACCGGCTGCGGCGGGTGACCGAGCTGACAGGGCTGGCCCCCACCGAGTCCCGTGCTGCGTTCAGCCTGCGGATCGCCCTCGTGCTCGGCCGCTTCGACCGGCGTTTCGGCAACAGGTGACGATCGTCACTCGGCCGTTACCTGCGAAACTCCTGGTTGTAGGGGTCGTACAAACCTCATCGCCGAAACTTCGTACGCCCCGGCATCGGCATGTGGGTTGCATACAGGGCAGGGTGAGGGCTGTGATCCTCCTCGCAGCGCCCGGACAGGGTGCCCAGACGCCCGGATTCCTCCAGCCATGGCTCGAGGACCCCGCTATCGCAGACCGCCTCACCTGGTGGTCCGCGGTGACCGGGCTCGATCTGGTGCGCTACGGCACCACCGCCGACGCCGACGAGATCCGTGACACCGCGGTGGCGCAGCCACTCCTGGTGACCGCCGCCCTGGCCGCGTTCGAGGCCCTGGGGCCGGTCGGGGGCGACGTCGCCTTCGCCGGGCACAGCGTCGGAGAGCTCGCCGCGGCCGCCATGGCGGGAGTGCTCTCCAACGAGGCCGCCCTGGTACTGGTGAGGGAGCGCGGCAGGGCCATGGCCGAGGCCGCGGCGGTCATCGAGACCGGCATGACCGCGGTACTCGGCGGTGAGGCCGACGAGGTGCTGGCCGCGATCGACAAGCACGGGCTCACCCCCGCCAACATCAACGGCGCCGGTCAGATCGTCGCCGCAGGCACCATGGCGCAGCTCTCGGCGTTCGCCGAAGAGCCGCCCGCGAAGGCACGCCTTCGCCCCCTCGCGGTGGCCGGCGCCTTCCACACCGAGCACATGGAGCCCGCGGTGGACACGTTGCGCCGGCTCGCCCCAGGACTTTCGATCAAGGACCCGGCGTTCACCCTGCTGTCCAACCGGGACGGCGCGGTCGTGACCGGCGGCCGGGAGTACGTGGCCCGGCTGGTCGAGCAGGTCAGCTCCCCGGTCCGCTGGGACTCCTGCATGGAGACCATGAAGGAGCTCGGCGTCACCGCCATCATCGAACTGCCGCCCTCCGGAACCCTGGTGGGCCTGGCCCGCCGCGACCTCAAGGGGATCGAACTGCTCGCCCTGAAGACCCCGGAAGACCTCGGCGCCGCCCGCGAGCTGATCGCGAACCACGGCGGTGCCGCATGAGGCTCGCGACCGGTTCGGCCGGTGCCAGGATCCTGGCGTTCGGCGACTACCAGCCCGCCCGGATCGTCACCAACGACGAGCTCGCCAGGACCATCGACACCAACGACGAGTGGATCCGCAGCCGGGTCGGGATCGCCGAGCGGCGGATCGCCGGGCCCGAGGAGGGCGTGGCCGATCTGGCCTTCCATGCCGGTGGGAAGGCGCTGGCCGGCAGTGGCCTGTCCGCCGCCGACATCGACCTGGTGATCGTCGCCACCTGCTCGGCCGAGACGCTGGTCCCCAACGTCTCCGCGACCGTGGCCCACCGGCTCGGCATCATCGCCCCGGGCGCGTACGACGTGAACGCGGCCTGCGCGGGCTTCGCTTACGCGCTGTCGAACGCCAGCGACGCGATCCGCAGCGGTTCGGCGCGCAACGTGCTGGTCATCGGGTCCGAGAAGATGTCCCAGTGGGTCGACCAGACCGACCGGGCCAACTGCATCATCTTCGCCGACGGCGCGGGCGCCGCGGTCGTGACCGGCTCCGACGTGCCGGCCATCGGCCCGGTCGTGTGGGGCAGTTCGGGCGCAGACGCCGACAAGATCATGATCGCGGACCGGAAGTCGTTCCTCAAACAGGACGGCCAGGGCGTCTTCCGGTGGGCCACCACCGCGCTGCACCCGATCGCCCTGGAGGCGTGCGTGCGGGCGGGCGTCAAGCCCGAGGAGCTCGCCGCGTTCGTCCCGCACCAGGCCAACCTGCGGATCGTCCATTCGATCGCCCGCAAGCTCGGCGCCACCAACGCGGTGATCGCCGAGGACATCGTGAACTCCGGGAACACCTCCGCCGCGTCGATCCCCCTGGCGCTCTCGCACATGATCGAGCGCGGCGAAGTCCCCTCCGGGGAACCGGCCCTCATTATCGGCTTCGGCGCGGGTCTCACCTACGCTGCCCAAGTCATCCAGATCCCATAACAGAACCCCGTAGGCCCCACTAAAACACTATTAGGGCTTGCGTCAACAGGAGGAGAACCAACAACATGGCAGCCACCGAGCAGGAGATTCTGGCCGGCCTCGGCGAGATCGTCGAGGAGATCGTCGGTATCCCCGCGGCCGAGGTGACCCCGGAGAAGAACTTCATCGACGACCTCGACATCGACTCGCTGTCGATGGTAGAGATCGCGGTGGCGGCTCAGGACAAGTTCGGTGTCGAGATTCCCGACGACGAGCTTCGCAACCTCAAGACCGTCAAGGACGTCATCGGGTTCGTCCAGGGCCTCACGGTCTAGTGGAGTCGCGGCGCGCCGTACGCCGTGCGGCGCGCCGCTTCGATCCCCCAGTACATCGAGGAGCACTTTCATGAGCACAAACCAGGTCAAAGTGGTGATCACCGGTCTTGGGGCCACCACACCGCTCGGCGGCGACGTCGAGTCCACCTGGGCAGCGCTGCTGGCCGGCAAGTCCGGTGTGCGCCCGCTGACCTGGGAGGGCGTGGAGAACCTGCCGGTCCGTATCGCCGCGCAGCTGGTTGTGGAACCGGAAGCGGTACTGCCCAAGCACAGGCTGCGCCGGATGGACCGCAACGAGGCGATCGCGCTGATCGCCGCGCACGAGGCGTGGGAGCACGCGGGCTACGCGTTCGGTGACCGGGAGGGCTACACGATCGACGGCGACCGCCTCGGCGTCGTGGTCTCCAGCGGCATCGGTGGTCTGCATACCGCGCTCAACAGCTACAGCGTCTACCTGGACAAGGGCTGGACCCGGGTGTCGCCCTTCACCGTGCCGATGCTGATGCCCAACGGGGCCGCCGGCATGGTGAGCATCGAGTTCGGCGCCCAGGCCGGTGCGCACGCCATGGTGAGCGCCTGCGCCTCCAGCGCGGACGGCATCGGGTACGCCATGGACATGATCCGTTCCGGCCGCGCCGACGTGGTCATCGCCGGGGGCACCGAATCCTGCGTGCACCCGCTGCAGATGGCCTCCTTCGGGGCCATGCGCGCCATGTCGACCCGTAACGACGAGCCGGAGCGCGCCTCCCGGCCGTACGACAAGAACCGCGACGGGTTCGTGCTCGGCGAGGGCGCCGCCGTCATGATCTTCGAGTCCGAGGAGCACGCCCTGGCGCGCGGCGCCACGATCCACGGCATCGTCGCGGGCGCGGGCTACTCCGGTGACGCCTACGACATCGTGCTGCCCGACCCGAGCGGTTCCGGCCAGGCCAAGGCGATGCGCCGCGCACTCAAGGACGCCGGCATCGTGGCCGAGGACATCGTGCACGTCAACGCGCACGCCACCTCGACCCCGGCGGGCGACGTCGCCGAGCTGACCTCGATCAAGGCCGCACTCGGCGAAGAGGTCGCCCACAAGATCTGCATCACCGGCACCAAGTCGATGACCGGGCACCTGCTCGGCGGGGCCGGCGCTCTGGAGTCGCTGATCACCGTGCTCTCGCTGCGCGAGGGCCTGGTGCCGCCCACCGCCAACCTTGACGACCTCGACGACGGCGTTGATCTGGACATCGTCCGCGGCGAGCCGCGCAAGCTGCCCGACGGCCCGATCGCCGCACTCAACAACTCGTTCGGCTTCGGCGGTCACAACACCGCCGTGGTCTTCAAGCGCGCACTCTGACCTAGGGAGCAAGCCCGCCATGACCGTACTCGCCAGCCGTATCGCGGCCCCAGCAGTCCCGGAAGCACAGGACCCGCGTCACCCAGAGACGCGCCTGTCCACGCTCTTCGACGACGGCACCTTCCGGGCGCTCACCGGCGACGACGGCTCCGGTGCCCAGGCCGGCATCGGCCGGATCGAGGGCATGCCGGTCGTCGGTTTCGCCAGTGACCCGCGGGTCATGGGCGGGGCGATGGGCATGGCGGGCTGCGAGGCCATCCTGGTGGCTTACAAGCACGCCCTCAAGGAGCGGCTGCCCATCATCGGGCTCTGGCACTCCGGTGGGGCTCGCCTCGCCGAGGGCGTGGAGTCACTGCACGCGGTCGGCCTGATCTTCGCCATCATGACGCGAGCCTCCGGTGTAGTGCCGCAGATCTCGGTGGTACTCGGCCCGGCGGCGGGCGGGGCGGCCTACGGCCCGGCGCTCACCGACATCGTGATCCTGGCCGAGACCGGCAAGATCTTTGTTACCGGCCCCGATGTGGTCAAGTCGGTCACTGGTGAAGAGATCGACATGGCCGGCCTGGGCGGCACCGACCCGCACTCCAAGAAGTCCGGCGTGGTGCACGTCGCCACCAAGGACGAGACCGAGGCGCTGGTGGTGGCCCGCAGGCTCGCCGTGCTGATGGGTCACCAGAGCCGGGTACGGCCCGAGGAGGTCGTCGACAAGGAGCTCGGCGGCATCCTGCCGGAGAACCCGAAGCGGGCCTACAGCGTGCTGCCGCTGGTCAAGGACATCGTCGACGACCCGTCGCAGATGGTCGAGCTGCACGCCAAGTGGGCGCCGAACATCGTCACCGCGCTCGGCAGGCTGGGCGGCGGAACCATCGGCGTCATCGCCAACAACCCGCTACGGCTGGGTGGCTGCCTGGACTCCCTGTCCGCCGAGAAGTGCGCCCGGTTCGTCCGGATGTGCAACGCGTTCGGGATCCCGCTGGTGGTGCTTGTGGACGTACCCGGTTATCTCCCGGGCGTCGGCCAGGAGCACGGCGGCGTGGTGCGGCGCGGCGCCAAGCTGCTGCACGCGTTCGCCGAGGCCACCGTGCCCCGGGTGACGCTGGTGACCCGCAAGTCCTACGGCGGCGCGTACATCGCGATGAACTCCCGTTCGCTCGGCGCCACCAAGGTGTTCGCCTGGCCGACCGCCGAGATCGCCGTCATGGGCGCCATCGCGGCCGTACGGGTGCTGCACCGCAAGAAGATCGCAGCGGTGTCCGAGGAGGAGCGCCCGGCCTTCGAGTCCGCACTGGCCGACGAGCACGAGCGGATCGCCGGCGGCCTCCAGCGCGCCCTCGACCTGGGCGTCGTGGACGAGGTCATCGAGCCCGGCAGGACCCGCACCACCCTCGCCCGCGCCATCGCCGAGGCCACCCCGGCACGAGGAAGCCACGGCAACATCCCGCTCTGACCCACGTGCAGAGGCCCCGCACCGATGATCGGTGCGGGGCCTCTGCACTGTTCATACCGCCGCGTGCAGCCATCTGACGGGGGCGCCGTCGCCGGCGCGGCGAAAGGTCTCCAGCTCGTTGTCCCAGGGCGTGCCGAGGAGCCGCTCCAGCTCGTGTTCCAGATTGGTCTTGCCCCGGGCGGCCCCGGCCATGACCGAGCGCAGCCGGTCCTCGGGCACCATGACGTCACCGCTCGCGCCGGTCACCCCGGTGAAGACTCCAAGGGACGGCGTACAGCTGAAACGGACGCCGTCGCAGCCCGGTGTGGCGTCCTCGGTGACCTCGAAGCGCAGCAGCTTCCAGGTGCGCAGCGCGGATGCGATGCCCGCCGCGGTCCCGGAATTGCCCTCCCAGCAGAGTTGGGCGCGCATCGTTCCCGGTGCGGCCGGCTGATCCGCCCACGCCAGTGAAACTGGTACACCAAGTACACCTGCGGCGGCCCACTCGACATGTGGGCACAGCGCAGGTGGCGAGGAGTGGACGTAAAAAACGCCACGTGCGGTCACCGGACCTCCTGGTTGTGTACCGAGGCGCGTCTTCCCCTACGGCCTCGTACGCTCCAAGAAGATCTCAGCGTTAAAGCATTGTGCCCCATCCGCCCGCACGACACCAGTCCCGGGCGTCAGAACCGCAGCCGTTACCCGTGCCGCCTGGCCTCCAATCATCAGGACTTGAGCACGACCGGGCGGCGAACCGGTAACCACGCGTGCTGTTTCAGTGGCGGTACGCACGCACCCTCCTAACGTCACCAGTCATGCGAGATGAACTGATCGCCCTTGCCCGGCAAGGTGACGAGGCTGCGTGGTCGGCGCTGGTGGACCGGTACTCCGGGCTGCTGTGGTCGATCGCCCGGTCGTACAACCTGAACGAGGCCGACACCGCCGACCTGGCCCAGACGGTCTGGCTGCGCCTGGTCGAGCGGCTTGCGGGACTGCGGGACGACGCGGCGGTGGGCGGCTGGCTGGCGGTGACCGCCAGGCACGAGGCCGCGAGGCTGCGACGGCCCTGCGGCGGGAGGCTGCCGGATCTGGCGGCGACCGGACCCGGCCCGGACACGATCTGCCTGGAACGCGAGCGGTTCGGGCAGGTTGCGGTGGCGATCCGGGGCATGCCGGAACGGTGCCGCCGGGTACTGCGGTTCCTGGCGCTGGCCCCGGTGACGTACGCGGAGATCGCGGCGGCGCTCGACATACCGATCGGCAGCGTCGGCCCGACCCGTACCCGGTGCCTGGCCGGGCTGCGCCGGCTGATCGAGGCCGCGTGAGTACCGACGAGCGGCTCCTCGATCGGGTACGGGCGGCCTTCGCGGAGCTGGAGCCGCTGCCTGCGTGCATCGCCTCGGCCGGGCGGGCCGCGTTCGGCTGGCGGGTTCCCGGTGCGCTGCTCGCCGATCTCACCGCGTACCTCGACGCCGCCACGGCCGGGCTGCGGGGCGGCGCGCGGCTGCTGACCTTCAGCGGCCCCGGGGTCAGGGTCGACCTGGAGGTGACCGGCGCCGGCGAGGTGGCCGGGCGGCTCGATCCGCCCGCTGCCGCCCGGGTGCTGGTCCGGCATCCCGACGTCTCACTCACCTGCGGGGCCGACGAGAGCGGGCACTTCGTCCTTTCCGGGATGCCCGCCGGGCTGGTGAGCCTGGTCTTCGGGCTTCCGGACGGGACCTCGATCGTGACCAGCTGGGTCCGGCTGTGAACGCCATGGAGGACCGGATGTGCGCACTGACCAGGGACGGTCACCTCGGGGAGTCGCGGGTGCTCGCCCGGCGGCTGCGGAGCCGGGCGGCCTCCCCGCAGACACTCGTCAACGTCGGCTTCACGCTTACCGTCTGCGGCGAGCTTCGCCAGGCCGAGGCCGTGCTGACTTCGGCTGTGGCGGCGGACCGCGCGGGACAGCACCGTGCTGCGGCGACGGCGAACCTCGCCTTCGCGGCCTCGCGGGGCGGTGACCTGCCCCGGGCCCTGCGGCTGCTGGCCGAGGCCGGTCCTGGCCTCACCGGGACCTGGATCACACTGACCTCGCTGTACCGGGCCGAGACGCTGATCGCCGCCGGGCTGCCAGGCGAGGCCCGGCCGCTGGCCGCCTCGGTGGCCGGGGCGGCCGACGGCAGGTACGCCCCGGACGGGCTGCTCGTGCTGGCCAGGGCCGAGCTGGCCGAGGGCGATCCGGAGCAGGCCACAGTGACCGGCGAACAGGCCAGGTCCCGCTATGCCGACCAGGGCCGTACGGGCTGGACGCTGCTCGCCGAGCATCTCCTGATACGGGCCCGATGGGCGGCCGGGGATCGTTCGGCGGTGTTCCTGCGGACGGCCGTCGCGGCCGCCGACCGGCTGGAGCGCGGCGGCTGGGAGCAGGCCGCGGCGGAGGCCAGGGTGATCGGGGCCGGGCTGGCGCTGCGCCTCGGCCGGCCTGCCGGGGAGTTCCTGGCACGCACGGCCGCGGCAGGGCGGAAGGGTCCGGCCGTGCTGCGGGCGGCCGCCTGGCACACCGTTGCGCTCGACCGGGATGCACGCGGCGACCGGCAGGGCGCGCTGTCCGCCCTCCGGGCGGGGCTGCGTGCGGTGGAAACGCACGCGACCGGTCTGGGCGCCGCGGAGTTGCGGGCTCGGAGCTCGGAGCTGGTCGCGGGACCGGCCGAACTGGACCTGAGGCTGGCGCGGTCCGGACGGGCCCTGTTGTACGCCGAGGAGCGTCGGCGGGCCGTCGTACGGCCGGCGATCGCGCGTCGGCCCGCCGACCAGCCCCGGGTGGCCGAGCTGCTGGCCGAGCTGCGCGAGGTGGGTACCGGAACGGATCGGGTACGGCTTGAGACCGAGCTCAGGGACGTGGTGCGGATGCGGTCCGGTGAGCGGACCGCGTTCCGGGCCGCCCAGGTGGGCGAACTGGCCGACCGGCTACAGGACCGGGTACTGGTCGAACTGGTCAGATCAGGCGACGACCTGCACGCCGTGACGGTCGCGGCGGGACGCTGCCTGCGCCGCAGTCTCGGCCCGTACGAGCCGCTGGTCGAGGAGGCCGGGCGGTTGCAGTTCGCGCTGCGCCGGTCGGTCTGGGAGGGCGGCGGTCCGTGCCCAGCGCCTGCGCGTCGGCTCGCGGACCGGCTGTTCGGGCCGTTGCGCGGGATTCTCGGTGACCGGGATCTGGTACTCGCCCCGACCGGCGCCCTGCATGGGCTGCCGTTCGCCGCCCTGCTCGGCGCCCGGCCGGTCACGGTCGTTCCGTCGGCGGCCGCCTGGCTGCACGCCTGCCGCCGGCCCTTCCCGGCCGGCCCCGGGCGGGCCCTGCTGGCGGCCGGGCCCGGCCTGGCGTGCGCCGAACCCGAGGTGGCCGCGTTGGCCGATCGCTATCCGGGGGCGGTGGTGCTGCGGGGCCGGGCGGCCACCGCCCCGGCCGTACGAGAGGCGCTGGACGGAGCCTCGCTCGCCCATCTGGCCGCGCACGGCGAGTTCCGGGCCGGCCATCCGCTGCTGTCGGAGCTGCGGATGGCCGACGGGCCGCTGACCGCCTACGACCTGGAGGGGCTCCGGCACGCTCCCAGGCTCGTGGTGCTGTCCGCCTGCGACGCCGGGCGGAACGCGGGCGGCGAGTCGGTGCTGGGAATCGTGAGCATCCTGCTGTCGTACGGCGCGGGCAGCGTCATCGCGGGGGTCACCCCGCTGGCGGACGCCGAGGTACCGGACTTCATGGTCGCCTTCCACGACCTGCTGGCGGCCGGGCACTCCCCCGCCCAGGCCCTGGCCGCCGTACCCCGTACTCCCGGAACCGTGGGCCTGCAGTGCTTCGGAGCGGGTTAGGGGCCGATGGCGACGGGGTTGGCGGGGTCGGCGACCCAGTTGGACCAGGAGCCGACGTAGAGCGCTGCGGGTACCCCGGCGAGGGTGAGGGCGAGGACCTCGTGCGCTGCGGTGACCCCTGAGCCGCAGTAGGCGCCCACCTCGTCCGCGTCCGTGGCGCCCAGTTCGGCGAACCGTTCGCGGAGCAGGTCCGGCGGCAGGAATCGGCCGTCCACCCCCACGTTGCCGAGGGTGGGGGCGCTCATCGCAC
Source organism: Actinomycetes bacterium (assembly GCA_025964615.1). Lineage (GTDB taxonomy): Bacteria > Actinomycetota > Actinomycetes > Streptosporangiales > Streptosporangiaceae > RYN-227. The sequence continues at coordinate 20,082 of JAOPYM010000357.1, forward strand.
CGGGAATGTGGCCCGCGACCGGATCGATCGGCTCGACCTCGCCGCGGTACCGTTCGGCGGCCCTGGCGTCCAGCAGGACGCCCCCCTTGGCCAGTACGGCGGCTCCATGCGGGTCGAGTACCGGCATCCCGCCGGGCTTGGCCAGGAAATCCCCGGGCCGTACCTCCGGCGGGTCGGTGCTCAGCGGGAGGCCGGCCTCGGCCCAGGCCCGGTGACCGCCGTCCAGGACGCGTACCCGGTGGTGGCCGAAGTACCGCAGGTTCCACCACGCTCGCGCCGCGGCCGTCGAGTCCGCGTCGTCGTAGACCACCACCAGGCGGTCACCGGCGACCCCGGCCGCACGCATCGCCACCTGGAAGACGCCGGGTTCGGGGAGCGGGTGTCGGCCCGCCGGACCCGGCGGGCCGGCCAGCTCACGGTCGAGGTCCACGAAAACCGCGCCCGGCAGATGCCCCGCGCGGTACGCCTCGATCCCGGGTGGACCGGCCAGATGCCACCGTACGTCCAGCAGAACAGGCGGCGGATCGTCCCGAAGCGCGCCAGTGAGGGCGCGCACATCGATGAGGGGGTGCACATCGTCAGTCTGACCTCTGAAGCCGCTCTCGGGGAGAGGCACAGGCACGTTGCTCACGTCACACGAGCGTAACGGGCATCGGAGCGCCGGCCGCTACAACACGGCTGACAGCAGGAGGGACCAGCCAGCACGTCGTGCATGCCTAGGCGGTGACTGACAGTAGGGGGACGAGTTGCTCGGCGGGGACCAGCCAGCACGTCGTGCATGCTTAGGCGGTGACTGACAGCAGGGGGACGAGTTGCTCGGCGGGGACCATCGAGCCGTGCATGCCGACGAGGCTGGACTCCAGGGGCTCGGCCTTGGCAGCGATGATCGCGAGGTCCCCGAAGGGCACGGCCAGCACGTCGCCGATCCGCGGCAGCAGGTCCGCGGAGACCTCGCCGAACCAGCCGGCGGCCACCGCCTCGTCCCGGCGGTACACCCAGGCCTGGTCGCCGAGCAGGGACTGCCAGGCGGCCAGCACGTCCTCGGCGGCGCCGGGCGCGGTGTAGACATGGCGGGCGCGGGGTTCCCCGCCGAGCAGCGCGACCCCGTCACGCAGTGCCGGGACGGCGTCCACGTCGACCTTGGTGGCCGGGTTGGTCATGCCGTGGTCGGCGGTCACATAGAGGCCGGTGCCCGGCGGCAGGATCTCGGCGATCCGTTCGGCCAGGGTGTCGACGAACCGGAGCTGGTGCAGCCATGCGGCCGATCCGGCCCCGTACAGATGGCCCGTGGAGTCCAGGTCCGGGTGGTAGACGGTCACGTAGGAGCGTTCGCGCAGGTGGTGCTCGGCCTGCGCGACGAGCTGCCCGAGCGCGTCCGCGGGCGCGTACTGCGCGCCCCTGACCGTGGCCCGGCTCAGCCCGGACGCGACGTACTGCCCGGAGGCGACATAGGCGACGTGCACCCCGTCCGCGGCGGCCCGCTCGTAGACGGTCGGCTCCGGCTGCACGGTCCGCGGGTCCTCCTCGTCGCGCCAGCGCAGGCAGTTCAGCAGCCTCCCGTTGACCGCGATCTGGTAGCCGAGCAGCCCGTGGGCACCCGGCGGGGTACCGGTGGCGAGCGACCCCAGGCTGGTGACGGTGGTGGCGGGGAAGCCCGCGGTCAGCGGCCGGCCTGGCAGCGAGGCCAGGAACGGGGCCTGCTCGGGGTGTGCGCGCAGCAGCTCCCAGCCGAGGCCGTCGATGACGAGCAGGCAGGCACGCGGGAGCTCCGGCAGGCCGAGGACGTCGGTCCCGCCTGGGACGCCCAGAGCAGCCAGCAGCGATGGGGAGAGATCGGCCAATGCGGCCGATCCGTACCTCGGGACGGGTGGGCGCTCAAGCGGTGGCATCGCTCAGCGCCCGAGCGAAGGCGAGAACCTGCGCGACCGCGTCCGCACCGTCCGCGGCCTCGCTGACCCGCAGCGAAAGGTCGTCGGCCGTGAGGTTGCCGGTGTAGCCGTGGTCGGCCTCGCAGGACTCGTCTCCGCAGGTGGCCGGTTCCAGGTCGATGTGCGCGATGGCTCCCCAGCCGATCGTGAGCACCACCTCGGTGGGCGCGACACCAGGGACGTACGACGCGGGCTCGGGGACGACCCGGGTCACCGCGACGGACTGCACCCGGCTCAGCTTCACCGTCTCGGTGGTGGTCGAGGCGTGCGGGTGCGGCATGACCTCGCCCGGCGGATGCTCGTCGGTGTGGCAGACAAGGAGCCGGTTCGGCGACAGGACGACCACGGTCACGTGCCGCCGTACCTCCATGGCCGGATCGAAGGTGGCCTCATGGTGGACGACGTAGGCGAGCACCGGGTCGGTGCCCAGCGCGGACTCGACCGCGTCCGCGACAAGCGCCGGGTAGTAGCCGCTGCGCTCGATCGCTGCCCGCAGCCCGTTGGCCGTCGCTCGGGTTTCCCTCATGCCCCCCATCGTAGGGGCTCTCGTCAAAGCCGTCGGGGCCCGAGCTCGGGGCGTGGCCCGACCGGTCGCTCCAGGCGGAGCGAAACCCCGCGAACCTCCGCCCCGTAGGGCCCCGCGACCACCGGATCCAGCTCCAGCATGGCCACCTCCGGCAGGTCGTCGGCGAGTCGCGACACCCGCAGGAGCAGTCGTTCCAGGGCCGGTACGTCTACCGGGCGCGCGCCCCGGTGGCCGAACAGCAGCGGCGCCGTCCGTACCGCCCGCACCAGATCCGCCGCCTCGATGTCGGTCAGCGGGGCCAGCCGGTAGGCGCGGTCGTCCAGCAGGATCGCGGCGGTGTCGGCGAGCCCGAACGAGACCACCGCGCCGAACGACGGGTCCTCGACCGTGACGATCCGGGTCGGCACGCCCCCGTCGCCGGGGTATTCGGAAACCGCGACCGTGATGCCGTAGTACCCGAGCAGTTCGGCCGCCTGCGCGAGGGTCGGTGCCACGGCTGCATCGAGCAGCTCCTCGACCAGCGCCCGCGCCCGGCCCGGTTCCCCGTCGCCCTTGGGCACCTGGCCCTGTGGCCGTCGCCGCCAGGCCGCGTACCGGGTGACGTAGGCGAGGGCCCGCACGGCATCCTCCGGGGCCGGATAGGACGGCACCGAGCCCTGTACCGCCGAACCGTCCGGGGCGGCGATCCGCAGGTCCTTCGGCATGCCCTTGGAACCCAGATAGGTGGCGAGGATCGGCTTCGGGCTGCCCCAGGCCGCCGCAGTGATGGCGGCGGCGACCCCCGGGTCGAGGGCCTCCTTCCAGCCTCCGGACGGCGCCTGTACCCAGCCGCCCGCGGCCGCGCCGACCACCGACGGCGTGTAGATCGCCAGGATCGCGTCCACCGCGTCGTCGGCCACGGCCGCCGTCAGCGCCGCCTCGTACTCGGCCGCGCCCGCTCTCGGCCCCAGGTCCGCGGGAGCGGACGGCTCCAGTCCCAGGGCGGTCGCCGCGTCCTCGGCCAGCAGGCCCAGCGAGTTGGAGTTGTCGATGATCGAGATCCGGTTCCCCGGCGGCAGCGGCTGGTAGGCCAGGAGCTGGGCCACGTCGAACAACTCCGTGAGGTCGTCGACCCTGATCACCCCGGCCTGGGCGAACAGTGCGCTGACCGCGTGGTCGGGCAGGGTGAGGGCGCGGGCGGCGTGGCCGAGCGGCACGCCCTGGGTGCTGCGGCCGGTCTTGACGGCGACGATCGGTTTGGTACGGCTGAGCCGGCGGGCCAGCCGGGTGAACTTGCGCGGGTTGCCGATCGACTCCAGGTACAGCAGGACGGCCCGGGTCGCCGGGTCCTCCTCCCAGTACTGCATGAGGTCGTTGCCGGACACGTCGGCCCGGTTGCCCGCCGAGACGAACGAGGACAGGCCGATGCCGCGTTCCGCCGTACGCTGCAGGATCGCGATGCCGAGCGCACCGGACTGGGAGAAGAAGCCGATCGGCCCCCGGCCGGGCAGGGTCGGGGCCAGCGTGGCGTTGAGCTGGACCGCCGGATCGGTGTTGGCGATGCCCAGGCAGTTCGGGCCGACCACCCGCATGCCGCTGGCCCTGGCGAGCCGTACCAGCTCCTCCTGACGGGCCCTGCCCTCCACGCCCGTCTCGCCGAAACCCGCGGAAACCACCACCAGGCCGTGCACGCCCTTGCCCGCGCACTGCGCGACGACCTCGAGGACGCTGTCGGCACGGACCGCCACCACGGCCAGGTCCACGTGGTCGGGGATGTCGAGGACCGTCGCGTACGCCCGTACACCGGCGACCGCGGCGGCTGTCGGGTGCACCGGGTAGACCGGGCCGGTGAAGTCGCCGACCAGCAGATGGCGGAGCACCGTCTGCCCGACGCTCTGGGCCTCCCGGCTCGCGCCGATCACCGCCACCGAACCGGGGAAGAGCAGCCGCTGGATCGAGCGCGACTCGGCCCGGTGCTCACGGGCGGCCTGTACCTCGCGGGACGTCGAGGTCGGCGCCAGGTCCAGGGTGAGCTCGATGACGCCGTCCTCGAAGTGCTGCTCGGCCTGGTACCCGACGTCCCGGAAGACCTTGGTCATCTTCCTGTTGTCGGGCAGCACGCTGGCCACGAACCTGCGCAGCCCGCGTTCCCTGGCGGCGGCGGCCACGTGTTCGAGCAGGACGCTGCCCAGGCCCCGGCCCTGATGGGCGTCCTCCACCAGGAAGGCGACCTCGGCCTCGCCGTCCCTGATCCGGTCATAGCGCGCCACCGCCACCATCTGGTCGCCGATCGTGGCGACCATGGCCACCCTGTCCTGGTGGTCGACGGTGGTGAAGTGCTCAATCTCACGCTCGGTCAGCCGGGGATGCGGAGAGAAGAACCGGTAGTAGATGGTCTGCGGCGACAACCGGGCGTAGAAGGCGCGCAGCAGCTCGGCGTCGCCGGGCTCGACGGGCCGCACGTGGGCCGTACCACCGTCGGCCAGTACGACGTCCGCCTCCCAATGGTCCGGATAGGTCACGTGCCGAGCCTATGGCACCCTCTTGTGACCTCCCGGTCATCCCCGGAAACAGCGAGCGTTCCCGGTTTCGCTGCGCGTTCGATACCTCATGGGCTCGCCGGAACTGTTACGGTCGGCACACGCCCGGGAGTCGACGCCGGGCCGTGTTGATCGAGGTGATGACGTTGACGCGGGTGGTCGTGGTCGGCGATCTGATGACCGATGCCGTCGCGCGGGCCGCTCTCCCCCTTGCGAAGGGGAGTGACACTCCGGCTGCCGTGACGATGCACGGCGGCGGCTCTGGGGCGAATGTGGCCTCCTGGCTGGCCGTCGAAGGGGTCGAGGTCGCCTTCGTGGGACGGCGCGGATCCGATATCGCGGGCCGTAACCGGGACATGGAGCTGATGGGGTACGGCGTGGACGCCCGCCTTGTCATGGACCCGGAGCGTCCGACGGGTACCTGCGTGGTGCTCGTCACGCACAAGGGTGATCGGACCCTGCTCTCCGATCCGGGGGCCAACGCGGCACTGCTCCCCGAGGACATTCCCCCTGACCTGTTCAATCAGGGCAGCCATCTGCACCTGTCCGGTTACTCTCTGGTCAATGAGGGGTCCCGGAAGGCTGCGATCCATGCCCTGAACCTGGCGCGCAAGGCCCAGATGTCCATCTCGGTGGACGGTGGCTCCTCCTCGCCCCTCAAGCGGACCGGCGCCGAGCCGTTCCTGGAGTGGACGCAGGGCGCCCGGCTCCTTGTCGTGAACGCCGACCAGGCCGAGGTGCTGACCGGGCGCGACGATCCCGCCGCCGCCGCCAAGGTGCTGACCGCCTGGTACCCGCAGGTGGTCATCAAGTGCGGTGCCGACGGTGCCCTCTGGTACCCCAACGGCCGTGCCGAGCCCCTGACGGTGCCCGCCGAGCCGGTGGACAAGATCCTCGACGGTACGGGGGCGGGCGACGCGTTCTGTGCGGGTTTCCTGCCGCCGTGGCTGGACGGCAAGCCGCCCACGGAGGCGCTGGCCTCCGGCTGCGCGCTGGCCGCGAAGGCACTCGCCCACATCGGCGCCCGCCCGGCGCTGTAGTAGGTCCCACCGCCTGAGCAGGCTCTGCTAGGCGGTGGTGGCGAGGACCAGTGGCAGTACGGCCTGCGCGCCGGCGCCCCGCAGGAGCCTGGCTGCGACGGTCATGGTCCAGCCGCTGTCGATCCGGTCGTCGACCAGCAGGACCGGGCCGCCGACCTCCTGGACCGCAGCCCTGACCTCGTCCGGCAGGGCCAGCGAGCCGGACACCGAGATGAGCCGCTGCGCGCTGTTGTGCCGCCGCGGAACCGGCGGGCCCTGCGCCTCGATCTCGCCCAGGTAGGTGAGCCGGCCGATCTCCGCGATCCGCCGCCCGAGGCCGCCCACCAGGCGGGGCCTGGACCGCGAGCCGATGGTGACGACGCCTGCCGGCCGCTCCGCCCAGTCCCACGCGGCCAGCACCTTGACCATCGCGCCGAACACCTCGTCCGGCACCTCCTGGTCGCCCGTGCCGTCCGCGAACAGCTGGCGCAGCCGGTTGCCCCAGCCGATGTCGGTCAGCCGGCCCAGCGCCCGGCCGGGCTCGGCCCGCGCGCCATCGGCGATCTTGCCGGACAGGCCCAGCTCGGCCTTGACCCCGGTCGGCCACATCTTGCGCGGCTCGACCTCGATGCCCGGCCGGTGCAGCCGTTCCCTGGCCTGGCGCGCCCCGCCTTCGGAGACGGCGGCGTCCCAGTACCGTCCGGTGCAGTTGTCACATCGCCCGCACTTCCCGGCCGACTCGTCGTCCAGCCTGCGGCGCAGGAACTCCATCCGGCAGTCCCCGGTGACCAGGTAGTCGAGCATCGCCTGCTGCTCCTGTTCACGGGCCTGGGCGACGCGGGCGTACCGTTCCCTGTCGTAGGCCCAGTCCCTGCCGGTGGCGGTCCAGCCGCCCCTGACCCGGCGGACCGCGCCGTCCACGTCCAGGACCTTCAGCATCATCTCCAGGCGGCTCCGGTTCAGGTCCACCCTGGCCTCAAGAGCCGCCGTGGACAACGGCCGGTCGCCGAGTTCGCTGAGCGTGGCCCGCACCGTCGGTTCGGGCGGGAAGGCGAGGCTCGCGAAGTAAGCCCAGATGTCGCGATCCTCCAGGCCCGGCAGCAGGATCACCTCTGCCCGCTCCACCCCGCGCCCGGCCCGGCCGATCTGCTGGTAGTAGGCGACCGGCGACTGCGGGGCGCCGACGTGCACGATGAAACCGAGGTCGGGCTTGTCGAAGCCCATTCCCAGGGCGCTGGTGGCGACCAGCGCCTTCAGCTTGTTGTCGAGCAGGTCCCGTTCGGCCTGCAACCGCTCGGCCTGCTCGGTCTGCCCGGAGTAGGCGGCGACGGCATAGCCCCGGTCACGCAGCAGGCCGGCGACCTCATGGGCGGCCGCCACGGTCAGCGTGTAGACGATCCCCGAGCCTGGCAGCTCCGCCATCCGGTCCGCCAGCCAGGCAAGGCGCTGCTCCGCGACCGGCAGCCGGACCACCGCGAGCCGCAGGGACTCCCGTTCCAGGGTGCCGCGCAGCACCAGGGTGTCCTCGCCGAGCTGCTCGGCCACGTCCTTCGTGACCCGGGCGTTGGCGGTGGCCGTGGTGGCAAGGACCGGAATGCCCTCGGGCAGCTCCGCGAGGAGGGTCCGCAGCCGCCGGTAGTCGGGCCGGAAGTCATGCCCCCAGTCGGAGATGCAGTGCGCCTCGTCGATCACGACCAGGCCCGCCCCGGCCGCCAGCTTGGGCAGCACCAGATCGCGGAAGTCGGGGTTGTTCAGCCGTTCGGGGCTGACGAGGAGCACGTCCACCTCCCCCGCCTCGACCTCGGCGAACACCTGCTCCCAGTCCTCGGTGTTGGCCGAGTTGATGGTACGGGCCCGGATGCCGGCCCGCTGCGCCGCGTCGATCTGGTTGCGCATGAGGGCCAGCAGCGGGGAGACGATCACGGTCGGCCCGGCGCCGCGGGCCCGCAGCAGCGCGGTGGCCACGAAGTACACCGCCGACTTGCCCCAGCCGGTGCGCTGCACCACGAGAGCCCGCCGCCGTTCGACGACCAGCTCCCGGATCGCGGTCCACTGGTCCTCCCGGAGCCTCGCGTGCTCCCCCGCCAGCGCTCGCAGCCGCTCCTCGGCCTCGTCCCGCAGGTCGTCTCCGAGCCCGACCGTGTACCCCACCGTTTCCATGGGCTCCTTGCTATCAGTACCCACCGACAGCTCGCGCCCGAAC
>JAOPYM010000368.1 GCA_025964615.1 Actinomycetes bacterium
TTCCGTTGTGATCCCCGGCGTAACGCGGGATCGGCAGCAATTCGGGCGCGTACAGCACCCTGATGCGGGGATCGACCTGCTCGATGCGACTCACCTGGCGTTCGTCGAAATAGGACGCGATGAGTACGTGCAACGGATCATTGGGTCCGGGTGTCACGCAGGCTCTCCCTCAGGTGCGACTGATCCGTGCAGATGGCATGCCACGTCGTGGTCCGGCTGCCACGGGCGTAGCCGCGGGTCTTGTGTGGTGCAGATCGTCATGACCTCAGGGCAGCGGAGCCGGAACGGACAGCCGGTCAGCAGCGCTGCCCGCTCGACCTCCCCGTTCTCACGTTGCGGCGGTGGCGGGCGCAGCACGGCGCCGTCCGGTTGCTCGGTCAGCTGCGGAGTCGTACGGGCGAGTAGCGCCGAGTACGGATGCGCGAGTTCGCTGAGGGCCGATCGTCCGTACCGCCGTTCGACGATTCGTCCAGCGAACATCACCACGGTGCTGTCGGCCACGTAGTCGACGACGTGAAGGTCATGACTGATGAAGATCATCGACAGGTGCAGCTCGGACTGCAGCGAGAGCAGCAGGTTGAGTATCTGTGCCTGGACCGAGACATCCAGCGCGCTCACGGCCTCGTCAGCGATCAGCACGGTCGGCTCGGCCGCCAAGGCCCGGGCGATACAGATCCTCTGGCGCTGACCGCCGGAGAACTCCGCCGGCCGACGCTGTGCCGCTGTGGCGGGAAGGCCCACCATGTCGAGGAGTTCACGCACCCGGTCGGCTCGCCTGCCCGCCGTGGTCAGCCGGTGGACCGACAACACCTCGTTCAGAGCCGAACCGACCGTCTGGCTCGGGTTGAGCGAGGAGTACGGATCCTGGAACACCGTCTGAATACTGCGGCGCTGCGCCCGCAGCGCCTTACCGCGCAACGTGGTGAGGTCGGTGCCGTTCAGCAGCACGGTGCCGGTGTCCGGCCGTTCGAGAAGGGTCAAGCAGCGGGCCAAGGTGGTCTTGCCGGATCCGCTCTCGCCGATCACACCTAGTGTGCTGCCCCGCGTCAACCGGATAGAGGCGTCGATCAGCGCGGGTGCCGGTGCTCCGGTCCGGCGCCCGAACTGCCCCGCGCGCCGGTAGGTCTTCCCCAGCGAGGTGGCATCGAGGACGATCTGCTGTTGCTGTGCGGTCGTCATCCGTGGCTCCTCTCGACAGTCAGGCCCGATTCGAGCGGGTGCAGGCATCGGACGGTGACCGAGCCGTGCGCCGACGACATCGGAATCGGTGCCACGAGACAGTCGGGCTGAACCCGGGGGCAGCGGGGCGCGAAGCTGCAGCCCGACGGCAACGAACCCGGATCCGGAGGAGCACCCGGGATGGCCGCGAGCGTGCCCCGAGCATGGCCCTGAGGGTGACTGGACAACAAGCCGGCCGTATACGGATGACGAGGACGGGACAGCACGTCGGCCGCCGCCCCTTGTTCCACCAGTTGCCCTGCGTACATGACGCCCACGACATCGCTGGAGCCGGCGACGACCGCGAAGTCGTGCGAGACCAGCAGGACGCTCATCCCCTCTTCGCGCCGCAGTCCGTCGATCAGCGCGAGAATCTCCGCCTGGACGAGCACGTCCAGCGCGGTGGTGGGTTCGTCCGCCAGCAGCAGGGACGGCCGGGAGGCCAGCGCCATCGCGATGACGATCCGCTGGCGCATACCGCCACTGAACTCGTGCGGGTACGAGCGTGCGCGCTGCGCCGCGTCCCGGATTCCGACCCGCTCCATCAGATCGACCGCGCGGATCCGCGCCTGCCGCCGGCCGACGTCCTGATGAGCCTGGACGACCTGGGCGATCGCGGTGCCCACCCGCATCAACGGGTTGAGCGCCGACATCGGGTCCTGGAAGATCATCGCGATCCGCGCGCCGCGGACCGTCCGCAACTGCCGCGGCGGCATGTTCAGCAGCTCCTGGTCACCGAGGCGAACGGAGCCGCTCGCGGTGACACCGCGCGGCAACAGGCCGAGAATCGCTCTGCTGGTCAGGGTCTTGCCCGATCCGCTCTCGCCGACCAGCCCGAACACCGTGCCCGGTTCGATGTCGAAGGACACGTCACGGACCAGCGGCCTGCCGGTCTCGACGCACAGGCTCTGGACCACCAGCCGTTCCACGCTACGCCTGGACATGGCGCACCTCGTCGGCCAGGGCGTCACCGAGTACGCCGAACACGAAACTCACCACGAGAATCCCCAAGCCCGGAAAGAGCACGACCCACGGCGCGGTCAGGATCAGATCCTGGCCCTGAGCGATCATCACGCCCCACTCCGGGGTTGAGGTGGACGCGCCCAGCCCGAAGAACCCCAGCGATGCGCCTGCGACGATGTCGAGTACGAAGTCGCTGGCCGCGAAGACGATCGCCGGTGCGAGCACGTTGGGCAGGATGTGCCGAAGAGCTATCCGCGCCGGGGAGTATCCGAGTGAGCGCGCCGCCGTGACATAGTCACGCTGCTTGATCGACAGCACCTGTCCGCGCACGATCCGGGCGTAGGACACCCAGCTGACCAGCGACACGGCGATGAAGAAGCTGGACAGCCCGGGCCCGAGCATGGCGACGATCGCGATCACCAGCACCAGGAAGGGAAACGCGGTGACGATGTCGACGATCCGGCCGACGACGGCATCGATGACACCGCCGCGGTAGCCGCTGATCAGGCCGATGAGCACCC
>JAOPYM010000120.1 GCA_025964615.1 Actinomycetes bacterium
TGCATCGGTCCGGCGCGCTGCTCGACCACCTCGCGCGCCGCATGCGTCTGCGTGCCGAGACGGTGCTGGCGCCGCTCGGCCTGCGACCTCGCCACCTCGTCGCCCTCACGGTGCTACGGGCTCGCGACGGCATCACTCAGCAGGCGCTCTCGAGCACGCTGGAGATGGACGGGACGAACATCGTCGGACTACTCAACGAACTCGAGGCCGAGGATCTGATCGAGCGTCGGCGCTCGCCCGAGGATCGTCGCCGCCACGTCGTCGCGCTCACCGAAGCCGGTGCGAAGCGACTCGCGGAGGCCGAGTGCGCACTCGCGGCGGTTGACAACGAGGTGCTCGGAGCGCTCGATGACAACCAGCGCGAGGCGCTCTACAACCTGCTCCTGCAGGCGGCCAGCGGTAGCGACGTGAGCTGCCCCCTTGACTTAGGGCCTGTTCCTGACGCCGGTCACAGCTACTCGTCGATCACCGCGATGCACGCGAGCACGTCCTGGCCGCAGGCCGCCCCGTATCCGGTGCCAGAACTCGTGCTGGGCAGCTGAGCTGGGCTTCTATCCTCGGCTCCCGTGGTGATTCGTCTGGTCTACCTGTTGATGATCCGATTGTTCGGCTGGCTTGCGCTGCTCGCTCGCAGCGACGCGGCCAAGGACGTGGAGATCCTGGTCCTGCGGCACGAGGTCGCGGTTCTACGGCGTCAGGTCACCGGTCCGAAGCCGGATTGGGCCGATCGTGGTGTGCTCGCCGCGCTGACCCGGCTGCTACCCGGGCACCTGCGTGATCATCGGATCGCGACGCCCGGCACTCTGCTGGCCTGGCATCGCCGGCTGGTCAAGCGTAGGTGGACCTATCCGAACAAGACCGGGCGCCCGCCGATCTGCGACGAGATCCGCGACCTGGTCGTACGGCTGGCGAAGCAGAACCCGCGGTGGGGTCACCGCAGGATCCAAGGCGAACTGTTGGGGCTGGGCCATCGCGTTGGTGAGGGCACCATCCGCCGGATCCTGTCGGCGGCCGGGCTCGGTCCCGCACCACGTCGGACGTCACAGACCTGGCGGCAGTTCCTGGCCCTCTCAGGCTTCAGGGATCTTGTCGTGCGATTTCCTGCACGTGGACACGGTGTTCCTCAAGCGTCTGTATGTCTTCTTCGTGATGGAGATCGAGACCCGCCGTGTGCGCATCCTGGGCGTCACCGCCAACCCAACCGGCTCCTGGACCGCACAGCAGGCCCGCAACCTGCTCATGGACCTGGGCGAAAATGCCGGCCAGTTCAAATTTCTGATCCGCGATCGCGACGCCAAGTTCACCGACGTGTTCGATGAGGTGTTCACCAGCAGTGGTGTGCGGATCATTAGAGCGCCGGTTCGGTCGCCTCGGGCGAATGCCTACGCGGAACGGTACGTGGGCACGCTACGGCGGGAGTGCCTGGATCACCTGCTGATCCACGGTGAACGGCACCTGCGGAAGGTGTTGGGCGAGTTCGAGCCGCACTATAACGATCATCGTCCGCATCAGGGCCGGTCTCTTCGCCCGCCACTGTACGACCCGGGCGAGGTCATAGACATGACGGCCCGGATCCGTCGCAGGCAGGCCGTCAGTGGGCTGATCAGTGAGTACAGCAGGGTCGCCTGACGATCATGTGAAAGCCCGGCCCGGCAAGGGCGTACGCGTTCTGGCACCGCACACGCATAGCCGGTTCGGAGAACTCCCAGGCCAGACCCCATGCGACGAGTTTTGAAGCGGTACAGGCGACAGCTTTAGAGTTCGTTTGTGGAATTTCTTCAATCAAAAAGATGCGGGCGCCGAACTAGGATTTACGCAAGGAGAATGTCGTGCAGCCCCGTCCGGCAGCTTCGACTGTTCCGCTGAGCGTGTTGCCGCCCTCGATCGGCGGTGCAACAAGGTCCACCATCTCATATCCGCTGGGTTGATCAATCCAATGATCTTGCTTAAGGCTCAATCCTATCGCGGTATATGTGCCGGTCATTGCGTAGCTGCCAGATGGAACATTGGGATTACTTGGCAGCGGGAAGAAGCTGAACGTCGCCGCAACAGCGTCTCCAGAATCGCTGGTTATGACAAGGCGAAGTCCAGTTCTTCCCTGGCTGCAGAAATAGGACCCAGTCCAGGTGCCGGCGATCGTTGATACGGTCGTCTGGGCGCACGGAACGAAATGCAGATCTTGGGGCGGCTTCGGTTTCCCGGTGTCATCCCATGGCGTCTCGCCTGGCGCTAGGCAGATCTTTCCCTTAAGGCTCTCGTTGGAGTTGAAGCCCTTAAGCAGTTGCAGATTGAATACCCCATGCACGGCAGCGTTGAGGACGTTGCTGGTTTGCGCGCAAGATTCTAGTCCAAATAGAATCAAGGCCAAATCTGCTTGCTCATCAGGGCTGAGATCATAGGCGTTCTTGCCGTAGACAAACTCCATGGCCTGTGCGATGTCATGCAGTCTGGAGACTGTATCACGGAAATCTGCGAGCCGCTGCACCGCTTCAGGCACCTTTGATAGCGTTCCGCCAATCAAGTTCAACGCACACTCAACCGCAGTTGCTGGGGCAGTATTCTGCCCGGGGTTCGTGGCAGTTGAGGTCCCGGGCTTCGTCGAACCACTGCTGCCTGCACCATTACACCCTGCAGTCATGGGGGCGAGCAGTGAAAAAAGGATCAAGGTTCCGCAGGCAGAGGTCTTCCAGCGCTGTTGGAGAATGACATTACTCCCGCCGTGACCCGGATTTCGTGTGGTGGCGGCAGCGTACATCGCTGCACTCAAGCGAGATAGGCAGAAGGGTGTATCGATCTCGAAGCGGCGCTACGTAGTACGTCAGTGGTAGATCGTCGCTGCCAGGCTCGTCTGGGCAAGACGGCGGCGACCTGGTCGGCGCGGCGGACACCGAACCCACGGTGACCCGGTGGCTGGAGGCGATGGCCAGCACGTACCCGATGCCCCGCTGTTCCAGTACCCCGAGCAGGTCAGGGCTCTGTTCGTAGACCTCGTCCCCAGCCAACCATCCGGCCGACCATGTGCGGCCAGTTCACCTTTGGTAGCGAAGCCACGATCAGCGAGAGAACGAATCCCATGGATGTTCGTTGAGAGACGAACGATTCTCGGCGCCCTATGGCTGCAAAGCCGCGAAGAAGATGAGGCCGGTGATGGACCATCGCACGGCGGTAACTGACCGTGACGGTCATGAGCCTGCTCCGAACTGCCGGATCACGTTGGAGGCTACCGAAGCGGGGTGGTCCGGCTGAGCCCGAGCGTGTAGGTGCCGAAACTCGGCCACCTCATGCGACCTGCGAGTATTCGTGGAGCAGGCCGCCGAGTCGGTCTCGTCGGGTGACCTTGATGTCGGCGTCGACAGGGTCGGGGAGAGCGCGAAGCGGGCTTGCTTGGTTCAGGGCACGGTGGGGGCGATGCTCATTGAAGTACGTCTCGTACTCGGCGAGGATCTTGCGTAGGTGTGCGTTGTTCATGATGAGGATCCGGTCGATGATCTCGCAGCGTACGCTGCCCACCCACCGTTCCATGATCGCGTTCATCCGGGGAGCCTGCGGAGCGGTCAGGACGATCCGGATGCCCTCGCCGCGGAACACCTCGTCGAACATCGCGGTGAACTTACGATCCCGGTCCCTGATCAAAAACTTGAAGTCGCCGGCTCGATCACCCAGGTCGAGCATCAGGTTCCGAGCCTGCTGGGCGACCCAGGCGGCGGTCGGGTTCGCTGTCATGCCCAGGACATGGACACGGCGGGTGGCGTGCTCGACCGCGGCGAAGCAGTACAACCGGGTGCACGTGATCGTATCCGCGTGGAAGAAATCGCAGGCCAGGATCCCTCCGGCCTGGGCCTTGAGGAACTCGCCCCAGCTCGGACCGGACCGTCGTGGGGCCGGGTCCACGCCAGCCTTCTTCAAGATCGCCCACACCGTTGACGGGCAGACCCGACGGCCCAGCCCAGCCAGTTCCCCCGCGATCCTCCGATACCCCCACGTCGGATTGTCCGACGCCATCCGCAGCACCAGGGCGCGTATCGTCGGCCGGGCCGGTGGGCGACCCGGCGTTGTGCGCTTGTAGGTCCGGCGCCGCTTCACCAGATCCGCGTGCCAGCGCAGCAATGTACCCGGTGTGACGATCAGCCCGATCCTGCGGGCCTGGGGCAAGAACCGGACCAACGCGGAAATGAACGCGCGGTCCGCCCACGATGTCGAAGGACGAGTGACCTGACGACGCAGCACCGCAAGCTGATGACGCAGCACCAGGATCTCCACGTCCTTGGCGATCCCGGACCGAGTGAGCAGAGCGAGCCCACCAAGGAACCGAACGAAGATCAGGTAAATCAGTCTCAGAGCCACGAAACCCGATCCTGCCGGCCCCCAGCAAGACCTGTCCCCTGAACGGGAATCCCAGGTCACAGCCAGTGGCCGAGTTTTCGGCACAGGCCACTTCGCAGCCGCGAACGAACACGCTCCGTAGCTGGACGTCAGCGTTCACGATCATGGATATCGGATCGCCCCGGGCTGAAACCAGCCATGATCATCACCAGTTCCGCCCCGCGAGCTAACATCGAGCCAACACGGGGCGCAAACTACCCATAAACCACGATGGGCTTTCATGATCACTTCATGAAAGCCCAGGTCAAGCGGGGTGCGCCGTCAGGGACTTGAACCCCGAACCCGCGGATTAAGAGTCGGCGGATTCGCTGCCATCCCGTACCGAACCTTAGCTCGTTGTGCCATTCTGTCAGCGACTCCGCCCATTTTCGTGCCGGTGTCTGTCGGTGTCTGTCGCCCTGTGCCGCGCCTGCCGAGCGAACACCGAGCGAACATGGTGACCGTCTACGCCCGGCGGACGCCGGTTACCGACCGTAGTTCCCGGGTTAGGCGACTTTGACGGAGTGGGGTCCGACGCTCACGGTGACGTCCACGCGTCCGCCTAGTGCGGCGGCGTAGGCGCGCAGGGTCTCCAGTTCCATCGCTTCGATGTTGCCGTTCTCGATCTGAGAGATGCGGGACTGGGAGACCCCGATGAGTTCTGCGATCTCCTTCTGGGTCTTGCCGAGGGACTTGCGGAGTTCCTTGAGGTGGAAGCCGGCCACGTAGGCGTCCAGCTCGCCTCGGGCCTTGGCCTGCCGATCAGGGTCGGCCAGCTCCGGATGGAGACGGTGGGCTTCTGCCTTGACGTCCTGCCAGCGGCGCGCGGTGCTCATCGGCCTGCCTCCTTGTCCTTGCCTGCCCGGTACTCGGCGTAGCG
>JAOPYM010000404.1 GCA_025964615.1 Actinomycetes bacterium
GCCATAGCGACGACTGGTTCATCGACAACCTTCTGTCGATGACCCGCATCGCGATTCTCCTCGAGAATGAAACGTGGGCGATCGCACTCGGTGTTGTGCCACCCAACTGGTGGGACGAGAGAACGGACGACCTGGCCGCGCCGGCACACGCCGCGACCCAGTGACTCGGCCCTCACCGACCAGGTGGCTGTGGCCTGCCTACGCGCAGCCTTGGTGAAACTGGCTGAGCTGCATGACGGAGGGATCAACTCGCGAGGGTCAAGACGCACTCATCTGCCGCTGTGATCTGCTGCCTGGTGAACGTTCGCTCGCGGCGGACACGGCGATCGCGATAGCGACCATGCGCATTGCTCAGACGGCGATGGCAATAGGCCATACCCATACCGTCCCGACTCGCGATCATGGCGTCTCCTTTGTGTCCGGCCTGTGGAGCAGCGCGATCCCCATGCCGAGAAATGCGCAGGCTGGGACGGCCGCAGCCACGGTGCGCGCCAGGTTGGACTGCCCGGATGCGGCCACGACGAGAACGACGCCGGCCATCAGGCAAACCCCGGTCCAGCGCGGCAGGACGTTTGCTCTGGCGACGGCCAGACCGAAGGC
Organism: Actinomycetes bacterium; assembly: GCA_025964615.1. Taxonomy (GTDB): domain Bacteria; phylum Actinomycetota; class Actinomycetes; order Streptosporangiales; family Streptosporangiaceae; genus RYN-227. The sequence goes on from JAOPYM010000404.1 coordinate 601, forward strand.
GAGCCCGCCGAGGAGTAGGAGGACGCCGTGCACCGTCATCCACGCCCCGAAGATCCTGGTGAGGTCCTTGTAGTTCGGGGTGCCGGCGACGAGCGCGTAGACAACGGTGCTGGTGAAGAACACGTAGCAGTACGCGTACGCGATCGCCCCGACAAGTCCAAGTCGAGAGATTTGAGGGCGTTGTACGGCGTACAGGCCGAGCACGAACAGGGGGATCGCGGCCTCTCCGGCGTAGGTCAGCGCAAGTCGATCCGTGGAGAAGTTGCCCTGCGCCACTTCGATCAGATCGGAGAGGAAGTAAATGGCCGTGAATCCGACCGTGGCCAGTCCGACGAGCCGGGGAAGGTCGATCCGGCGGGGCCGGGGGGGGTGCCGCTGTTCCCATCGCTCTCGATCGGGGACGGGATCGAGCCGTAACCACCCGCAGCGGCGGTCCCCGTCGCGATAGTTCGGGTGCTCGTCATGCTGGACCCCCGACTGAGAGCTCTCGGGGAGCGGGTCGGTTGGCGTCTTCGGCAAGAGACTCGGCGCGTGCCTTGATACCGCGCAGCATTCTTCGGCACATGGCGAAGTCGCCGAACTCCATCAACAGCACGCCGAAGGCCGCCATCAGCGGGTGACGCCAGTCGTAGACGGCGTGGATGCGGGTGACCAGCCGGGTGCCGCCGTCGTCGGTGGGCGTCAGCCGCCACGCCCAGGTGCTGTCGGGCTTGCTCCACAGCAACCACTCGTTGACTTCGTACGAGTGCACTTTGAAGGCGGTCTGCTCCGACGGTGTTGCGCTGGGGGACATTGGTACCCACCGGCCAACGTGAAGGTCCTGCAAGTCGGGCACGATCGCCGTGGCGCTGGGGTGGCCGAGGTTGTCGAGGAGGTCGTTGCTGTAGAAGCCGCCCCGCAGACAACCCACCTGGACCAGCCACTGCCAGACCGCGTCCGGAGGCGCGTCGATCGTGATCGCTCTGGTCGGTCTGAACTGGGCACGTGGCAAGAAAGCGTCGCCGGGCAGCCACGCTGCGATCTCAGCTGCCGTGGCCCCCCAGTGCAGGTGCCAATGCCGGTACAGCGGTGCTGTCATGAAGACCGGGAGGTCGACGACAACATCGCGAACCTCGCTGAACAACTTCCGTTTGGTGGCCCGTAAAGCGTCCATTACCTCGCCCACGTCCCTTTTGGGCGGCTACGCTCCGCCAGTCCTACGGTGACTCCACCCGTGGTCTGGCGCCAGAGCCGATAGTCCTGACTTACCCGAGACGGGCGGCGTAGCACGGCGCTCCACACCCCACGCCACGCGGGCATGGCGGCCGCACCCTTGGAAGCAGCCGACGACCCGCCCCCGACCCGGTCCGCGGGCCTCAGGGATAGGAGCCGGCAAGGGGATCGAGGGACGACCGCATTTGCCGCTGACGTAGCTCCCGACGATGACAGTGCTGCGAGCACCTCGGGTGCGCCTGGCCGGCGGAGTGTCGTTCGGCGGATGCCCTCGAAAGTGAAGGATCAGCGCGACCATGCACGCGGGCACTGTGACGCTCCACGGAATTCCGCCGAGCAGCAGGATCGGCACCGAGAAGTGAGGCCAGAAGTACGCGACGGCGAACAGCGGCGTGATCGCAGCGTTCGCGAGAAACACCCGCCGGATGACTCGCTGCGGACCGTGCAGCTCGAAAGCCCTGGCCGCGAACAACGTCGACAGGTTGAGGAACACGTACGCGAGTCCGTCGATGTCCCACATCAGCGAGTGTGGTGTCTGGTTCAGCACGCTGAGCGGGCCCTGGGTGCCCGCTTGGTCGGTGAAAGTCCAGGAGTATCCAGCCGGGAGCACAGTCGCCAGTTGCACCACGTAGTTGACGCAGGCAAGAGTCGCGTAGACGGTCGCAAACTGGACGGCTACGTGGGTCCAGAAGCGCTTCTCCGGGGGCACCGTGTAGTGCAGGGCAGTCACGGCGACCAAGAACGAGGGTGCGATGGCGAGCGAGGACACGAAGGCGAGGACGGAATCCTGGGTCGGGCTCAGCACGGACATGACCTGCAACGGGACGGAAAGGATGTAGCCGACGGCTCCCGCCAGTGCCACGACCGCCGCCCAGAAGCCCGCACGACGAATCGTTGCGCGCTCAGGCAGCCCAGGTGATCCGGTCGCCCAGCCGGTGGTCGAGCAAGGCCCCGCGGCTTCCGGGCGCGTCGCCACCGACCCACCACGGTCTTGGGCGCTAAGGGTGGTGTGCAGTTGGCCAGTCATCCCTCGTCCTCTGCTCACCAGCACGGTCGGCCAAGCCGACCCGAAACCCAGACTCGACCACGATCGTCAAAGGCGGCAGTGCCGTTGGTCCCTGATGAAGGCGAAGAACGTCCGCTTCTGCCG
>JAOPYM010000044.1 GCA_025964615.1 Actinomycetes bacterium
TTGCGCCAGCCGCCGGCCCGGTTGTTGGCGATGATCTGCTTGAACATGGCGGTGAGGGCGGGCGCGTTGATGGGTTCGCCTTGGTGGAAGGCCACGGTGCGGGCGGTCTTGTTGTCGTGTCCGCCGGTGAGGATGCCTTCGGGGTCAGGGACGATGGCGCCGTCGTAGAGGAACACGTTGACGTGGTCCTTCGCCGCCAGCAGGGCGCAGATGTTGCCGTTCAGCACGAAGTATGGGCGGTTGGTGCGCTTGATCGTCTCGGTGACCTCCTCGTCGGCGCTGTGGACAAGGTCGCGGACCTCACGGCAGATGGCCTGCTGCCAGTCCGGCAGCGCCTCGATGTAGGCATCGACACGCGGGTCGGTGATGTATGCCATGGCGAATCCACCTTTCAGGGAAGACGTCGAAGCATCCGGCCGAAGTCCTGCACCAACGGCGTACGCACCGTATCGTCGCGCGTCCGGACACGTCCGGACACGTCCGGACACGCCCGGACTCCGAGGAGCCGGCGAGTGCGGACGTGTCCCGGCCTCGACGATGCCCGATATCACGTTCGGACGCTTGCCATCCCGGCATCGGTGGCGGCCGGACCGAACAACGCATCATCGGCTTCACCATCGAATACGCACGGGGCACAGTCGCCATCGATCAGCGGCAGGCGAAGTACGAACTTGGTGCCCCGTGGCGAGTCTTCGACTCGAAGGGTTCCGCAGTGAGAACTGACAATCGCGCGGCTGATGGCGAGGCCGAGACCGTTGCCTCCGGGGTCCCGGCTGCGTCCCTCGTCCAGCCGGACGAACGGTTCGAAGACGCGTTCGCGGTCCTGTGGCGCGATGCCCCGGCCATCATCGACCACGGTCACCACGGCCTGGCCGTCCGAGCGCTCCACGGTGACCTCGACGCTGGTCTCGGCATGCCGCTCCGCATTGACCAGGAGGTTGTTCAGGACCGCGGTCAACTGGACAGGGTTACCCCGAACCGTCACCTCACCGTCGGCATGGGCGCGCACCGGCACCTCGTGGACCTGGGTCGTCGCCGTCTTCCGCATCAGCGCGCTGAGGTCGATCGGTTCGGCCGAGGTTGGGACAGCGGTCCGGAGACGGGCAAGCGTCAGCAGTTCGTCGATGATCGCCTGGAGCCGGTCGGTGGTGGACAACGCGGCCTCAACGCTGTCGCGTAGCTCTCCGTCGTCCAGGTCGAGCAGCGCCACCTCAAGCTGCGTATGCAGCCCGGCGACCGGGTTTCTGAGTTCATGGGAGACCATGAAGGCGAAGTGACGTTGTTGCGCCACGGCTGCTTGGAGGCGGGTGAGGGTCTGGTTGGTGGTGGCGGCAAGCCGCGCGATCTCATCGTCACCGGGTGGTTGGGGCACCCGCAGGCTCAAATCACTCATTGTGATCTGCGCCATCCTGGCGCGGATCGCCGACACCGGGCGCAGCGTTCGCCCCACCGTGCACCAGGCCGTCCAGGAGATGAGGGCGGCCGCCAGGAGAATCCCGGCGGCGGTGAAGACTTCAAGGCGATGCGTGGCCAGGATGGGCGGTTCGGCAAGTCCGGCGTAGATGACCGGGGAATCGGCGAGGCCGAGTTGGCTCGCCGCGGCGGGAGCGAGCCCGATGGCCGTGAGCACGACGCAGCCGAGGTGCGGCTTGCACTCGGTCAGATGCTGGATCCGGTCATTGACCGGGGGGCGGACCCTGCTGAGTGGCGGCTTGCCGGACATGGCCGGGCTGGCGCCCAGGACCCGGCCGTGGGAGTCCACCACCTGCAGAAGGTTGACACGGGAGACAGGCACCGTTTGCGAGACCGTGCCGTACCGCATCGTCGAGATCCACTGGGCGGCGACCCGCTCGGTTTCATGGTAAAGACCGTCCCTGACCATATTGTGGACAGCGACGCCGAGGGTTGCGCCGATGATTGTGAAGACGACCAGTGACAGCGCTGTGGCGACCACCGTGTAGCGTGCCCGAATCGAGCGTGGCCGTGGCAACTCCCGCATTCTTACCTCCCCTTGAAACACACTTTGCCGACATTTGACTTTCGCGCGCGTTTATACGCCATATCAGTAACGATAAGTTCTACTTTCGGTCATATCCAACTTTGCCAGGCAAAGACTGCCGCGCACCCCTTCGTACTGGGACATATAGTCCACAGAAGCGGACAAATCGGTGTTGGAGGTGTGGGGGAAGTGACGGCAGGGGACCGAGGGACCGCGCACCGAGTGGGCATTCTGATCTTCGACGATGTGAAGCTTCTCGACGTCGCGGGGCCGAGCGAGGTGTTCAGCGCGGCGAACTCCTTGGGCGCCGCCTATGAGCTGGTGCTGTGTTCACCCGGCGGCGGGCATGTGGAGTCCTCCACCGGCATGCGCATCCCGGCCGACGCCGACGCCTTCGACGACCTCTGGTTCGAAACGTTCCTGGTGGCGGGCGGGGATGCGCTTCCCACGAGTCCGATCGGGGCCGAGATGCTGTCCGCCGTATGCCGCCTCTCGGAGCATGCCTCCCGCGTCTCATCCATCTGCACGGGGGCGTTCATCCTCGCGGCAGCGGGGCTGCTCGATGGCCGCAGAGCGACCACCCACTGGAAGCACACGCGCACCCTTGGGAGGTCCTTTCCGAAGGTGTCCGTGGAGCCGGACGCGATCTTCGTAAAGGACGGCTCCTTCTACAGCTCGGCGGGCGTCACGGCCGGAATCGATCTCACGCTGGCCCTGCTGGAAGAGGACCACGGAGCTGAGCTGGCCAGAAGCGTGGCACAGGACCTGGTCGTCTTCCTACAGCGCCCTGGAGGGCAGTCGCAGTTCTCGCCGTCACTGCGCGGGCCGCGTCCGCAGACGCCGGCGCTGCGGACGGTCTTCAACGAGGTGGCGGCCGATCCGGCGGGGGATCACTCGATTCCGCGGCTGGCCGCCCGTGCCAACGTCAGCCCACGCCACCTCACGCGCCTGTTTCAGAGCGAGGTCGGCATGACACCGGCCAAGTACGTGGAGCTCATCCGCCTCGATGCGGCCAAGTCGATGCTCAACGCCGGCCATTCGGTCACCTCCACCGCTGAGCGGGCCGGGTTCGGAAGCTCCGAATCCTTGCGCCGCGCCTTTGTCGACCACGTCGGAATCCCACCGCGGACCTACCAACAGCGGTTCCGGTCCGCGCGACTCCGCACGACGGTGACTCACGAAGCGCAGCCGCATGCGGACCACTTGTGACGACGGGCTGACCGGGTCTATGCGCCACAATCCATGCGCCACAAGCGCCTGCG
>JAOPYM010000411.1 GCA_025964615.1 Actinomycetes bacterium
GGCCTGGACCCCGACACCGCCGCCCTGTGCCAGGCGTTCGCCGATGTCGCCACCATCGGGATCTTGTCCGAGCGTGCCGCCCGCGAAAAGGACCTGCTGTCCCAGCAACTCCAGATCGCACTGAACACCCGCATCATCATCGAACAGGCCAAAGGAACGCTCGCCGAACGACGCGGCCTGTCGATGGACCATGCCTTCAACGCGCTGCGCGCCTACGCCCGCAACAGCAACCGCAAACTCGCCGACGTGGCCCTTGCCGTCATCGACAACGACCCTAACGTCACCGACCTGTCGCGCCCGCGCGCTCAGTCCTGAAGGTGTCAGAAAAGCACAGGACGCAATTCGGGTGCGGTGTGGAGGCGCCGAGTGCGGTGAAGACGGCGTTGATGTAGGCCTCCACGGTGCGGACACCGACGTGCAGGTGGCTGCTGACGCCGCTGTTGGACAGGCCCTCGGCCATGAAAGTCGTCCGCTGTTACCAGCGGTACCAGCGGGCCCTGGGGCCTCCGCCGGTTCCGGCGCCGCGCAGCACGAATCCCGCCAGCCACACGGCCAGGATGATCAGCGCGACCCACCACAGGAGGTGTACGGCGAAGCCGGCTCCCCCGAGAAGCAGCGCGAGGAGCAGTACTACCAGGATGAGTGCCATGACGAGTCCTTTCTCTGAGGTGGGCTTCTCTCATGGCCACGGGAGCCGAAACTAAACCCGTTTCGGATCGCTCTTTTCAGGACAACACATCAGCACCCGGCCGGCGGGCGGGCAGGGTAGAACGCCGGGCTTGATGGGCCGGCGTCACGCCCGGCTCGGCTGGTCCGGATCAGGACCGGCCGACAGCACGTCGGTGAGGCCCGCTAGCTCCAGCACCCGCAGCACCGGTGGCTGCACGGCCGTCAACCGCCATCCGCCGCCGAGCTCGCCAATACGCTGCGCACCCCGCAACATGATCCGGATGCCCGCAGAATCCAGGAACGACAACGCGGCACAATCGACGACAACCGACGACCCAGGCTGAAGAACAGGCTCCAGAGCTGTCCAGAACTCATCCGCCGCGGCCAGATCAAGCTCGCCGGCCAGTACCACCACCTGGGTGCCGCCAGCCGGACCACCGGAGACGGTGACCGAGAACTCCTGCATGGGTTCCACTTTCTTCTGGGTGGTACCGTGGGCCCGGCTATATTGCGCCCTGACTGTAGCCGTTCGCGCTGATCTTCAGTGAGCGGGCGGCATGGGCCTCGGCTCGCTGAACTGGGCCCCCCGCGGCGGCCGACTGCGATCAGATCCGCGGGCTGGTCTGCAAGGGGCCCAGGTGATCTGTCCAAGTATATCGTCACGGTTTCTGCTGTGCATTCGGGTGTTGGCCGCATGCCCGATGGCTGAAGGACGTTGTCGGGACTGACCCGGGGCGTCATCGGCGGGTGGCCGGTCCAAACCGGTCACCGCATCATCGGCAGTCCCCTACGCCGGATCGGCACCCTTCGCCCGCGGACCCGTTTCCCTCGCTTGCCGGTGCTGGGGCCGGCTATGGCGGGTCTGGCCTGCCTTGTTGGATGAGCCCGTCCTCGCGGTCTTGCCGTGCGGCAGGTGGGAGCGCCGACGCGGGTTCAGAGGAGAAGTGGACGTGGTGGATGAGGGCCTGGTGAGTGGTCGGTACGGTGGCGATCAGGTTGTCGATTCCGGTGAGGTCGAGCATGCGCGTCATCCGGTCGGGGGGTGCGGCCAGGATGAGGGATCCGTTGGCGCCTTGCAGATGGCGATAGATGCCGATGAGCGCCGACAGGCCGCTGGAGTCGCAGTGCGGGACGCCGATCAGGTCCAGGATCAGGTGGGGGTGGCCGTTGTCGGCGACAGTGATGGCGGCTGACCGCAGGGCGTCGCTGGTCAGGACGTCGAGTTCACCCGTGATGGTCAGCACGGCCAAGAGCCCGGTCGTGTAGGTGGTGGTGATGTCCAGGGTGTGGGTCACAGCCTCACGCTCTTCTCCCGCTGATCCGGGAGGGTGCCCCGGTGACCGGCTGCGTCACTGGCCGATGCTGTGGCCGGGACACTGAGTGCGAGCATGGCCACGTCGTCGTCGCAGCTGCTGTCGCCGTGGCCGGAGCCGTTCAGCGCGTTACGGCTTTCGGCGATGACCTGGCGGGCACTGATCCGGTGGCGGCGTTCGGAGTGGGTGGTCAGCGCGGTGGCGAGGTGGTCGGCGAGGCCCCTTTCCCCGAGGCGGGTCTTGCCATCGGGGCATGCCTCGATGAGTCCGTCGGTGTAGAGGAGCAGGGCCTCGCCGGGGTGCAGGGCCACAGTGATGGCGGCAAAGACAGCCTGCTCTACAGCGCCTACCAGCATCCCGCCTGCCGGGCGGACCGGCTCGACCTCGGCAGGGCGGCCGGCCCGGGCGGGCCGCAGCACGAATCCGGGAGGGTGGCCGCCGGTGCCGAGCCGGATCATCGCCGGCCCGGCCGGACCCGGCCGGATCGTGGCGAACATCGCGGTGCAGAACCGTCCCGCCACCGACGGGTCCAGCAACATCGCGGTGTTCAGTTCCGTCAGTACCGCGACCGGGTCCGGGTCGTGCAGGGCGGCGGCACGCAGCGTGTAACGGATCAGGGAGGTCAGCGCCGCCGCCGGGGCCCCTTTGCCGCACACGTCGCCGAGGAAGAACGCCCACCGGCCGTCACCGATGGCGAACACGTCGTAGAAGTCGCCGCCCACCTCCTGGGTCGAGGAGGGCTGGAAATGACAGTCGACCTCCATCCCGGGAATCTTCGGCAGCACCGGCGGCAGCAGTGTGCGCTGCAAGGTAGTGGCGAACTCCGCCAGTTCGGCCTTGTCCCGTACGGCCTGCGCGCGCATGTCACGTTCGGTCCGCACGATCGCCAGCGCCGAAAGACGCAACTCCAGTTGGTCCATCACCAGCGCCGCCAGGTCGGTCAACGTCGCCACGTCGCTGTCGGTGATCTGCCGGGGCACGACATCGAGCACGTTGACGGTACCGAGCCGGTACCCGTCGGCGGTGACGATCGGAGCCGCCGCATAGAAACGCACCCCCATCTCTCCCACTACCAGAGGGTTGTCGCGTGCCACCGGGTCCGCCAGCGTGTCGTCGATCACCAGCGGTACGCCCTGCAGGACCGCCGAAGCACACAGGCCGGGGTCGCGTCCGATCTGAGTCACCCCGTCCAGCCCATAGGCGGCCTTGAACCAGATCCGGTCGGCGTCCACGAT
>JAOPYM010000121.1 GCA_025964615.1 Actinomycetes bacterium
GCACCGAACGGTGAAACGGTGCGGGAAACGCCACGACTCAACGGGTCGTAGGATCTGATCATGCGGTTTGTGAAGGGGCATGGGACCGAGAACGACTTCGTGATCCTGCCGGATCCGGACGGGGTGCTGGAGCTGACGCCGGCGACGGTGGCGGCGCTGTGCGACCGGCGTGCCGGGATCGGGGCCGACGGGGTGCTGCGGGTCGTGCGCACCAAGGTCGCCGAGGCCGAGGAGGCCGCCGGGGTCGCCGCCTTCGCCGGGGCCTCGGAGGGCTTCGCGGACGAGGCGGAATGGTTCATGGACTACCGCAACGCCGACGGGAGCATCGCGGAGATGTGCGGCAACGGGGTCCGCGTCTTCGCCCGATACCTGGTCGACGCAGGGCTGGCCGCGCCCGGGGAGTGGCCGGTGGCGACCCGCGCCGGGCTGCGCAGGGTCACCCTGGGCGCGACGGGCGATGTGAGCGTCGATATGGGCCCCTCGCTCGTGCAGGGCACCGGAAGCGCCGAGCTGGCCGGGCGCACCTACGAGGGCCTGCGAATCTCCATGGGCAACCCGCACCTGGCCTGCCTGATCGCAGAACCCGTCGGCACCCTCGATCTGACCCGCGCCCCGTCCTTCGACCCAGCGGTCTTCCAGGACGGCGTCAACGTGGAACTGTTCCGCCCGGTCGGCGACCGGCATGTGGAGATGCGCGTGTACGAGCGCGGCTCCGGTGAGACCCGCTCCTGCGGTACCGGTGCCGTCGCCACTGCGGTCGCCGCCGCCGGGGATGCCATGGGCGAATGGCGGGTCACCGTTCCAGGCGGTGACGTCTTCGTCACCATCACTCCCACCAGCACCCATCTCCGCGGCCCCGCCATCCTCGTCGCCGACGGCACCTTCCGTTGACTCGTGGCGTTTCCCGCACCGATTCGAGCAACGGTGCGGGAAACGCCACGACTCAACGGAAACGTCGGATGTTCGAAGTCGGTTCGGTTTTGGGAGGGGTGGTGGGGCGTGAGTGATGGGCGTGCGGTCGCGGCGGCGGTGACGGACCCGATCGGGAGGCTCGGCGGGGCGTTCATGATCTCCCGGGAGGCCAAGGGCTTCGCCATGGAGACCGGGCTGACCGGCTGGGCCCCGTATTTCAGGGGCCGCTGTGGAGTGCTCGGCGAGGTCGACGCCGACGTGGTCGCGTCGGCGGCAGGGTTCTTCCCCGCGGAGGCCGTGCGGGACGCGTGGGAGGCGGCCTCCGGTCTGCCCGCGGACGCGGCCGTCGCCCGTTACGCGCAGGTCGCCCACGAGTTCGGGCGCCGGAAACTCGACGGCTTCGGCGAGACCGGCCGGCTCGCCGAACTGCTCGACACTGTCGCGGGCAACGCGGACGTCCTCGGTGCCCCGCTCTTCGCGGGCTGGCGGGCCGTGCCGCTGCCGGCCGACGACCCGGCCCGGGTGATCCAGCTCGCTCATGTGCTGCGGGAGCTTCGCGGTGGGCTGCACATCGTGGCGGTGCTGGCGAGCGGGCTCGGCCCGCTGCAGGCCGTGCTCGCCGGTGGGTCCGTGCTGATCCCGGCTGGCGAGACCAACGCGGAGTACTTCGCCTGGCCCAGGCCGTACCCGGACGTCACCGATGAGATCCGGGAGCGCCGGGCGCAGGCCGAGGTTCTCACGGACACGCTCATCGCGCCCGCCTTCGAGGTGCTCGGCGAGGCCGAGTCGGACGAGCTGATCGTGCTGCTCGACCAGGCCTGCACGATCGCCTTCCGGTAGGACTTCCCACGACCCCGGCCGGAGTGACCGCCCCCCTGGAGTGACCGGCCCCTTGGAGTGACCGGCCCCCTGGAGCGACCGCCCCCGCTGGAGTGACCGTTCGGCCGGGGTGACTGCCCGCGCTGGAGCGACCGCCCGACCCGTACCGTGAAAAGCCCGGCACTTCCCCTACGTTTCGTGATACTCCAATAGCGTCCTGTCACGAGAGGGGTGTGTGTGGCGAGGTTCGTGCTGCGCCGGGCGGTGGGTTCGGTGGTGCTGGTGGTGGTGGCCGTGAGCCTCGCCTACCTGCTCGCCGCGACGGCCCTGCATCCCCGTGCGAACTTCGAGGGCCGCAGCCCGCGACCCCCCGAGCGGGTGATCGACGCCCGGCTCACCGAGCTCAACCTCAACGACCGGACCCCGCTCCCCGACCGGTACGCGGTGTGGGTGACCGGGTTGCTGCGCGGGGACCTGGGCCGGGACTTCGACGGCGACCCGGTCGCGGGCGAGCTGGGCCGGCGGATCTGGGTGAGCCTGCGGCTGCTGCTGATCGGCACCGTGCTCGGCGGCGTGCTCGGCGTCGCGCTCGGGGCCTGCAGCGCCGTCCGCCAGTACCGGCTCAGCGACCGGCTGATCACCCTGGCGTCCTTCGTGGTCCTGGCGGTCCCGGTGTTCGTCCTGGCCGTACTCCTCCAGATGGGCGCCCAGAAGGTCAACGACGCGACCGGCACCCGGATCTTCCAATGGGCGGGGCAGGACGGGCTGAGCCACCTGGTGCTGCCCACCGTGACGATCGTGCTCGCCCAGGTCGCCGTCTACAGCCGCTACCAGCGCAGCATGATGCTGGACGTGCTGTCGGCGGACTTCGTGCGGACCGCCCGCGCCAAGGGACTGCGCCGCGGCACCGCGCTGCGAAGGCACGCCCTGCGCACGGCCGTGATCCCGATGACCACCTACTTCGCCTACAACCTGGGACTGCTGCTGCTCGGCGCCGTGTTCATCGAGAAGATCTTCGGCTGGCACGGGATGGGCGAGTGGCTGATCGACTCCATCGGCCGTGGCGACGTCAACGCGGTCGCCGCCTTCGACCTGTTCGCCGCAGGGCTCGTCCTGGTCGCCGGGCTGCTCGCCGACCTCGCACAGGCGGCCCTCGACCCCCGGGTCCGGGTGAGCCGATGATCCCGTCCCGGGGCTCGGCGGTGGCCCGCCGCATGGTGCGAGACAGGAGCGGAGTGAGCGGCTTCGCACTCCTCGCACTGCTGTTCCTGCTGGCGTTCGCAGGGCCGCTGTTCACGCGCTGGTCGTGGGCCGACACCGACTTCACCGCATTCCGCGACCCTCCGTCGGCGGCGCACTGGCTCGGAACCACGCCGAGCGGCAGGGACGTCTACGCCCTGACCGTGCGGGGGCTGCAGAAGTCGCTGCTGATCGGGCTGACCGTGGCCACCGTCTCGACCGGCCTGGCGGCCGTCGTCGGCGCCTTCGCCGGATACCTGGGCGGCCGCACCGACCGGATCCTGATGGCCTTGGTGGACCTGTTCCTCGTGCTGCCCGCCTTCCTGGTGATCGCGGTGCTGTCCCAGTCGGCCCGCGGCCACGGCACCCTGCTGCTGGTCGTGCTGCTGGCCGGCTTCCTGTGGATGGTCACCGCCCGGGTGGTCCGCGGCATGACCAGGTCACTGCGCGGGCGGGAGTACGTCCTCGCGGCCCGGTTCATGGGGGTCTCCGCGCCCCGGATCGTGTTCCGGCACCTGCTGCCGAACCTGGCCTCGCTGCTCATCATCGACGCCACCCTCAACGTCAGCGCCGCGATCATTGCGGAGAGCGCGCTGTCCTACTTCGGGTTCGGCGTGCAGCCTCCCGACAGCTCGCTGGGCACCGTGATCGCCGCCGGCTCGGGGGCGGCGACGACCGCGCCGTGGCTGTTCGTACCGGCCGCTTCGCTGCTGGTCTGCGTGGTACTCGCCGTGAACCTGGCCGGGGACGGGCTGCGCGACGCCCTGGACGCGTCGTGAACGCCCTGGAGGTCGGGGATCTGCGGGTCCGTTTCGGCGAGGTCCCCGCAGTACGCGGAGTGGGCTTCGCGGTGGCGCCCGGCGAGGTGCTCGGCCTCGTCGGAGAGTCGGGCTCGGGCAAGTCCGTCACGGGCTTGGCCGTCATGGGACTGCTGCCCGCCCGGGCGACCGTCACGGGGTCGGTACGGCTGCGCGGCGCGGAGTTGCTCGGCGGCACCGACCGGGAGCTGTCGAGGGTACGGGGCAGGGACCTCGCCATGATCTTCCAGGACCCGCAGTCGGCGCTCACCCCGGTCCACCGGATCGGCGACCAGATCGCCGAGGCGGTCCGGGCACATGGCGGGACCACCCGGTCGCGGGCGTGGCGGCGGGCGCTCGACCTGCTCGACCTGGTCGGCGTGCCGGACGCGGCCCGGGCGGCCCGGGCCTACCCGCACCAGTTCTCCGGTGGCATGCGGCAGCGGGTGATGATCGCGATGGCGGTCGCGCACGACCCCGCGGTGATCATCGCGGATGAGCCGACGACCGCGCTCGACGTGACCGTGCAGGCCCAGGTCCTGGAGGTGCTCAAGACCGCCAGGCAGGCCACCGGTGCCGCCATCCTCATGATCACACATGATCTCGGCGTGGTCGCGGGTCTCGCCGACCGGGTGCTCGTGATGTACGCGGGGCGGGTCGTCGAGTCGGGGACCGCCGAGGAGGTCTTCTACCGGCCGAGGATGCCGTACACCATCGGGCTGCTGGCCGCGACCCCGCTCCTCGACGGCGGGCCGCCCGTACCCATCCCCGGTGGGCCGCCACCGTCCGGGGCGCTGCCGCCCGGTTGCCCGTTCGAGCCCCGCTGCCGGTACGCGTCCGCCCCCTGCCGGACCACCGAGCCGTCCCTCACGGAGCGGGCCGCCTGCCACAACCCACAGCGCCCGCAACCCCGCCCGGCCGAAGGCCCCGGGGTACGCCGGACCCGATCGGCCGATGTGATCCTCCAGGTGACGGGCCTGCGACGGGCGTACGGGGCGGTACAGGCCGTCGACGGGGTGGACTTCGAGGTACGGGCCGGGGAGACGCTCGCGCTGGTGGGGGAGTCGGGTTGCGGCAAGACCACCACCCTCATGGAGATCCTGGCGCTGGCCGCGCCGCAGGCCGGGCGGATCGTGGTCCTGGGCCGCGACGTGAGCGCGCTGCCCCGGCAGGCCCGCCAGGAGCTGCGACGGGACCTGCAGATCGTCTTCCAGGACCCGGCGGCGGCCCTCGACCCCCGGATGCGGATCGCCGACCTGCTCGCCGAGCCACTGCGCGCGCACGGCGTCGCCGAGCCGGAGGTCGAGCGCCGGGTCTGCGAGCTGCTCGGCCTCGTCGGCCTCGACCCGGACTTCGCAGGCAGGTTCCCCCGGGGTCTGTCCGGCGGGCAGCGGCAGCGGATCGGCATCGCCCGCGCCCTGGCCCTGCGGCCGCGCCTGATCGTGCTGGACGAGCCGGTGTCGGCCCTCGACGTCTCGGTCCAGGCCGGGATCATGGACCTGCTCGCGACCCTGCAGCTGAACCTCGGCGTGGCGTACCTGATCGTGGCCCACGACCTGGCCGTGGTCAGGCACCTCGCGGACCGGGTCGCCGTGATGTACCTGGGCCGGATCGCCGAGATCGGGTCCGTCGAGGCCGTCTACGGAACACCGGCCCACCCGTACACCAGGGCACTGCTGTCGGCGATCCCGGTGCCCGACCCGCGCCTGGAACGGGGCAGGAGCCGGGTCCTGCTGCCCGGTGACCCCCCGGGTCCCGCACGGGCGCCCGCCGGCTGCCGGTTCCGCGCCCGCTGCCCCCTGCACACCGAACTGGGCGCCGCCGACCGGGAACGCTGCGCGGCCGAAGAGCCACGGCTCCGGCCCGCAGGCGCAGGCGCAGGCGCAGACCAGTCCGTGGCCTGCCACTACTCCGAAGGACTCATCCGATGAGGATTCAGGTCATCCTGGCGGCCGTGCTGCTGCTGAGCGGCTGCGCGGGGACGGACTCGGCCGGGCAGACCTCCGGCGCCCCTGCCGCGTACGACATCGATCCGATGCCGCGCGAGGCGCTCAAGACCGGCGGGACGCTGCGCTGGCCGGTGCCGGAGTTCCCCGCCCAGTGGAACCTCACCCAGGCCAACGGGGCCAGAGGCGCCGTGGACCTGGTCACGCGAGGGGTGCTGCCGTACCTGATGCGCTCCGACGAACTGGGGGTCTCGCACCCTGACCCCGACTACCTCACCGGCACGAAGGCGACCAGGAACACCGTCACCTACACCCTCAACCCGAAGGCCGCCTGGTCCGACGGCACCCTCATCACCTACCGGGACCTGGCCGCGCAGGCCGCCGCGCTCTCCGGGCGTGACCCGCGCTTCCAGATCGCCTCGGCCACCGGTTACGACCAGATCCAGAAGGTCGTACGCGGCAGGGACGACCGGCAGGCCGTGGTCACCTTCGCCCGCCCGTTCGCGGACTGGGCCGCGCTGTTCAGCCCGCTCTACCCGGCACGGACCGACACCGATCCGGCCGTCTTCAACCGCGGCTGGCTGAACCGGCTGCCCGAGACGGCCGGGCCGTTCACGCTCGGCGCCATCGACCGTAGCGCCAAGACGATCACGATCGTCAGGAACCCTCGGTGGTGGGGCAGGCCGGCCAAGCTCGACGCGATCGCGTTCCGCGGCATGGACGCCGCGGCGATGCCCGGGGCGTTCGCCAACCACGAGGTGGACCTCCTCGACATCGGCGCGGACGCCGACGCGTACGCCAGGGTGCGGGGGGTCAAGGGGACCGTGGTGCGGCGCGCGGGCGGCCCCGACTGGCGGCAGCTCACCTTCAACACGGCCTCGCCGCTGCTGGCCGATCCCCGGGTACGGCGGGCCATCACGCTCGGCATCGACCGCACGGCGATCGCCGGCGCCGACCTGAAGGGCCTGGACTGGCCGGTGCGGGTGCTCGGCAACCACTTCTTCATGAACACCCAGAAGGGCTATCGCGACAACTCGGGAGACCTCGGCGGATACGACCCGGGGCGGGCCAGGCGGCTGCTCGACGAGGCCGGGTGGCGGCTGCACGGCGTCGTGCGGGCCAAGGGCGCCCGTACCCTCGCGCTGCGGCTGACCGTGCCCTCCGGGGCGCCCGCCGGCCGCCAGGAGGCGGAGATCATCCAGGCGATGCTCACCGAGATAGGGGTACGGACCGAGATCCGGACGGTACCCGTCGACGACTTCTTCGACCGGTACGCCTCGACAGGGGACTTCGACCTGATGCCGTTCTCCTGGCTCGGCAACCCGTTCCCCGTATCGTCGAACCAGTCCATCTTCGCGCTGCCACGCGGCGGCCGTATCCAGCAGAACTTTGCTCGCGCGGGGTCGCCGCAGCTCGACGCCCAGATGTCGAGGGCCATCGAGGAACCCGATCCGGACAAGGCAAGGGCGCTGGCCAACGCGGCGGACCGGCTGGTCTGGCAGCAGGCGAGCGTGCTGCCGCTCTACCAGCGCCCGCAACTGGTCGCCTGCCGCGCCGACCTCGCCAACGTCGGGGCGCGGGGCTTCTACGACCTGGCTTATCAGGACATCGGTTTTACGTGACATGGCCGCGCCTCCGGCACGGCGCCTCGCGGGCCTTGACGCGCCGTCTTCCCTCGTCACTCAGTCGCTACGCTCCCTCGCTCCTCAGTCCAGACGACGCGGCCCGCCCGGGCTCCCTCGCTCCTCAGTCCAGACGGCGCGGCCCGCTCGGGCTTAGGCGAAGGGGACGGCGACGGCTTTGCGGTCGGGGATGTAGACGGCCTGCCAGACGTAGAGCGACAGGTCGCTCTGCTTGACGGTGGTGCTCACCGGCACGTTGGTGGCGACCCGGACGAGGTACGAGGCGCCGGCCGGCATGAACTGGCTGCCGTTCTGCGTCACTGGCGGGGTCGACCCGTTCAGATACGCGATGATCTTGCTGTCGTTGGGCAGCGTGCAGTAGCCGTCCTTGACACCCGGCTGCGGCATGCACCGGTCCTGGTCCGCGGCGGGCACCAGCGACTTCGGCAGGAACAGGTCACCTGGGTACGGGTCGGCGAGCAGCGCCGGCTTCGTACCCGTGTTGGTGAGCACATAGTCGATGTAGGCGTACGTCGAACCGGACGGCGGCGCGGTCTCGGTCTTGGGCAGCGGCTGGTCGGCGGTCCCGCCGGTGGCCGCGGCGACCCCGTAGGTATAGCCGTCGGCGGTGGCGACTCTGAGCGCCTGCCCGGTCTTCGGCGCGGCCGCGGTTGTGGCGTCGCCGCTCACGGTGGTGCCACCCCCCGCGGTGCCCGCCGATCCGGAGCTCGCGTGCCGGTGCTGAACGATCACGATGGCGGCGGCGATCGCGCCGATGCCGAGGACGCCGGCCAGCCCGCCGGCCAGGCCTATCCGGCCTGCGTTGCCCTTCTTGGCCCTCCGGTGTGAACCGGAGATGCGGCTGTTGTCCATGATCACCCCAGGTGCGTGCGTCCGGACAAGCTATCGGAAGTCATCCGAAAGTCCCGCTTCCGGGTCACGCCCAGGGGTTGAGACCACGCAGCGAGGCGTCGAGGACCTCGGCCGGGTGGGCCACGGCGATGTCCTCACCGCGACGCCGCAGCGCGGTCGCGATCTGCATGGAACAGCCGGGATTGGCCGCTACCAGAAGGCGCGCCTTCGTCGCGTGCACGTTCGCGGCCTTGCGGTCGCCGAGGTCGCGGGCTGCCTCGGGTTGCAGCAGGTTGTACGTCCCGGCCGAGCCACAGCAGATCTCGCCGTCCTCGATCTCCCGCAGCTCCAGTCCCGGGATCGCCCTCAGCAGGTCCCTCGGCTGTCTCCTGATGCCCTGGCCATGGGCCAGGTGGCAGGCGTCGTGGTAGGCCACGCTGATCTCCAGCGGATGCCGGGTCGCGCGGGGACCCAGTTCGGCCAGGAACTCGGTGAGGTCCCGGGTCCTGGCACTGAGCGCCTCTGCCCGCTCGGCCCACTCACCGTCAAGGAGCGTCGCGTACTCCTTCATCGCCGAGCCGCACCCCGCCGAGTTGACGACGATCAGGTCGACGGCCTCGAACGCTTCGATGGTCCGCCTGGCGAACTCCCTGGCTTCGGAGGCCCGCCCGGAGTGCAGGGACAGCGCGCCACAGCAGCCCTGCGCGGCGGGGATGACGACGTCGCAGCCCTCCAGCGCCAGGACCCTGGCCGTCGCCGCGTTGACGCCGGGAAAGAACTCGCGCTGCACGCATCCGGTCAGCATCCCGACGGTGGCCCGCCGGGTCCCGCGCGCCCTGACGTACTCGGGCAGCCGCTTGGGGGCCCGGCCGAGCGGCGGCGCGAGCCGTTCCATGGCGGCCAGGCCCGGCGACAGCCGCTCCAGTACGGGCCGTACCCACCGCTCAAGGCCCGATCGCTGGTAGGCGCGCAGGGGGCCGCGCAGCAGCCTGAGCCGTTCCGGGTACGGGAACAGCATGAAGATCGTCTCTCGGAGGGCCTTCTCCCGGAGCGTCCTCGGGTGCTGCTCCTCGACCTCGGCCCTGGTGTGCTCGATCAGCTTGTCGTACTGGACACCGGACGGGCAGGCGGTCACGCACGCCATGCAGCCCAGGCAGGCGTCGAAGTGCCCGGCCATCGCCGGGCCGATCGGCTCGCCCTCCAGGTGCTGCTTCATCAGGTTGATGCGGCCGCGCGGGGAGTCCATCTCCTCGCCCCACAGGACGTACGTCGGGCAGGTCGGCAGACAGAACCCGCAGTGCACGCAGTCGTCGATCAGCTTGCCGACCTCGTCGGGGTCCATCAGATGCCTCCTGCGAACCGGCCGGGGGACAGCCGGTGTTCCGGGTCGAACTGATCCTTCACACGCTTCATCAGGCCCAGTGCCGGAACCAGCCCCCACAGGTCGATCTCGTCCCGTACCGCCTCCGGGGCGTACCGCACCACGGCGGTCACGGCGCGATCGCGCCGCAACCCGCCGAGCAGCGCGGCCACCTCGGCGCCGGGCGTCCCGCCGGGGATGCCCAGATACCCCTTACCGGTACCTGACCACCGCGCGCTCCCCTGAGCCGGCGGGAAGGCGCCGGGCCGGGCGAAGATCTCCACGAGGGTGTCACCGTCCGGGTAGGCGCCCCACCAGTCAGGGGGCTGCGGGCTGATCCGGGCGTCGGCGTTCAGGAGGCGCACGACCTCCGTGGTCCGGGGCTCGATGCCCTCGGGGACGCCTTCCAGGAGTACGGCCACCGTGGCCGGGCCGCCCTGCGGGGCATCCACCTCGATCGCGCTCGGCACCGCGAGGGAGTGCAGCACGGACTGGACCCGTCCGGGCGCCTCGGCCGCCGGGACCTCGCAGGTCACATACGCCCTGGCGGCCGGAATCGGGTGCAGCCGGAAGGTCGCCAGGGCGATCAGGCCGAGGGTGCCGTACGACCCGGCGTACAGCTTCCCGAGGTCGTACCCGGCGACGTTCTTGACCACCTTGCCGCCCGCCTTGGCGATCACTCCGTCCGCGCGCACGACGGTGACGCCGATCAGCAGGTCGCGCACCGACCCGTACAGCAGCCTCGAAGGCCCGGCCGCGCCGGTGGCGATGGTGCCGCCGATCGTGGAACCCGGCAGCGGCACGTCGAGTGCCAGCCGCTGGCCCTCGGCGGCCAGCACCTCCGCCAGCCGTTCCATGGTCACCCCGGCCTCGACCGTCACGACCAGATCCCCGGCGGCGTGCTCCACGACCCGGTCCAGACCGGCGGTGTCGACCAGGAGGTCACAGCTGCGGGGCGGAGCGCCCCAGTCCAGCCTGTTCTCGGCTCCGCGCGGCACGACGGTCAGTCCCCGCTCCGCCGCCACCCGCATGACCTCGGCGGCCTCGGTGACGTTCGCCGGGGTCGCCACGTACTTCGGTACGACGCCGAGCACGCCCTCCGCGTCCGTTCCGTCCCGTACGTCCCCGCAGACCTTGGCCAGTGCGGACATCGCTCGCGTCACCATCAGAACAGGTCCGCCTTCCCCTGCTCGACCAGCGGGTGTACGCCCTTGCGGACGCCGGGGACCTCCCCGCACAGGCGGGGCGTAGGGAACACCTTGCCGGGGTTGCAGAGCCCGGCCGGATCGAACGCGCAGCGCACCATCTGCATCGTGTCCAGGTCGCCCTCGGTGAACATGCGGGGCATGTACCGGGACTTGTCGACCCCGACGCCGTGCTCTCCGGTGATGGACCCGCCATGCTCGATGCACAGGTCGAGGATCTTCCCTGAGACCTCCTCGGCCCGCTCGGCGGCGCCCGGTTCGGCGTCGTCGAACAGCACCAAGGGGTGCAGGTTCCCGTCCCCGGCGTGGAAGACGTTGGCGACCCTGACCCCCGACTCCCTCGACAGTGCGTCGATGCGGGCCAGGACGCCGGGCAGCGCGGTGCGCGGGATGACCCCGTCCTGGACGAGGTAGGCGGGGCTGATCCGGCCGACGGCGGCGAACGCCGACTTGCGGCCCTTCCAGATCAGCGCCCGTTCCGCGTCGTCGGCGGCGATGCGGGTCTCGAAGGCGCCCATCTCCTGGCAGATCCGGGTCACGTCCTTGAACTGGTGCTCGACCTCGGCCGACGGCCCGTCCAACTCGACGATGAGGACGGCACCGGCGCCGGGCGGGTAGTCGCAGTGCACCGCCGCCTCGGCCGCCTCGATGGCGAGTGCGTCCATCATCTCGATCGCCGCGGGTACGACGCCCGCGCCGATGATCGCGGAGACGGCCTCGCCGCCGGCCTCGATCGAGCCGAACGCGGCCAGCAGGGTCTGCACGGTCTCGGGCAGCCTGGTCAGCCGTACGGTGACCTTGGTGGTGATGCCGAGGGTGCCCTCCGAGCCGACGAAGGCGCCGAGCAGGTCGTACCCGGCCCCGTCCCTGGTCAGCTCCACGATCTCACCGTCCGGGCAGACGATCTCGCAGGCCAGGACGTGGTGGGAGGTGAAGCCGTACTTCAGGCAGTGCGCGCCGCCCGAGTTCTCCGCGACGTTTCCGCCGATCGAGCAGATCTGCTGGCTGGAGGGGTCCGGGGCGAAGTAGTACCCGTAGGGCCGGGCGGCCTTCGACACATCGAGGTTGATCACGCCTGGCTCGACCACGGCCCGCTGGTTCTCGATGTCGATGGACAGGATGCGCCGCATCCGTGCCGTCACGATCAGCACCCCGTCGGTCCGGGGGAGTGCCCCGCCGGACAATCCGGTCCCCGACCCGCGCGCGACGTAGGGCATGCCGAGCCGCAGGCACTCCTTGACGATCTCCGAGATCTGCTGCGCGCTCTCGGGCAGCACCACGACCCCCGGCGTCGCCCGATGATGGGTCAGCCCGTCGCACTCGTACGTCCGGAGCCGGACCGGATCAGTGATCACCCCACCGGCTCCGACAATCGCCTCAAACCGGCTCGCATCCATGGTCATCCTCCCACCCTCCCACCCTCCCACAACCGTTGAGTCGTGGCGTTTCCCGCACCATTTCGCTTCACGGTG
>JAOPYM010000420.1 GCA_025964615.1 Actinomycetes bacterium
CTGCGCTTCAGGTGCGGGAAACGCCACGACTCAACGAGGGGGTTGGTGATTGTGGCGGGGATGGGCGGGCATGTTCGATCTTGTGACGACTGGCGAGCTGGGCGCGGTGCTGCACAGCCGTGACTTCCGCCGGTTGTACGCGACGCGGCTGATCAGCCAGCTCTCCGACGGGGTCTTCCAGGTCGCCCTCGCCGGGTACGTGTTCTTCTCGCCCGAGCAGCAGACCTCACCGGCCAAGGCCGCGGTGGCCTTCGCCGTACTGCTGCTGCCGTACTCGATCGTCGGGCCGTTCGCGGGGGTCTTCATCGACCGCTGGTCGCGGCAGCGCATCCTGGTCTGGTCGCCGCTCGTCCGGGCCGTACTCGTCGGCGCGGTCGCCGCGTCGCTGACCATGACCGCCGCGCTCTACAGTGCGTCGCTGCTGGTGCTCGGGGTCAACCGGTTCTT
The DNA here is from genome assembly GCA_025964615.1 of Actinomycetes bacterium. Taxonomy (GTDB): domain Bacteria; phylum Actinomycetota; class Actinomycetes; order Streptosporangiales; family Streptosporangiaceae; genus RYN-227. Next base: position 448 of record JAOPYM010000420.1, read on the forward strand.
CCTGTCCGCGCTGTCGGCCGCACTCCCGCACGTGGTGGCCCGCCGCGAGCTGGTCACCGCCAACGCCCTCGCGGTCACCTCCGGCACGATCATCGCCTTCGTCGGCGCCGGGGTCGGCTACCTGCTGCGGCAGATCTTCGGACCCGACCAGGACGGTACGGCGACCATCCTGGTCTGCTCGGCCGCCGCGTACCTCGGCGCGTCCGCGCTGGCGATGACCATGGGCCGGGACCGGCTGGGACCCGAGCGACCCGACCCGATCCGGCTGAGCGCGGCGCTGGGCGAGGTGGTGCGCGGCCTGGCCGACGGAGCCCGCTACATCTGGCGGCAGCGGCGCACCGCCCGCGCGCTCGCGGCGATCTCCGCACACCGGTTCCTGTACGGGATCGTCCTCATCATGGCGGGACTGCTGTACCGCAACTACTTCACCACCAACCCACAGGAAGGGCTGGCCGGACTTGCGTTCTTCCTGCTCGTCTCAGGTGCCGGGTTCTTCGCCGGGGCGGTCGCCACCCCGTGGGCCGTACGGAAGATCGGGAAGGACATCTGGATCTCGCTGCTGCTCGGCCTGGGGGCGTTCACAGTGGCGACGACGCTGACCCCGTTCCGGCAGTTCAGCTTCCTGATCGGGAGCTTCCTGCTCGGCGTCGTATCCCAGGGGGTGAAGGTCAGCGTGGACACGATCGTCCAGGAGTCGGTGGACGATGCCTACCGCGGCCGGGTCTTCTCGGTGTACGACATGCTCTTCAACGTCACCTTCGTCGGCGCCGCCGCCGTGGCCGCCATCGCCCTCCCCACGGACGGCAAGTCGTACGGCGTCCTGGCCTTCCTCACCGCCGCCTACGTCCTCACCGCCCTCGCCTACTCGGCCCGCTCCTCCTCGAGAACCGACTCCTCTTCGGCGGCCAGACCCTCCTGGTAGGCGAGCTGCTCGGCCATCAGCTCTTTACGTCGTTCCGCGACGGCCTCCTCACCTCCGGCACGCTCGGCATACTCGGCACGGATGTCACTCCACTTCAAACCTCGGGCTTCGCGTTAGAGGGCGTGGGCGGCGGCGGTCATGGCCTGGGTGATCTGGGTGATCTCGGCGGGGGTGCAGGTGTAGGGGGGCATGGCGTAGATCAGGCGGTTGAAGGGGCGGAGCCAGACGCCGTGGTCCATTGCGATCTTCTGTACGGTCGGTACGTCCACGGGGTGTTCTGTGTGGACGACGCCGATGGCGCCCAGGACTCGTACATCGGAAACACCGGGGAGACCGACCGCGGGAGCCAGGCCTTCGCAGAGGCCCTGGGAGATCGTGGCGACCTCGGTGTGCCAGTCGCGCGACAGCAGCAGCTCGATCGAAGCGCACGCGACCGCGGCGGCCAGCGGGTTGGCCATGTAGGTCGGGCCGTGCATCAGGACGCCTGCTTCACCGGAGCTGATCCCGTGCGCCACCCGGTCCGTGCACAGGGTCGCGGCCATGGTCAGGTAGCCGCCGGTCAGCGCCTTTCCCACGCACATGATGTCGGGTACGACCGAGGCGTGGTCGCAGCCCCACAGCTCCCCCGACCTGCCGAAACCAGTGGCGATCTCGTCGAGGATCAACAGCAGGTCGTACTCGTCGGCGAGCTCGCGGAGAGCGCGAAGGTACCCGGGTGAGTAGAAGCGCATCCCGCCCGCACCCTGCACGATCGGCTCGACGATGATCGCGGCCAGCTCGTGGGCATGGGTCCGCACCAGCTCGGCGAGGTGCGCGAGATAGGCCGGGTCGGGTTCGGCGTCGTACCCGAGCGGTGGTTCATCGGCGAAGACGTGCTGGGGCATGACGTCGGCGAACAGGTGGTGCATGCCGTTCACGGGATCGCACACGGCCATGTCGCCGAAGGTGTCGCCGTGATATCCGCCGCGTACGGTCAGCAGCCGGTTGCGCGAGGTCGAGCCCTGGGAACGCCAGAACTGCAGCGCCATCTTGATCGCGACCTCGACCGCGACCGAGCCGGAGTCGGCGAAGAACACCTTGGTCAGCGGCGCCGGAGTCAGCCCGACCAGCAGCGACGCCAGCCGGACCGCCGGCGGGTGGGTGAGACCGCCGAACATCACGTGCGCCATCGAGCCGAGCTGGTCGGTGATCGCGGCGTTCAGGACGGGGTGGTTGTAACCGTGGACGGCCGCCCACCAGGACGACATCCCGTCGATGAGCTCCCGGCCGTCCGCCAGCGTGAGCCGTACCCCCGACGCCGACACCACAGGATGCACCGGCGCGGTCGCGGGCATCGGCGCGTACGGATGCCAGACGTGCTGCCGGTCGAAGGCCAGCAACCCCTCGATCTCCTCCGGTGACACCCGGCCTCCCCCTCAGCTCATCGACAACCCCAGCCAACCTAACCCGCCCCCGCACCACCGAGCCGCACATACTGCCCCACCGCTCCTTGTGCATCCGTTGACTCGTGGCGTTTCCCGCACCTTTTCGCGAGACGGTGCGGGAAACGCCACGAGTCAACGGTCAAGCAAGGTTGAGGTTGGTGCGGGCCCAGTCTCGGAGGAGGGCGGCGGCGGCTTCTTTGCCTATGGGGCCCTGGTCTAGGCGGACCTCCATGAGGAATTTGTGGGCTTTGCCGATCATGGGGCCGGGCGGGATGCCGAGGATCTCGCCGATCTCGTTGCCGTCGAGGTCGGGGCGGATGGCGGCCAGTTCCTCCTCGGCGGCAAGGCGCTCGATCCGTGCCTCGAGGTCGTCGTAGGTGCGCGACAGCAGCTCGGCCTTGCGCTTGTTGCGGGTGGTGCAGTCGGCGCGGGTGAGCTTGTGCAGCCGGGTCAGCAGCGGCCCGGCGTCGCGGACGTACCGGCGTACGGCCGAGTCGGTCCACTCGCCGGTCCCGTACCCGTGGAAGCGCAGATGCAGTTCCACCAGCCGGGACACGTCGGTGATGATCTCCTTCGGGTACCGGAGCGCGGTCAGCCTGGCCTTGGTCATCTTGGCGCCGATCACCTCGTGGTGGTGGAAGGAGACCCGGCCGCCGGCCTCGAAGGACCGGGTCTTGGGCTTGCCGATGTCGTGCAGCAGCGCGGCGAGGCGCAGCACCAGGTCGGGACCCGCCTCCTCCTGCTCGATGGCCTGCTCGAGGACGATGAGCGAGTGATCGTAGACGTCCTTGTGCCGGTGGTGCTCGTCGATCTCCAGTTGGAGCATGGGGAGTTCCGGCAGGACGTGGGCGGCGAGCCCGGTGTCGACCAGGACCGCCAGACCCTCCCGGGGGAAGGCGCCGCAGATCAGCTTGGACAGCTCGTCGCGGATCCGCTCGGCGGAGACGATCTCGATGCGGCCGGCCATGTCCTTCATCGCGTCCACAACGGAAGGGTCGACGGTGAAGCCCAGCTGGGAGGTGAACCGGGCCGCCCGCAGCATCCGGAGCGGGTCGTCGCCGAAGGAGTCCGCCGGCAGGCCGGGCGTGCGCATTACCCGGGATTGCAGGTCCGTGAGACCCCCGAACAGGTCTACGAATACATGTCCTGGAAGTGTGTAAGCCATAGCGTTTACGGCGAAGTCCCGCCTGCGCAGATCTTCTTCCAGCGAATTACCATAGAAAACTTCGGGTTTGCGGGATTTTGGGTCGTACGACTCGGACCGGTAGGTCGTAACCTCGAGTTGATGGCCCCCCTTGCGCAGACCCACCGTGCCGAACTCGATCCCGATCGTCCACACGGCGTCGGCCCAGCCCTCGATGATCTCCAGGATCCGCGCGGGCGGCGCGTCGGTGGTGAAGTCCAGGTCGTTGTTCTCCCGGCGGAGCAGCGCATCCCGTACGGGCCCGCCCACGAGGGCGAGCGCATGACCGGCGGCGGCGAACCGCCGGCCGAGCTCGTCGGCAACAGGCGGTACCGCGCGGTGCAGCAGCTCCGTGATGGCTGCGCGCTGCTCCTGGGTCAGGTCGTCGTTGGGCACTGCCAGTCCTTGCTAGATGAGCTAGATGAATCCAGATGAACGGAGAGGGGCTTCACACGGTGCTATGCCCGAGTTACGTTCTGGACACGCCAACTACAGGGGCGGAGGAGACTTCACCACGATGAAGGACGCACTCGCCATCCATCGCATGCTCCTGGAGCGTGAGACCCATCACGAGATCGTACGACTTCCCCGCGCCATCGCGAACGCCGACGAGCTGCCCGAAGCACTCGGCCTGCCCGCCGGGCGCTGCCTCGTCACCCGCGTCTTCACGGTGGTGCCGCGCGCATCAGCGTTCCCGGACCACCTCTCCGTGGTGATCATGCGCGCGGGATCCACTCCCCGGTTCGGTGGCCTGCGGGAGGCACTCGACGCCCGTACGGTCCGTACCGCGGGTGCCGACCTGATCAACGCCACCACCGACTATGCCGCCAGCCTGGTCTGCCCGCTGCTGCTGCCCGACGACATGCCGATCTTCATCGATCAGGACGTCATCGACGACCTGGGAGTGGACGATGTCGTCTACACCGCCACAGGGGAGCCGTCCACCGCGCTCGGCATCAGAACCCTGGACCTCTACGCGATCTGCGGCGCCAAGCCGATCGATCTGCACGCCGCCCCCCGGCCCCTCCGGCGGGCGACTACGACCAGACCGCACGGATAAGTCACTACGATCGAGCGCGTGAGTTCGATCGACCCTCGGGCGGACACGACGTGAGAGTGCGCGCCGCTCTCGGTGTGGCCTTGCTCCTGCCCGTGTTCGCGGCGGGGCCCGCCCTGGCAGGGACCAGCGGGGCCCCTGTGAAGACCACGGCCCTGGCGGGCGCCAAGAAGACGGCGGGTCCCCGGCTGGCCGCGGCCCGCGCGTCCCGCGGCCGGGCGGCCGAGACCGGGGTGAAGCTCTCGTTCACCAAGATCGACCCCAAGCCCGCGGTCGGGCCGGACTCCACGGTGACCATCAAGGGGGTCGTCAGGAACGCCACCGGGCAGCCGCTGTCCGGCCTCGTGGTCGCCCTGCACTCCTCACCCATCCCGCTCAGCAGCCGCGCGGAACTCGGCGCGGCCCGGCCCACCCCGCCCAGGGTGTCGAAGATGGCACAGCTCCCTGGGCCGATCGCGGCCGGCGCAACAAAGGTCTGGAGCCTCCAGGTGAAGGCCACCGCCCTGCAGTACAAGGCCTTCGGGGTCTATCCGATCTCGGTCACGGTCTCCGACGCCGCGGGCCGGCTGGCCGAACTGCCGACCTTCCTGACCTTCGTGCCCAAGAACATGAACGCGGTCAAGAAGACCAAGATCGCGTGGGTGTGGCCGCTGATCGACCGGCCGCACCAGCTCGCCGGCAACGACTTCACCGACGACGACCTGGCGAATGCCCTCAAGCCGAGCGGGCGCCTTGAAGTGCTCACCTCCGCTGCCGCGCACAGCAAGACCCCGGTGACCTGGGCGATCGATCCTCTTCTGGTCTCCGAGGCGCAGCTCATGACCAAGCCGTACACGGCCCAGGCAGGGGGTGCCAAGCCCAGTCCCGACGCCCAGAGCTGGCTGGGTACGGTGCGGGCGGTGGCGGCGTCGTACTTCCCCACGCCCTACGCCGACCCCGACGCGGTCGCACTGGTGCGGCAGGGCGCGACCGCCCAGCTCGACCAGGCCTACAACCTGCGCCAGCCCACCACCACCTTTCTGGGTCCCTCCTCGGGACCGGCGATCTCGTGGCCGGCCGACGGGCTCGCCACCCAGAAAACCCTCAACCAGCTGGCCGGTCACGGGCCGACCACGTTCCTGCTGAGCAGCGCCGCCCTGGCCCCGGACCCGAACCTGACCTATACCCCCGACGCGACCAGCACGGTGCACACCTCCAAGGGCACGCGGACGGCGGTGGCGTACGACTCGGTGATCGCCTCCGTGATCAGCGGGGACACCGGCTCGACGACCGCGCAGACCCTGGCCGAGCAGCGGTTCCTGGCCGAGACCGCGATGATGACCTCCGAGCGGCCCACCCAGCAGCGGAGCCTGGTCGTCGCACCCGCCGACCGGCGCTGGAACCCCTCTCCGACCTTCGCCAAGGAGCTTCTCAGCTGGAGCTCCCACGCCCCGTGGCTGCAGTCGGTGAGCCTGCAGAGCGTGGCCACGGCCCGTACCGCGGACGCCCGGACCCTGCAGCAATACACCCGTGCCGACGCGGCCCGCGAGCTGAACTCCGACTACGTCAACGCCGTCCTGAACACCAACGATCGGGCCAGGAACTTCGGGAACATCTACCTGCCGCCGAGGAACGACTTCGTCACCGGCGTGCTGAACGCCTCGTCGTCGTACTGGCGCACGTCCCGCGTGCAGGGCCTCAGCGCCCTCGACGCCATGAACAAGCAGCTCAACGTGCTGGTCGACAGCGTGAAGTTCGGCCAGGGGGGCGGTCAGGATTCACGGCGGCTGGTCGGCAGGTCCGGGGTCGTCCCGTTCAGCATCTCCAACGGGCTCAACGAGACCATCCGGGTCAAGCTGTGGATCAGGTCGACGATTCAGCAGGCCCTGCAGGTCTGCAGCGGGCGCTTCCAGGCCCCCTGTATCGTCGGCGGCGTCAGAACCATCCCGCCGCACGGTCTCGACACCGTCCCGGTGCCGATGGAGGCCTCGGTCAACCGCATCACCGATGTCGAGGTCCAGGTACTGACCCCCGACGGGAAACATGCGATAGGACCGGTTCGGATCGTTCATATTGATACGAACGGCTTGGGGCTTCCCGCGCTCCTCATCACCGGTGGCGGGCTTGCCGTAATCTTCTTCGGAGTCGGTGTACGGGCGGTACGGGCCAGGCGGCGGCGCAGGGAGACGGAGGGCCCCCATGACGGACACCCAGGAGCGGTCTAGCAGCCTGCTCCGCTCCGGCGCGGTGATGGCGGTCGGCACCATCGCCTCCCGCCTCACCGGTTTCCTGCGGACGGCGATGCTGGCCGTGGCGTTCGGCACCCACGCGCTCGGCGACGTCTACAACACCGCCAACACGGTGCCCAACATCGTCTACGACCTGCTCCTCGGCGGCATCCTGACCAGCGTGATCGTGCCGCTGATCGTCCGAGCCCGGGAACGGGACCGGGCGTACGGCGAACAGTACGAGCAGCGGCTCTTCAGCATCGCCGTGATCTTCCTGGCGGCACTGACGGTCATCGCGGTGCTGCTCGCCCCGGTACTCATCGACATCTACGGCCACAGCTACACCGGCGCCAAGCGGGACCTCGCCATCCTGTTCGCCGAGTTCTTCCTGCCACAGATCTTCTTCTACGGGATCGGGGCGTTCGCCGGGGCGATCCTCAACACCCGCAACAGGTTCGCGGCCCCGATGTGGGCTCCGGTGCTCAACAACGTCGTGGTCATCGCCATCGCCGGGGTCTTCCTGGGGATCGCCACCGGGACCACGACCCCGGACAACATCACCTCGACCGAGAAGCTGCTCCTCGCGCTGGGCACCACCGGCGGAATCGTGCTGCAGACCCTGGCGCTGTGGCCCTCACTGCGGGCGGTCGGCTTCCGCTGGCGGCCCCGGTTCGACTTCCGCACGGGCGAGCTGAGCGGGATCGGCCGGATGGCCGGCTGGACGCTGGTGTACGTCATCGCCACCCAGATCGGGTTCGCCGTCACCACCGCGCTGGCCAACGCGGCCGGCGGCAGGGCCCCTGGGCACGGTTTCACCGCCTACTTCACCGCCTACCAGCTCTTCCAGCTCCCCTACGCGATCGTCGCCGTGTCGGTGATCACAGCCCTGCTGCCGCGGATGAGCCAGCACGCCTCAGAGGGTGCCGGGGACCTGGTCAAGGACGACTTCTCCAGCGGTCTGCGGCTCTCCTCAGTGATCATGATCCCGGCGGTGGCGCTGATGGTGGCGCTGGGCGTGGACGTCACCGTGCTGCTGCTCGCACACGGCTCGACCAGCATCGCCGACGCGACGATCATGGGTCACGTCATGCAGATGTTCGCACTCGGGCTGCTGCCGTTCTCCGCGTACCAGCTGATGCTGCGGGTCTTCTACGCCTACCGGGACACCAAGACGACCGCGTTCGTCGCGTTCTGCACGGTCGGGGTGAACGTCGCGGTCTCCTTCACCCTCTACAGCACCCTGCCCGCCGAGTGGATCGTGGTCGGCCTCGCCACCGGTTTCGTGGTCGCCCAGCTCGTCGGGGTGATCCTCTGCTGGTCGATCCTGCGGCTGCGACTCGGCGGCCTGGACGGCAAGCGGATCATCGGCACCCACCTCAAACTGATCATCGCGGCCGTTCCGACCGGTCTGGTCGCCTATGCGATCCACCTCGCCGTGAACCGGTGGCTGGGCGCCGGGATGCTCGGAGCCCTGCTCTCCCTGGTGGCAGGCAGTGCCATCGGCGGGGTGTTGTACCTGGTCACCGCCAAATTGCTACGGGTCTCCGAAGTCGAAACAATGGTCAGTACCCTCACCAAGCGGCTGCTACCCCGAGCGGGGTAGTATCGCCCCTCCGCACGAAACGGCCGAACACGCCCAGCAAGAAGCCGACCTAGACATAGGGACAAGCCATTACCATGTTGGGAACCACGGCTTGCCGGACGACTCTCGCGGGTCCGGGCGGGGGAGGTTCGGCGGCGCCATTCGAGATGGGACGCGATCACCTGTGCAGGACGATGCCGTGAGCACGTCCATCATCGAACCAGGCACCCGCCTCGCCGGTCGCTACCGGCTCGAGGAACGGGTCAGTGTGTCGAACGGTTCCACACTGTGGAAGGCGATCGACGAGATCCTCGCCCGCGCGGTCTCGGTCCGTACCTTCGCCCCCGACTTCACCCGTACCGCCGAGGTCGTCACCGCGGCCAGGTCCGCCAGCCGGCTCAACGACCCCCGGCTCACGCAGGTCTTCGACGCCGACGACAGCGGTGAGCTGGCGTACGTCGTCAGCGAGTGGGTCAACGGCGAGACGCTCGAGCAGATGATCGCCCGGCGCGGGCCGCTGGAACCCGGCAGAGCGGCGGCCCTCCTCGGCGAGGCCGCCGAGGCCATCGCCGCCGCGCACCTCGCCGGTCTCGCCCACCTGTGCCTGACACCGCGCAGCCTGTACTGGACCACCGGCAGCACCGTGAAGATCCTCGGTCTCGGCGTGGACGCCGCGCTCCGCGAGGTCGACCGGAGCCAGGCCGCGCTGGCCGACACCCAGGGCCTGGCCTGCCTGCTGTACGCCGCCCTGACCGGTCACTGGGCCGGCGTCGGCCTCTGCGACCTCCCCGAAGCGCCGGAGAAGGACGGACAGGTGCCCGCGCCCGGCCGGCTGCGGCCCGGTGTGCCCCAGGCGCTCGACATGATCGTGTGTGGTGCTCTGGGGCTCCAGGGGGTCGCCCGTACGACCTCCCCGGGAGACCTGGCGGAGGCGCTGTCGCAGGTGCCGCGCGTGCCGCTCCCGCTGTTCTCGGGTCCCGCCCCGAGCCCGCCGCCCTCGGTGATCTCCCGCCCGGCCGCCCATGCGGCACCGCCGGTACGACCCGTACCCCCGCCGCCGCCGGACCGGACCAGGGCGCTGCCGTCCCGCGCCGATGACTATGACGACGAGCCGCGCAACAAGAAGCCGCTGTTCATCGCGGCCGCCTGCGTCGCCGCGCTCGTCGTCGTGATCGGCGGCTGGCAGCTGAGCCAGGGCTCAGCCCCGTCCAAGGGCACCAACCCCAATATCATCAAGACCGGAGCCTCGGCCTCCCCTGCCGCCACGGACACCACTCTCCAGATCGCGTCCGCGACGGGCGTCGAGGAGGCCTATCCGGGGCACCACGACACCACGATCGGCAAGAGCCCCGGCAACGTCTTCGATGGCGACACGTCGACATCGTGGGTGTCGCAGCACTACACCTCGCCGAACTTCGGGCTCTTCGAGAAGGGCCTGGGAATCCTGCTCGACATGGGCAAGCCGGTCTCGGTGGACCACGTCGTCGTGACGATCCCGGGCACCGGCGGGGCCACCCTGTCGCTGCGGATCGGCACCTCGACCGCACTCAGCTCCCTGCGCGCCATCAACCATGTCACTCCAGCCACCGGAACGGTTACCCTCCGTGGTCGAAGTGACGTACGTGGTCAGTACCTGCTCCTCTGGTTCACCAAGCCTCCCGCCGGCTTCAAGGCAGAGATCAGCGAGATCGCCGTCTACGGGACCCCGGGCTGAGCACATGGCCTTCATGAGCTCGCGGAAGACCCAGCTCGTACCCGGACCGCTCTCCGACAAGGACCTGCTCGCCCAGCACGCGGCCGGCGATCCCAACGCGTTCGGTGAGATCGTCAGGCGGCACCGCGCCCGCATGTGGGCGGTGGCGCTGCGCACGCTGGGCGATCCCGAGGAGGCCTCGGACGCGCTGCAGGACGCGTTCCTGTCCGCCTACCGGGCCGCCGACCGCTTCCGCGGGGACGCGGCCGTCACCACGTGGCTGCACCGCATCGTCGTCAACGCCTGCCTCGACCGGATACGGCGCCGTACGCTCCGGCCGGTCGTGAACATGAGCGACGACGCCACCTTCGACGCCGTGGCCCCCAAGAGCCCCGACCCGACGCTCGCCCACGAACTGGCGCTCGACATCAGCGACGCCCTGCGGCAGCTGCCGTACGAGCAGCGGGCGGCCCTCGTCCTGGTGGACATGATGGGGTACGCGGTGGACGAGGCGGCCAGGGTCCTCGAGGTTCCGCCAGGCACGATCAAGAGCCGGTGCGCACGCGGCCGGGCGAGACTCGCCCCACTTCTCGGTCATCTCCGGAACCGTTCGGAAGGCTGGAACGTCGGAGGTACTACGGAGAAGGGAGGTGGCACGCCCAGTGAAGAGCACACATCTTGACTACGACACCCTGGCCGATCTGGCCGAGGGCCTGCTCGACCGCGAACGAGCCGCCTCCGCGGACGCCCACCTGCTGAGCTGCCCGGACTGCCGGGACCGCAGCGAGGAGCTGACCGAGGTCTCCCGAATACTCGCCGAGGCGCCCCTGCCACCGCTGCCCGCCGAACTGGCCGCCCGTATCGACGCGGCGATCCTCGCGGAGGCCGCGTCGCCCGCCCGGAGCACGTCCTCGCGCCGCAGATCCCTCTTCATGCTGTCCGCGGCCGCCGCCGTGGTCGTCGTGGTGGGCGGCGGAGCCCTGGCCGGCAACGCGATGCTGCACTCGCACATGAGCGCCGCCGACAGCAAGGCCATGTCCCCGCCCGAAGGCGCGGACAACCCCGCGAACGCCCCCCTGGCGCGGCACGCGCTCGGTATCTATCCGTCCGTGTCGAGCCACACCGACTACCATGCGGCGACCCTCGGACCGCAGCTCACCGCCACCCTCGCGAACTCGCACAGGACGTTGCAGACCCTGAAGTCCCAGAGCACCGACCAGAGCTCGAACGCGGCCGGCGGGACGGCCGCATCGCTCGCGGAGTGCGTGGTCGTGACGGCGGGCGGGGTCCAGCCGCTGCTGGTCGACGACGCGCGCTTCGAGGGGGTGCCGGCCACGCTGGTCGTGCTGCCCGACAGCCGGCCCAATGGCCTGGATGTACGGGTCCTGGGCGCCGACTGCAAGCTCATCACGGAGCTCCACACCACCCGCTGACGGCGGTGCGAGCGCCCGGGAATGTGCGGGGCTTAGGATCTGTTGACGCCAACTGATACGGCCGCGTTCGGGCGGCCCGACTCACGAGCGCCCACCCGAGGAAGGCTCATCCATGACCGACGTCCGCAACGTCATCATCATCGGCTCCGGACCGGCGGGCTACACCGCCGCGATCTACGCCGCGCGTGGCGACCTGAAGCCCCTGCTGTTCGAGGGCTCGGTCACCGCAGGCGGGGCCTTGATGACCACCACCGACGTCGAGAACTTCCCGGGCTTCCCCGACGGGATCATGGGTCCCGACCTCATGGACAACCTGCGCAAGCAGGCCGAGCGCTTCGGCACCGAGCTCATCACCGACGACGTCACCGAGGTCGACCTCACCGCCAACCCCAAGATCGTCAAGGTCGGCGACGACGTCTACCGGGCGCACGCGGTCATCATCTCCACCGGCTCCGGCTACCGGAAGCTCGGCCTGGAGAGCGAGAAGCGACTCTCCGGGCGGGGCGTCTCGTGGTGTGCCACGTGTGACGGATTCTTCTTCCGCGACCAGGACATCGTCGTGGTCGGCGGCGGCGACACCGCCGTCGAGGAGGCCACCTTCCTCACCAGGTTCGCCAGGTCCGTCACGATCGTGCACCGCCGCGACACGCTGCGGGCCAGCAAGATCATGCAGGATCGGGCCTTCGCCAACGAGAAGATCAAGTTCGCCTGGGACAGCGAGGTCGTCGATGTGATCGGCGAGCAGAAGGTCTCCGGCGTACGGCTCCGGAACGTGAAGACCGGCGAGGAGACCACCCTCGAGGCCACCGGGCTCTTCATCGCCATCGGCCACGACCCGCGCAGCGAGCTGTTCGCCGGTCAGCTGGACACCGACGACGAGGGCTACCTGCTGGTCAAGTCCCCGACGACGGAGACCAAGATTCCCGGCGTGTTCGCCTCGGGTGACGTGGTCGACCACATCTACCGCCAAGCCGTCACCGCCGCGGGGAGCGGTTGTGCCGC
>JAOPYM010000464.1 GCA_025964615.1 Actinomycetes bacterium
CGTCCGCGCTGTTGCGGGTCATGCGGACGGCGCTGACGAACAGGGGCTGGGCGTAGGGAAGGACGTCGCGCTCGTAGCGCTCGGTGTTCTCGGGGCTGACCGCCGGACGTACGGGCGTGGCGACAGAGCTCATCATCACTCCGAATCAAAGGTGTATCCGAGACGGACGCTCCGCCTCCAAAGGCCAGGTCGGCATACCGGGAGCCGATCCCTGGGTCGAAGTACCGATCAGGGGGCGCTCTCGGGCCTCGCATGGCGGGTGGGCCGAGGGGTTCGTGGGAGTTTCCACGAGCGGGCGCATGTCCACCTCTGCGGTGGCATCCCTACAGGTAGGACGCCCGATGGGGCCGTTGAGGTTCCGTGTTCTCCATCACACCGCTTTCGCGTGTACAATTTTGAGTGAGCACCCACTCAATTCTAGGAGCATCCCTTGGCCGAATCCATGCGTGAGCGGATCCTGGCCGCCACCGTTCAGGTGATCAAGGAACGGGGTGTGACGGCTGCGACCACCAAAGAGATCGCCCGCACCGCCGGAGTGTCGGAGGGCAGCCTCTACAACCACTTCGACAACAAGACCGCACTGTTCGGCAGCGCGATCGCCGAGGTGACCTCGAGCATCAGGGACGCGATGCTGGAACTGCTCTCCTCGGCCGGCCAGAACACCGTCGAGGACAACCTCACCCGGCTGGCCACCGCCGCCGTCCTCTTCTTCGGCGAACTGCTGCCGATGACCGGTCCCGCGCTCGGCGACCGAGGCCTGCTCGCCTGGCTGCGTGACGGCGGCCCCGCCCGCGAGGCCCCGGCGAATGCGGTCCCCGGCGGCCCGGCGCAGGGCCACGCCGGGCTGATCGCCTATCTGGAGGCCGAACAGCGGGCCGGGCGCATCGACGCCGGTGCCGAGCCCCCGTTCCTCGCCGCGGCGCTGCTCGGCGGCTGCCAGCAGCATGCCTTTCTCACCCTCGTCGCCGGCCCCGGTCCCCTCGTGGAAACGGCCCGCCTCCCCGTCGACCCCCAGCCCTACGCCCGCGCCCTCGTCCGCACCCTGCTCCGTTGAGTCGTCCAGCTTCTGTTGGACGACTCAACGAGTTCGGGGGACGGGTGAGGGTGACGCGATGTAGCGTCCTGTTCACCGCGGGTTTCCGGGCGCCTTGCACATGGGCTACTCGGAGGGAGGGACCCGCGCCCGGAACGCAGCCCACCGAACGGCTCAGGTGCCACCGGTGGCCCGCGGACGACCCCGTCTTCCGTGTGCGGCGGCCCGTACCCTCCGGGAGGGGCTAGAGAGCCATGAAGCAGGAACGATCTGCGTTCCTCGATCACAGACCTGTCCATCGGGCGGTGCCGGCATGAGCATCGACGACGATCTGGTCCAACTGCGCAGTACCCGCGCGATCCTGGAGGTCCGGGAGGCCGTCGAGGCCGGGGTCGCGCGGGATCTTCAACGGATCCTGCTGCCCGGGCGGCCGCCGCAGGTCACCGGTGCGCGCGTCAGCTACCGCCACCTCCCGGCCGGTCCGGCAGGGCAGGCCGGGGGGACCTGGTTCGACACGATCACGCTGCCGGGCAGCCGGCTGGCCATCGTGATCGGCGACGTCATCGGGATCGGGCGGCCGGGCTCAGCCCCGCTCGAGGTCGCGATCATGGGCCAGTTCCGGACGGCCGTACGCATCCTGGCCACGCAGGACCTGCGTCCGGACCGGCTGCTGCGGCGGCTCGGCGAACTCGCCAGGCAGTTCGGTGAGGCCTACGTCGCCACCTGTCTCTACGCGGTGTACGACCCGGTGGCCAGGATCTGCGCGGTCGCCAACGCGGGGCACGTACCGCCCGTCCTGGTCGTCGGCGGGGAAGCCCGGCCACTCGATGTGCCCAGCGGGGCGCCCATCGGGCTCGAGGACGCCTACCAGACGGCGGAGTTCGAGGTCGTGGACGGGTCACGCCTGGTGCTGTGCACCGAGGCGCTGCTCGGGCGGAACGGGACTGCCGCGCTGTGCGCGGTGCTGGGCCCCGCTCCGGAGCCGCTGGAACCGGCCTGCGACGCGGTGCTGGCGGCGCTCGTGCCTGAGAAGCGCCCGCAGGACATTACGCTGCTCGCGGTCGGCCTGGACGGGATCCCCGAGTCGGACGTGGCCTCCTGGGGCCTGGAATCGGAGGCGCGCGCGGTTCCCTACGCCCGCGCCCAGACCAGGGAGACGCTGCGCGCCTGGGGCCTCGGCGAACTGATCGAAGTGGTGGAACTGCTGGTCAGCGAGCTGGTGACCAACGCGCTCAAGCACGGGGCGGGGGCCATCGGGTTGCGGCTCGTCCGTGGGTCCGCGCTGCTGTGCGAGGTCGCCGACGACGGTCACGAGCTGCCCTTCGTCTGCGACGCGGAGGACACCGACGAGTCCGGGCGCGGGATGCAACTGGTCAGCATGCTGGCCGAGCGCTGGGGCACCCACCGCGCCGAGTCCGGCAAGGTCGTCTGGTTCGAGCACCTCCTCCCTTAGCCGGGCCCTGCCGCGGCACCGCAGAATAGAGGTATGTGCCGCAGCATCAAGACGCTCCGTCCGCCGTTCGCCGAAGACGTGACCGAGGTGGACATCCGTGCCGCCGCGTTGCAGTACGTGCGGAAGGTGTCCGGATTCCGGGCCCCGGCCGCGCACAACGCCGAGGCATTCGAACGGGCGGTGGACCTGATCGAGCAGGCCACCGCCGAACTGCTGGCCTCGCTTGAGGTACGGCGCTGAGGGTCAGGCCCGGAAGAGCGCCCAGACGATCTTTCCGGTGCCGGGTACGGGGGTCCATCCCCACTCGGCACTGAAGGACTCCACGATGTGCAGGCCACGCCCGGTCTCCGCGATGAAGTCGGGTTCACGCCGTACGGGCGCGTCCATACCCGAGTCGATCACTCCGCAGAGCACCGTGCCGTTCTCGTGAAGCAGCCGGAGGCGGATCGAGCCGAGCGGCATGTCTGGGCAGGGCGGGAGGCTGTGGCGCAGGGCGTTGGTCACGAGTTCGGAGACGACAAGGCCAATGTCGTCGCAGAGCGCGGCCAGCCTCCAATCGCGTAGCAGGCTCAGCACGAAGTGCCGGGCCTCGGTGACCGACTCGGGTTCGGGCTCAAGGACGAAGGTCGGCGTCCCGGCGTCCCCGGTCAGCAGCTTCAGTCCCGTACTCAGGTGTTCGGGGGCGGAGGGCGTGACGGCGTCGCGCAAGGTCTCGTCACTTGCTTGCCGTGACATCATCCCCAACCCCCAGAAGCCGGTGGAGTCTTTCGGTGAGCCGCCGCGACTCAGAAGTCCCGTGCGTTATCCTGCGCATCGTAGCGTGCGAATGCAAGACCCGATGCACGTGCATCTGCCCGATGTGAGAAGTTTTTCGCCTCGGGCAGGGCACGGACAGGACACGACCAGGACCCAGTAGCGTGAGAAAGATCGGGGGTAGCCACGGGGGACAACGGGAGTGGCACACTTGTGCGCTGTCCGTCAGCTTGCAGAGAGGCAGACCTTTGACTCCGGAAACACCGGGAACAGGATCGACCGTGCGTCGCATCCTGCTCGGCTCACAACTGCGCCGGCTGCGCGAGCAGCGGGGTGTGAGCCGTCAGGACGCGGGGTACGTCATCCGTGCGTCGGAGTCGAAGATCAGCCGTCTGGAGCTCGGGCGGGTCAGCTTCAAGGAACGCGACGTGGCCGATCTACTCAGCTTGTACGGCGTCGCCGACGAAGCCGAGCGGGAGGCTCTTTTGGGTCTGGCACGGGAGGCCAACGCCCCGGGCTGGTGGCACAGGTACGCGGACGTACTGCCCGGCTGGTTCCAGACCTATGTGGGTCTGGAGGAGGCGGCCGGGCTGATCCGGACGTACGAGCTGCAGTTCGTACCCGGGCTCATCCAGTCGGAGGAGTACGCCAGGGCCGTCTACCGGCTCGGTAACGCGGACGCCTCTGAAGACGAGATCGAGCAGCGGGTCAGCCTGAGGATGCAGCGGCAGCAGCGGCTCACCGGCCCGAACCCGCCTAGGGTGTGGGCGGTGCTCGACGAGGCGGCGCTGCGGCGTCCCATCGGCGGGACCGAGGTGATGCGCGGCCAACTGGCGTACCTCATCGAGGTCTCGAAGCTGCCGAACGTGACCGTGCAGGTCATGCCGTTCAAGTTCGGCGGCCACGCCGCCGAGGGCGGTGCCTTCACCATCCTGCGGTTCCCCGAGCCCGACCTGCCGGACGTGGTTTACGTCGAGACACTCACCGGTGCGCTGTATCTGGACAAGCGCGATGACGTCGACACCTACATGCAGGCCATGGAACGGCTTGCCGTCGACAGCGCGACCCCGGAGGGCACCGTCGAGTTGATCGGCGAGATTCTCAGAGAGACATAGATGCTCGAGCCTTACAACGGAATCCCCGCAGCCGAACTGAGCGGGGCCCGGTGGCAGAAGTCCGGTCGCAGCAACTCCCAGGGGAACTGCGTCGAGATGGCGGAGCTCCCGGAGGGGAGCATCGCGGTACGGAACTCCCGGCACCCCGAGGGGCCTGCCCTGATCTATACCCGGCTGGAGATCGAGGCCCTCATCCTCGGCGCCAAGGACGGGGACTTCGACCACCTGATCAACTGAGCCGGTTACCTCAGCCGCGTACTGATGGACGTGGCCCGGTCTTCATGATCGTTTCTTCTCTCCGGTGTGGATGGTGATCTGGGTTCCGGCGGGGGGGTCCTCCACCCCGCCCCGCCGGGAAGTCGGGTCGGCGCGACTGTACGGGTACTGTCGTACAGTCCGAATACGGCCACCCATCACTGGCGGGTGCTTCGCGAGGCCGGCGTCATCGATCAGCGTCCCGACGGCCGGGCGACGATGGCCGGGCTGCGCTGTGACGATCTGGACGCCCGGTTCACCGGGCTGCTCGACTCTGTTCTCGCCGTCCGGCCGCGCATCCTGGAGGGCGTCTCGGGCATGCTGCCCGATTAGGTACTTTTGTCGCTTATGACCCTCCAAGCACCCGTACTTGCAGCAGCCGACGCGCTGCTCATGGCGATCACCGCCGCCGAGACCGACGAGACCGGCCAGGCCATCCCTTTCGCGATCACCAACGTCTACGCGGACAGGCTGGTCGATCTGGAGGTCGCCACCCCGGAGTGCGCCACGGAATGCCCCGCCCTGGGACGGGCGGTGGAGATCGTGGGGGGCGAGTTCGGGAAGATCATCAGTGGTCAGATGATCCTGCAGATCGCCCTCGTCGGACGGCTCTCGCAGGAACTCGGCCTGCCCTACGACGAGGTCCTGCGTGACGTCCTGCACAATCTGCCCGCCGGGTGATCTGGTTCGCCGGTGCCAGGGCCCCGGCACCTACCGCCGCTTCGTGTAGAACCAGTGGTTGGCCTCAGCGCTGATGAGCAGGTCCCAGTGCGAGCTGTGCTCGTCGGAGTAGGTGTCGCCCGTGGAGTCGCGGAACATCCGTGCACCGTCTCTGCGGATCCCCTGGTGTTGCAGGTTCCCCTCGATGAAGGCGTCCACGCACTTGCCCGGCATGATGTCGAGCTTGTAGCCGTTGGCGTGACTGTACTGGCCGTGCGCGTGGCCCTTCTCGGTACCGCCCGACACCGTGATCGGGCAACCGCTCCGCTGCTGGAACGCGAGCAGGTGCTCGATGGTCTCCTGCCTGATCCCCTCGAAGGACGTACAGCCGAGCCGCCACCGAGACGAGCATTTCCCGTTGGAGCGCCACCGGACACCGGCGGCCAGCAGGATCTGCTCGGTGGCGTGCTGGTCCAGATGTGCGGGCGGCGCGACCGGCTTCGGCTGCGAGGCCGGGGCCCGGCCGACCGCCGCAAATGCCTGGATCTGCGAGGAGGGCGCCGAGATGCTCAGTGAGTTGGCCGACATCCACGCCCCGGTACACACCCCGGCACCGGCCAGCGCCAGGCTGGCCGCCAGGGACCCGCGTCTCATGAGCGCTGCGATCGCCGGCGGCGCAGCACCACGAGGGCTGCTCCCAGTCCGGTGGCGACCAGGCCGCTGAGGGCCACGAGCGCGCCGGTACTGGAGGTGGTCTCCTGCTGTGCGGTGGCCAGCCAGCCGCCGCCGGTGGCCGGTCCCATCGATTCGCCGACGACCCGGAGGCTGCCGAAGAACGGCCCGCCCTCCTTGCAGGAGACCTCGACCTTCCAGGGTGTGGAACTGACCGCGCTATCGGTGATCCGGGCGCTCCCGGTCACGCTGCCGGCGAACTCGTGCAGCCGTACCGCGGTGCCGGCGAAGGCCCCGGACTCGGCGAACACCGGCCCGACGCAGGGCGGTGCGGTGATCGTCACCCGCGCGCCGACCGTGGCCCGATGCGGCGAGACCTGTACATCGCCTGCCATCGCCGCAGGTGAGGGAGCAAGGACCGCTGCCCCCGTGAGCGCGGCGCAGGCCGCCGCCTTCGTGCTTCCCATGGACCCTGATCTACCTGGGGCACGGGTCGTACAAGATCAACTGGAGGTAAAGATCAGGTCCCTGAGCTGGTAGCCGGCGGGGAGAACGCCGAAGACGACCAGGTTGTCCGCGTAGGAGTGTCGCGCCAGGTCGAAGCGGCCACCGCAGGTGATCAGGCCGAGCTCGGCCCAACCGGTCGGCGGGGGCAAAAGCTCCTCCCGACACTTTCGTGGTAGGTTCGGTTGTTCTTGCCCGGAAGGGATTTCTGTGTGATGCGTTACATTGCTATTCCCTTCATGGATATCGGGCACAACAAGTAATGTAGACGAGACGGCAAGTAAGCTTCCGCTTCCCCCGGACGCTCGATAGAAATAGTTTTTTATGGCTACTGAACCTTCGCCCGAGTGGCCGGATCTGGCCATTGCGGACTTCGTCCTGCCCGGGTCCCGGTCGGCCCGCGACGCCTCCCGTGCCATCAAGCCGGGACGGCACGGTCTGCCGCCTGAGATGGTGGCCTCGATTCAGCGCGGGCGGCTCATCGACGCCTTCATCCTCGTCACCGCGGAGGACGGCTTCCCGCAGGTGACGATCAGCAGGGTCACCGACGCGGCCGGCGTCACGAAGAAGGCCTTCTACGTCCATTTCGCCAGCCTCGACGACTGTTTCCTCGCCGCCTACGAGTACGGCTCCGCCATGCTGCTGGCCCTGATGTCCCAGGCTTACAACGCGGCACCGACCTGGAGCGACGGTATCCGCGCCGGTCTGCGCATCCTGCTCAAGGTGCTGGCTTCCGAGACCCCGTTCGCCAAGGCCTCGGTGGTCGAGATCAACGCAGCTGGGCCCCGCGTCCGAGAGGCGAGAAGCCGCTATCTGCAAGGGTTTCGCACGTTTTTCGCCCAGTCCGACGGCACCGGCCGGCCGACCATTCCGGTCGCCGTCGTGGACGCTGTCGTAGGCGGTATCTACAGCGCCATCTACATACGCGTCGAGGCCGGCCGTACCGACGAACTCCTCGACCTGCTGCCGTCCCTCACCTACTTCGCACTGCTGCCGATCCTCGGCCGGGAAGAGGCGGAGCAGCACCTGTCAGCGGTCTAGCTCCTTGGCTGCCTCGTCTCGGTCGAGGAAGGGCAGCAGTGCGAAGTACGTCATGGCAGGCACCAGTTCCGGCAAATCGGCCGTACGCCCCATTTCGATGTAGCTGTAGATCGTGCTGTAGATGCCGCCGATGATGGAGTCCCGGATCACGCCGGGCACCCTGGGCATGGCCGGGCCGATCAGGAAGTCCCGGTAGCCCGCCGTCACCCGGATCCGGGCACTGCGCACCTTGTGTCCGGCCGCGCTGGTCTCGATCACCGAGATCCGCGCGAAGGCCGGCTCGGCGGCCAGCACCCGGAACAGCGTCCGCAGCGCCTCCCGGACCGCGTCCCGCCAGTCCGTCTCCGCGTTGTACGCCCGGAACATCTGGGCCAGCAGGAGCTTTGACCCGTGCTCGTAGGCGGCGAGGAAGCACTCTTCGAGACTGGGGAAATGGACGTAGAACGTTTTCTTCGACACCCCGGCCGTATCGGTCACCTGGCTGATCGTGGTGTGCGCGTAGCCGTTCTCGGCCGCCACCCGGGCGAACGCGTTGATCAGCCGTTCCCGCTGGTTCGCCGCCACCGCGTCGGGTGGCAGCCCGTGCCGCCCCGCCTTCAACGCGTGCTGGAGATTCCCGGCGATCGGTGATCCGGGAAGAACAGGAAGCTCTGGATCCTCCGGCCACGGCGCTGTCGACATCCACTCATCCTCCGTGCGTTACCTACACGTTTCTTACTCCTATATGGATCGGTACGTAAGAAGGTGCCGCACATCAGCCCCCGAAAAACAGGCACCCATTGTCCGCATCCGGCCACTCCCCGTTGAGTCGTGGCGTTTCCCGCACCGAATCGCGGAACGGTGCGGGAAACGCCAGCTTCTGTTGGACGACTCAACGGGTCAGGCCGCTCGGTTGAAGGCGGCGCGGCGGTGGGTGAGGTAGAGGCGGATGCGGTTGGTGATCATCTGGGGGGAGCCGAGGAGCATCTCCTTGGTGATCCGGACGACGATCCAGCCCTCGTCGGTGAGCCGGTCGTCACGGCCGATGTCGTACACGTACTGCTCCCGCTCGGCCTGGTGGTGGCCTCCCTCGTACTGGATCGCGATCCGGAACTCTGGGTAGGACAGATCGGGCGTGGCCAGCACCTCGCCCAAGCGGCCGTACACCGGCTGGTTGACGACCGGGCAGGGGAGCCCGGCGTCGACCAGCAGGATCCGCAGCCGGGTCTCCGGCGGGGACAGGACGCCCTTCGCGAGCAGGGGCAGCGCCTGGCGGGCCCGGCGGACGCCGCGTCGCCGGTACGACTCGTACAGGAACATCCTCAGGCGTTCCGGGCCGGTCAGCTCGCGGGTGAGTATCGCGTCACCGGCGACGATCAGGTCGAGGCGCGGAAGCGCCGCGGCAAGCTCGAGGAAGAGCCGTTCGGGCCGTACGACCTGCCAGCCGTCGTGCCAGCCGAGCTGCGCCTCGGGGATCGTGTACTCGTGCACCTCCAGGTCCCGGATCCTGGGCGGGGTGGGCATCGCGGACCGCACCGCGACGTGCAGCCCGGAGTCCTGGTCGGGCACCGGCAGCCCGTAGAGGCGGGCCGCCGTCACCCCGCAGAACACCGCGTCGGACGGAAGCACGAGCAGCGCTGCCGCACATTCCAGCTCTAACGAGTGCGGAAGCTGAGCGGCGGCGTACACGTCGTCGAAGACGTGCCGGAACCGGCCGCCCTCGAGCTGGTGGCGGGTGAGCCCCAGCCTGATCGCATCGGTGCTCCGGAAGGGGGCGCGCAGCAGCTGCGCCGGTATCTCTCCTGCTCGTGACATACGGCTGACATGCGCAGTCAGGAGATCGTCAACACCAGGCGAGATCCAACCGTCACCCCATAGTCGTTGAGTCGTGGCGTTTCCCGCATCTGAATGCGGAACGGTGCGGGAAACGCCACGGCTCAACGGTTCACGTGGCCGGAAGTGGCCGCTGAGGCTGACGTGAAACACTTTTAGGTTTCTAATGGGCTCCGTGTGATCACGGAGGCGCGGCGCGTCGTCTCCGTGATCACACGGAGGGGTCACACGGAGGGGTCACACGGAGGGGTCACACGGGAGGGGTCACAGGGAGGGGTCCGAGGGGAGGACGGCATATCGGGCGGGGTTATTGGGCGGGGCCGTCGCCGAGGCTGAGGTTCGCCGTGTGGGCCTGGCTGAGAGAGTCCGTCCAGCCGAGCCTGACCACGTCACCCGGATGGTGCGCGAGCAGCAGGTCGGTGAGCGTCCCCGGGGAGTCCACCGGGCGGCCGTCCAGCGAGGAGATCACCGCGCCGGGCAGCACCCCGGCCTGCTCGGCGGGCGTGTTGGGGTAGACCCCCGCGACGGAGGCGCCGGATCCGGCCGAGGCCGAGCTGACCTGCACGCCCAGGAGGGCCGTGCGGCCGATGTGCACCGTGGCCGACGAGGTCCCGGCGAGGATCTGCCGGACGATCGGCAGCGCTTGATCGGTCGGAATCGCGAACCCTTCACCCGTGCCCTGCTGGAAGCGGAAACCCGTGGACGCGGCGGTGTCCATCCCGATGACCTGCCCGGCGGTGTTCAGCAGCGGCCCGCCTGAGTCGCCCGGCTGGATCGGGGCGTTGGTCTGCAGCAGCCCAGTCAGCTTCTCGGAGCTTCCGTTGCTCGAGTCCTGGGCGGTGATCCCCTGGTCGAGCGCGGTGATGAACCCGGTGACGACACTGGGCGCCCCGCCCTTGCCACCCGCGTTGCCGACGGCGGTGACCGTGTCGCCCTCCCTGACCCGCGCCGAGGCCGCGAGCGCGGCGACCTTGAGATGGGACGCGCCGACCAGGTGGAGTACCGCCACGTCGCCGGACTTGGCATAGCCGACCACGTGCGCCGTGTAGGTGCGCCCGTTGTCGGTATCGGTGACCCTGATCCGGGTGGCGCCCTGGATCACGTGGTTGTTGGTCAGTACGGTGCCCGACGAGCTCAGCACGATCCCGGTCCCGGCGGCCAGCGCGTTGCGGAAGCCCAGTTCGGTGTCGATGTTGACGACCCCCGGCCTCCTGCCGCTCGGCACCGTACCTCCGCCGTCGACCGGGACACCGGACGTGACCGGCGAGTTCCGCTGCAGCAGCGGCCTGGCGAGTACGACCGCGAAAATTCCGATGATCACCAGCATCAGGACCGTGGCGATCGCGCCGCCCGCCCTCGGGCGCGTTGGCGGTTCGTACGGGGGCGGCCAGCTCATGCCGTTCCTCCTCAGCCATCTCCAGGATGAACGAACCAGAACCTTCTGGTTATCCCGAAACAGGCGAGATACGCAGACCGACGGTGCCCGCCCTGCCGCGGCGCAGCAGGCTGCCGTTGATCGCCAGCCGGCCCTGCAGGCCGTACTTCTTCTTGAGCAGGCTCCGGACCCGCTCGGTCTCCTCGGCCGACAGCACCTCCGCACGGCCCTTGACCGCTTCACCGCGAGGGTTCCCGCGCAGGTCACAGGCGGTGATGGTCACCTCTGGATTGTTCCCGATCCGTTTGACCTTGCCTGATCCGGCCACCGTCCAGGCCACCAGGACATCCCCGTCCACCGCGGCCCAGACCGGCGTCGGCACCGGCGTTCCGTCCTTGCGGAAGCTCGTCACGAGCACGTACTTCTCAGCCGCAAGTGCCTGGATCATGACTTCACCCTACTTCCACCCAGTCTTCTTTCCCGAGAATCCCCCGTTCAGGTCCTCTGGACGAGATAATCCCGATTCTGATCAATTACCGGAGGGTTGTGCCGGTTCCTGACTTCTCCGGGACGGTCGTCACCGCTGGCCGGGACGGCTGAGTCATGATCATTTCCGCTGGTCCGAGGGGACCTGCGTGGTACGAAGAGAGGCCAGAATGGATCACCGGCGTCCGACGCAGACCTGCAGGCGGATCACGATCGTGTCGGCCAGCGTGGGCGCCGGGCACGACGGGGCGGCGCAGGAACTCGCCAGGCGGCTGCGAGACGACGGCTTCGAGGTCGACACCCACGACTTCCTGGAGCTGCTTCCCGGCATGCTCGGACGGGTTCTCTGCCGGGCGTACGCGCTGCAGCTCCAGGTCGCACCGGACACCTGGGGCCTGCTCTTCACCGCCCTCGACCGCTTCCGGCCGCTGGTCGCCGTCGCGCGCGGGGTCGGCAGGCTCGCCGCACGCCGGATCTCCGCGACCCTGCAGCCGGGCACCGCGGCGATGGTCTCTACCTACCCCCTGGCCAGTCAGGCGCTGGGCGGCCTGCGGCGGCGCGGCCTGCTCGACGTACCGGTCGTCACGTACCTGACCGACATGTCCGTGCATCCGCTCTGGGTGGCCGAGGGTGTGGACGTGCACCTCGCGCTGCACCCGGTGGCCGCCACGCAGGCCGAGGACCTCGGTGCTCTGGGGGTACGGGTCGCGGGTCCCGCTGTCCCGCCCGACTTCCGTCCTGCGGCCTCGGCCCACGAACGGCGCGTCTCGGGGCTCCGCTTCGGGCTGCCCTGCGGCCGGCCGCTGGCACTGGTGGTGGCGGGTTCGTGGGGCGTCGGTGACGTCGGAGGTACGGCCCGCGACATCGCGGCGTCGGGACTGGCGACCCCCGTCGTGGTCTGCGGGCGGAACACAGCACTGCGCGACGCGGTCACCCGGGCGGGTACCGGGATCGCGCTCGGCTGGGTGGACGACATGCCCGCGCTGATGCGCGCCTGCGACGTGGTGATCCAGAACGCGGGCGGTCTCAGCTCGCTGGAGGCGCTTGCGGCGGGCCTGCCGGTGATCAGCTACCGCTGCCTGTCCGGACACGGGAGTACGAACGCTGCCGCCCTCGACCGGGCCGGCTGGGCTCCCTGGGCGCACAAGCCCGAGGAGCTGACGGCCCTGCTCGCCGCCTCCCTGAGCCGTACCCCCATCGCGCTGTCGGCCCCGCCCGGAGACCCCGCCGCGCTCATCGCCGACCTCGCCGCGGGCCGGCCGCTGACCCCCGGCCTGGCCCTGGTCGCCGAGGCGTCCTGAAAATGCGCAGGCGATCTACCGGCCGTACGCCTCAGCCGTCCCGCAGGAAGATGTGCCGGACGGCGCGTTCGGCGGCGTGCCCGTCGTCGTACGGGGAGAAACGATCACGGAAGGCGGCCCTGTGCGCGGTGGCGGCCACGTCCCAGACCGCGCCGGAGCGGAAAAGCCCGATGAGTTCCTGCGTGGTCGTGGCGACCACTCCCGGCGGCTCGGCCAGCAGGTCGAAGTACACCCCCCGGGTACGCCGGTAGGCCTCCCAGTCAGGGGCGTAGATCACGATGGGCCGGTCGAGGCAGACGTAGTCGAACATGATCGAGGAATAGTCGGTGATCAGCACATCGGCGGCAAGACACAGGTCCTCGATCGAGGGATGCGCCGACACGTCGACCAACATCGCGGCGTCCCCGCCGGGTGATGGCAGCTCGCCGGCGCCGTCATGGGAGTAGTGGGCGCGGACCAGGAGCACATGGCCGGGGCCGAGCGCGGCGGCCGCCCGTGCCAGGTCCAGCGTGTCGGTGAAAGCGGTCTGCTGCTCGCGGCGGGTGGGCGCATAGAGCACCGCCGTCGATCCCTCCGGAATGCCGAGCTCGGCACGGATCTTCTTGATCTCTTCCGGACCGGCCGTCAGGAGCCGGTCGTTGCGGGGAGAGCCGATCTCCAGCACCTGGTAGTCGCCCGGATAGACGCGCTGCCAGGTCTTCGTCGAGTGCGGATTGGCGGAGATGACGTAGTCCCACCGGCGACAGTGCTCGGCCAGCCGTGCGAAGTTCATGCCGCCGGCGGCGAGCGGCCGGTCCCGCAGGTCAAGGCCCATGGTCTTCAGCGGCGTGCCGTGCTGGGTCTGCACGTGCACCGAACCGCGGCGCTTCGACATCTCGTGTGGGAAGTTCACATTGTTGACCAGGTATTTCGCCCGCGCCATCACCCGCAGGTAACGGGCGCTGCCGGGTACTACGTAGTCGGTCCCGGGGGGTAGCGCCGCCACCTGGTCCTTGCGCACCACCCAGACGCCCCGCACCGACGGGGCGAGCGCGCGCGCGGCCGCGTGGATCGCCGCCGGGTTACAGGCCGGGCGCCGGTACCAGTACGCCCCGTAGACGGCGAGGTCGTCCTCGATCGGCAGCCGCTTGTAGAGGTGGTAGTAGAGCAGCTGGACCGCCTTCTTGCCCAGGCGCACCGTCGTCGCGGCCGGGCCGCGGAGCCCGCGCCCTGCGACGCGGCCCTTGCTGAGCGCCTGCAGCACCGCGTAGGGCAGGTACGCATCCCACTCCACCAGGCGAAACTGCACCCCGCGCACGCCGCCCGGATAGGCGTACCCCGCAGGCTGGAAACACAGGAAGTGCCGCGCCATCCGGTGGAAGAAGGCCCGCCGGGACTCCGGCGGGACCAGGCCCCGGGTGGCGAAGAGCGTCGTGGACTGCCGCACGGTCCGATCGAACACCAGGGTACGGAACTCGTTCACATCGTGCTTGTCCAGAAATTCGAAGATCTCCGTGTACTGGTCGAAGACGTCGGTATGCCGTGCGCTGCGCGTCTGGGTGATCGCGCCGGCGCGCCCGCGCCGGTAGTGGTAGCAGACCTGGTCCAGCAGGGTGAGGCGCTGGGCCGCCATCAGGATCGGGTACGTGACCGAGAGATCCTCGTAGTTCCCCGGCCCGAAGCGGACCCCGAGGCCGAGCAGGAAGTCGCGGCGGACCACCTTGTTCCATACGGTCATGGTGAGGTTCAGCACGCTCGGCCGCTCGCTCAGCGTGAAGACAGCAGGCGGCGGCGGATCGCGGAAGAGCCGGTGCCACTGGTCGCGTTCCAGCCTGCCGCCGGGGTACAGGTTCGCGAAGTCGCAGATCAGCACGTCCGGACTGGTCTGGGCGAGCCGCTCGGCGACGGCCGCGACCGCCCCATCGACCAGCCGGTCGTCGCTGTCGATGAACCATATGTACTCTCCGCGCGCCTGGTCGAGACCAAGGTTGCGGGCCGCGCCGAGACCGCCGTTCCTGTCGAGATGTACGACCCGGACGCGCGGGTCACGGCTGGAGTACTCGTCGAGCAGCCGTCCGCAACCGTCCGGTGAGGCATCGTCGATCGCGACGACCTCGAGGTGGTCTCCGGGCTCGCTCAAGATCGAATCCAAGCATTCGGTCAGATAGTCCTCGACCTGGTAGACGGGCAGGACAAAACTGATCCGGACACTGGAATCGGGCACGTGATCACCTTACCCACCTCTACCCCCACCGAACGGCCGATGTCCGCCGAAGTGTGGAAATACGGTGACGTCGACCCAGCTCAGCCGGTGGCCGGCGCCCCGCGCGAGTTGTGGATCTCGTCTGCTGCTTACCCTTCGGCCGGCCGTTGAACGCTTCGGCGGGCTGGCGCGAGTGGAGGCGGCCCTCGCCGCGGCCGGGGTAGCGATGCGCGCGGGCATGGCGCCAGACGCATCGCTTCTTGAGCAGGGGCGGATGTGCGGACGGGTCAGGAGATCCTCGGCCGCAGTCGGCTCGGCTGGACGCAGGCTCTCAGCAGGGGCGCCAAGCGCCTGCCTGAACGGCATCCAACGCAACCAGAAGGAAGGGAGGCGATCACCTAAGCGGTGTTCTTGCAGGTCAATCGGGGTGGGCCTGAGAGGATTCGAACCTCCGACACACGGTTTAGGAAACCGATGCTCTATCCCCTGAGCTACAGGCCCTTGGTGCTGGTAGAGCTTACTGGAACAGCTCCGGCGGTGCTGCGCTGAGGCTGATCATTCCGCGCATACTCCGGATCATGGTCCCGGTGGTCTCTGGTCCAACCTCCGCCAGGATATCGGCCTGCGCCCGGCCGCCGCGCCTCGATTGCCGCGCGGGCCGTTTTCGCACGGCAAACCGGGACGTACTGGCCAGGTTGGGCCGACTTCGTGGGAGGCGGCGTCATCTTCGATACTCTCCTGTGCCGTGACCGGACGGCATCGTGGAGACGACGAACCAGTGGGGGAGGCGGCACCAGTGCCCAGCCTTCCGCGACAGTTCCGGCGCACCGGCCAGGTCGCTCTGGCGATCGGGTCGCTGCTGCTCCTGACAGGGTTCGGCGGCCTAATGGCCATGGGTTCCGGCTCCCCGGCCCGGGTGGCTCCCGCGCGGACATCGGCCAGGATCGCCGCACAGCCCGAGAGGCCGGTCCCGGAGCCCGCGCCGATCGAGGCGCGGTACGTCCCGCCGAGCATCGCTCCGTCGCCACCGGCCACGCACCGGCCGGTCCGGCCCAGCGCCCCGCAGTCCTCCGCGCCGCAGCCGCAGCCGCAACCGCAGCCCTGCCCGTTCCACTGGCCGGTCTTCCGGGACTGGTGCCATCGGCACGGCTTCCAGCCGCCACAGTGACCTGGGTGTAGTAGCGTTCCTGCGGCTGTTCGTCGTTTGGAAGGACCCCCCGAGTGCCTATCCCTCGATCAGCGACGTTGATCGCGGTGGTGACGTCGCTCGTACTGGTCGGAGTCGCCCAGGGCTCCGTCGCACAGCAGAGTGCAGACCCGATCCAGCAACTCCGCCGGCAGGCCGGCCAGGCCCGCGCCGCACTGGAGAAGGCGACGCAACAGCTGGGCGCCCAGCAGGGTGCGCTGGCCAAGTCCGAGGCGAAGCTGCGGGACACCCTGAAGGCCCTCGCTGTCGCGGACGCCTCCCTCAACCGGATCCGGGGGCCGCTGGCCCGGCTGGCGGGCTCCGCGTACGAGAGCGGTGGGACCGGCGGCGACATGAGCGTCTTCACCGACGGGGATCCCGACGACGCGCTCAGATCGGCCGCGCTGCTGGACCACATCGCGACCGCACAGGACTACCTGATTCACCAGGCCGCGGACCTGCGGGAACAGCAGTCGGCACTCGCCTCCACCGCGGCGGCACTCCAGGAGGGCAACACCCTCGCACAGACCAAGATCCAGCAGCAGCTCACGGTGCTCAGACAGGAGTCCGCGCGGCTCACCCAGCAGCTGACGCAGCTCCTGGTGAAGACCGGTGGCGACGCGGGCCTGGCCGCCGCCTGCGACCCTGCCCTGGTGGCCCCGGCCCGCAAGTTCCCCAACGGGCTGATCCCGGCCGCCTACCTGTGCCCGCTGCCGGAGAAGGGCATGAAGCTGCGTGCGGACGCGGCACTCGCGTTCTACAAGCTGAACGCCGCCTACCGGAAGCGCTTCGGGAACGACATGTGCCTCACGTACTCCTATCGCAGCCTCGCCGAGCAGCAGCACATCTATGCGGCGACGCCGGCGCTGGCCGCCGTGCCCGGCCGCAGCAACCATGGTCTCGGTACGGCCATCGACGTCTGCGACGGCGTGCAGAACCAGGGATCGCCGCAGTTCAACTGGCTGCTGGCCAACTCCCGGCAGTACCAGTGGTTCCATCCCGCCTGGGCCTATGTGAACCCATTCGAGCCATGGCACTGGGAGTTCATGGGGGAGAAGACCCTGCCCGGCGCCGACCCGGTCCACTAGGTTGCCGGCGCTCGCTCCGCTCGCGCGGCGCGGTCACCAGGGGGACACGCACCGGCCGCCGCTCACCATGCGGCGGTACGGGTCGTACGCCCGGCAAGGTGAGACCGACGACGGCGCGCGGTCAGAGGAGGGCCGACGGCAGCGTGATGCCGTCCAGAACGTGCGGGCACGGGCAGGTCCGCTCGGCGGGGAGCGCGGCCACCATCCCGCCGACCAGGTCGCGTAGCCGCTCGACGTTCTGGCCGAACACCTTGAAGACCTCTTCCATGGTGACCCCCTCGCCCTCCTCGATCCCGGCGTCGAGATCGGTCACCAGGCACACGGGGGTGTAGCAGAGCGCGAGCTCGCGGGCGAGCACCGCCTCGGGGTGGCCGGTCATGCCGACGAGAGTCCAGCCCTGTGCCGCGAACCACCTGGACTCGGCGCGAGTGGAGAACCGAGGGCCCTCGATCACCACCAGGGTGCCGCCGTCGACCGGCTCCCAGCTGCGCGATCGTGCGGTGTCCAGGGCGACCGCGCGGCCCGACGGGCAGTACGGGTCGGCGAAGGACAGGTGCACAGCGCCGCCATCGTCGTAGAAGGTCTGGGCCCGGCCCGAGGTCCGGTCGACGAGCTGGTCCGGTACGGCGAGTGTCCCCGGCCCGTACGAAGGGGTCAGCGAGCCGACCGCGCTGGGTGCGAGGACCTGGCCGACACCGAGCGAGCGCAGGGCCCACAGGTTGGCCCGGTAGGGGATCCGGTGCGGGGGGAATCGGTGGTCGCGCCCATGCCTCGGCACGAACGCGACCCGTCGGCCGGCGACCTCTCCGAGGGCGATGGGATCACTGGTCGGTCCATAGGGGGTCTCGACGGTCACCTCTTCGAGGCCGTCGAGGAACGAATAGAACCCCGACCCCCCGATCACGCCGATCTCAGCACTCGTCATACCGCGACCCTAGCGACCCGTTGAGTCGTGGCGTTTCCCGCACCG
>JAOPYM010000472.1 GCA_025964615.1 Actinomycetes bacterium
GGGGCGTTCAGGCCAGGATGGGGGCCTCGAACGTGATTCGGTGAGAGTGGGGCGTGGTGGAAGTCACAGGGACGGCGCAGCGGCAGGCCTGGCTGGACAACGTCCTGCCGCCGGTGGAACGGGTACGGCCCGGGCTGTGGTCGATCCCGGTGCCGATCCCGAACAACCCGCTGCGCTACGTGCTCGTGTACGGGCTCGAACTGCCGGACGGGCTCGCCATCGTGGACGCCGGCTGGGACACGCCCGAGGCATGGCAGGCGCTCTGCGACGGCGTCAAGACCGCCGGGTACGACATTACCGATGTGAAGTCCGTGCTGGTCACGCACCTGCACCCGGATCACTACGGGCTCGCGGGACGGGTCCGCGAGGAGTCGGGCGCCTGGGTGGCCCTGCACTCGGCGGACGCGGCCCTGCTGCGCGACCGGTACCGGGACTTCGACGTGCTCATCGCCCGGATCCGGGAGCAGATGGTCGAGCACGGGGTGCCTGACGAGGAGGGCGGCCCGCTCGCCGACGCCTCGCGGAAGATCCTTCCGCTGGTCCGGCACGTCGACCCGGAACTGCTCCTGGAAGACGGTGTGCGGGCCCCGATCCCGGGCTGGAACCTGCGTACGGTGTGGACGCCCGGCCACTCCCCGGGACACGTGTGCTTCTACGACGAGGACCGTCGGCTGCTGCTCTCCGGTGACCACGTGCTGCCGAGGATCAGCCCGGCGATCACCGTGCACCCGCAGCAGCGGCACAACCCGCTCGCGGACTTCCTCGACTCCCTGGCGAAGGTGGGCGGGCTCGACGTGGACGAGGTGCTGCCCGCGCACGAGTACCGGTTCCGTGGCCTGGCCGGCCGGGTGGCGGATCTGACGGCCCACCACACCGCGCGCCTTGCGGAGATCCTCACTCTGGTCGGCGATGGTGCGCCGACCGCGTGGGACCTGGCCACGGCGCTCACCTGGTCGCGGCCGTGGGAGCAGATCCAGCCGTTCATGCGCCGGACCGCGATGCTGGAGACGCTCGCCCACCTGGTGATGCTGGAGGCACAGGGCAGGGTGACGGCCGGCGCCGGCCTGCCGTTTCGCTGGCGGGCGGTCAGAGACTGAGCGAGTCGTAGTGGATCCGGGTGGGCACGACTCCGAGGTGGTGCAGCCGCTGCAAGGTGACCGCGATCATCTCGGCGGGACCGGCCACGTAGACGTCGTGCTCATCCCAGTCGTGCAGGTCCTGGAGGACGTCGCAGGCCTGGCCTCGCAGTCCGGCGAAGCCCGGCTCCGCCGAGACCACCGGTAGCACCCGCAGCCCCGGATACGCCGACTCGAGCAGCCGCAGATCGGCCAGGTCGTAGAGGTCGCGCTCGGTCCTGGCGCCGAAGACAAGGTGGATGCTGCGGTGCTGCCCCGACCGGATGACCTGCTCCACGAGGGCCTTGAGCGGGGCCAGGCCGGTGCCTCCGGCGACCATCAGCAGATCCCTGCCTGACTCCGGGTCGAGGGCCATCGTGCCGAGCGCGGGGCCGAGCAGCATGGTGTCCCCGACCTTGGTGTGCCGGACCAGCGTGCCGCTCACCCAGCCTGCGGGCTGGGCTCGTACATGCAGGTGCAACACGCCGTCCTCGCGGGGTGCGCCGGCGAGGGAGTACGGCCGCCACACCCGGGGCCAGCGGGAGGTCTGCACCGTGAGGTGCTGACCAGCGGTGAACTCAAGGCGGTGGTTGGGCCGGATGGCGAGCACCGCGATGTCGGCCGTGCGCCGCTCGTGCCCTACGACCTGGCCGACCCACCAGGGCGGCGTGGCCAGCGCACTCTCCCCGGCGGCATTGATCATCAGGCTCGCGGCGGCGCTGTAGGCCGCAGTCCAGTGCTCCTCTATCTCGGGGGTCCAGGTGTCCCTGGAGAACTTGCGGACTGTGGCGATGAGCGCCGCGCCGACTGCGGCGTAGTGCTCCTCGAGGACGCCGAACTTCCGGTGATCATTTCCGAGCCGGCTGAGATAGCAGGCCAGGGTATCCGGGCTGTCCAGGCTCCACACGATCCGGGTGAGGGCGTGGAAGAGCCGGTCGCGCTGGGCGTCCATGGTGGGCGGGAACATGGCCCGCAACCGTGGATTCTCCGCGAAGAGCCGCCCGTAGAAATAGGCGACCGCCTTATCGGAGACAGGTTCCAGCTGTGCGAAGCTTTCTTTGACTACTCGGGCGCTCAATGGCATAGGTCAAGCTCGCCCCCCAGGAAATTACCCTCCGGGGTTTTCGATATGTAGATCATCTCGCCCCTCTCGGTACCCGGCTTGTCTCCGAGTGTGACACCGGGACCTGTGTGGCCTCAACCGGTTCACCCCAAAACATGGGCGTCTGTACGATGGGTAGTCGGGTTATTATTATGCGTAGTCGACGCTAATTGGGCAGGCGATGGAATACCGGCCGGTATGGAACGCGCTTTATCCAGACGTCACAACGGCAGGGCGATCCTGGCCTGGGGTGCAGGGGAATGCGGCCTCAGAGGGTGATATTTTTCAGCGGCCGGAAGGGCCTGCGGGCTCCATCGGGGGGAGAAAACCCCAACTCGGAAGAAGAATCCTCCGGCGCGGCTCGCCGGCTCAGGACAAGATCCACAAGGTCGTGGCCGGGGTGACGTGAGCGCTCAGCCTGCGGAAACCGGGCAAGTACGGCATGCTGTCGGTGGCAACTCAGGGGGTTGGGGCGGTCCGGAACCCGGTCATGCGACATGATGACCCCTGGTGTTCGGATGTATTGGCAGGAGGGGGTCCCGGCATGCGAGAGTCCCGGCCGCTCATCGGCGTGACGACTTATTTCGAGGCGGCCCGCTGGGGCGTATGGGTACGTGAGGCGGCGCTGCTCCCGGCGTCGTACCTCAGGGCGGTCACGCGGGCCGGCGGGGTGCCGGTCATGCTGCCGCCGGTGGGTCTCGACGGGCTGCCATCGCTCGTCGAGGGCCTTGACGGCATCGTCTTCGCCGGTGGCGTGGACGTCGATCCGGCACTGTACGGCGCGGAGCCGCATGGGGAGACCTCACCGGCGCAACCGCACCGCGACCGGTTCGAGATGGCCCTGCTGCGCGCGGTCATCGATGCGGACCTGCCGTTCCTGGCGATCTGCCGGGGTATGCAGGCCCTCAACGTGGTCAGGGGCGGGCACCTCATCCAGCACCTGCCCGACGTCGTCGGCCACACCAGGCACGCCGCGACGCCCGGAAAGATGGGCACCCATCCCGTGCAGATCAGCGTCTCCAGCGCGGTCGGCAAGATCCTCGGCGACGCCGCGGTGGTGCCCACCTACCACCACCAGGCGGTCAAGCGCCTGGGCACGGGGCTCGTGCCCGTCGCATGGACCGACGACCAGGTCGTCGAGGCGGTCGAACTGCAGGGCCACCGCTTCGGGATCGGCGTGCAGTGGCACCCGGAGGAGGGTGACGACCTGCGGCTCTTCGAGGCGCTCGTCGGCGCGGCGGGTACTCGTTGACCCACCCGCAGACCGCGCACTATCTGGCCCTCCTGGCCCCCATCTGCCCCCGCGCTCCGTTGACTCGTGGCTTTTCCCGCACCGCCGAGTTGAACAGTGCGGGAAACGCCACG
>JAOPYM010000475.1 GCA_025964615.1 Actinomycetes bacterium
CGTGGCGTTTCCCGCACCGGAGAGCGAAACGGTGCGGGAAACGCCACGACTCGACGGTTCAGCGGGTGCGGGGGATCTCCAGTGCTGTGTGGAGCTTGAAGCGGTCGGCGCGGTAGAGGGACTCGACAAGTTCGGCGCAGACGCCGCCCGCGTAGGAACGCTGTTCCATCCGGAGCACGGCACTGCCCCGGGCGACCTCGAGGACCTTCGCGTCGGAGGGATCCGCGATCGCGGCCTCGATCGTCTGCTCGCCCGCATCGAACACGATGCCGTAGGTGTTGGCCAGCACGTCGTACAGCGAGTTGAGCTGCAGGTCGAGCAGGCCGGGTGCCAGCACCGCCGGAATGTGCGAGCGCTCGATCGCCATCGGGTGACCGTCGGCGGTCCGGAGCCGTTCCACGACATAGAGTTCCGCGCCGGGGTCGAGCTGGAAGGCGCGTGCCAGATGGGAGCCCGCCACGACGCTGCGCCGGTCCAGTTCCCGGGCGCCCGGCTCCATGCCGCGGGCCCGCATGTCCTCGGTGAAGGAGACCAGGCGCAGCGGCATGTCGATCTTCGGCCGGGCCACGAAAGTGCCCTTGCCCGGAACCCGGTAGAGACGCCCCTCCGAGACCAGCTGGTCCACGGCCTGCCGGACAGTCATCCGGGACAGCACGTACTGCTGGCAGAGTTCCCGCTCGGAGGGGATCGGCGAGTCCACCGGCAGCTGCGCGTCCTCCATCAGACCGAGCAGCAGCTCGCGGAGCTGGGAGTACTTCGGGATCGGGCTGTGCGGGTCGATGGTGCCCATAGGACCACCTCTGGTCTGTTCCTCCGAGGGGAGGTATGGTTCGTACTGGTCTAGTCCGGACTAGACCACAGCTAGCGAGAGGGTGTCAATGCGTACGGTCATCGCGGCGGATCGGCTCATCACCGCAGGCCGGGAGCTCGGCCAGGGGTATGTCCGGGTGGAGAACGGCACCATCGCCGAGGTGGTCTCCGGACCCTGCGAGGACGCTGACGTCACCCTCACGGGCGGGGTGCTCGTACCCGGCCTCGTCGACCTTCAGGTCAACGGCTACTACGGGTACGACATGGTCGACGCCCCCGAAGAGGGCTGGCACACCGTCGTCGGCAGGCTGCCCGAGACCGGCGTCACCGCCTTCCTGCCCACGTTCATCACCGCCCCGGTGAAGGCGCAGGCCGAGGCGCTGCGCCGGACCGGGGAGCTGCTGCCCCGGCTGCCCAAGGGCGCGCGAGTGCTCGGTGTGCACCTGGAGGGCCCGTTCCTGTCGGAGCGGCGCAAGGGCGCGCACAATGCCGCGTACCTGACCGACGCGACGCCCGAGGCGCTGGCCCTGCTGCTGGAGACCGGTCTGGTACGGCTCGTCACCCTCGCCCCGGAACGCCCCGGTGGCCTGGACGCGATCAGGACGCTCGTGGACAGCGGCGTACTGGTCAGCGTCGGCCACAGCGACGCCACCGCGCAGCAGGTCGCGCAGGCCGCGGACGCAGGGGCCCGCAAGGTCACCCACCTGTTCAACGGGCAGTCCGGCATCGACCACCGCAAGCCCGGTGTCGCCGCCCAGGCGCTCGCCGACACCCGGCTGCACCCCGGCCTGATCCTCGACCTGCACCATGTCGACGGGGTCGTCTGCAAGCTGGCCTTCGAGGCCGCTGCCGGTCGCCTGGTGCTGGTCACCGACGCCGCCTCCGCCGCCGGGATGCCGCCCGGCCGGTACGAACTGGGCGGCGAACCCATCGACCTGCCCGCCGAGGGCCCGCCACTGCGCGAGGACGGAACCCTCGCCGGATCCGCACTCCGCCTCGACGACGCCATCGCCAACGCGGTGCGGATCGGCGTCGACCTGGCCACCGCGGTGGACGCCGCCACCCGGGTGCCCGCCGACCTGATCGGCAGGGCCGACCTGGGCCGCCTAGAGCCCGGAGCCGCCGCCGACCTGGTGTGGCTCGGCGACGATCTCAGAACCCGTACGACCTGGGTCGCAGGCGACATCGTTTTCCAGAACCAAATCGTTTTCCAGAACCAAGAGGAGACCCCATGACCACCCGTATGCGCGCCGAGATCGGCGAACAGCCCGAGGCGCTGCGCCGTACCCTCGACTCCCTGCTGCCGCGCATCGCCGACGTCGGCCTGCTCGCCAGTCGGACCCGCCAGGTGCTCTTCATCGCCCGCGGCTCCTCCGACAACGCCGCGGTGTACGGGCGGTACCTGACCGAGTCGCAGACCGGGCGGCTCGCCACCCTGGCGGCTCCGTCGATCGCGACGACGTACAAGAAGAAGATCGACCTGTCCGGTGTCCTCGCGGTGGCGATCAGCCAGTCCGGCAAGACCGAGGAGATCGTCGAGACGCTGTCGTGGGCGGCGGACTGCGGCGCGAGGACCATCGCCGTCACCAACGGGCACGGGTCGCCGCTGGCGGAGGCGGCCGAGCTGGCGCTGCTCACCGAGGCAGGTGACGAACTCGCGGTGCCCGCCACCAAGACGTACACCACGCAGCTCGCCGCGCTCGCGGTGCTCGGTGTCGGCCTCGGCGCCCAGGTGGACCTGGCCGACCTGCGCCGGGTCCCCGACGAGGTAGAGCGGCTGATCTCCGAGACCGAGGCCTCGCCCGCCCTCTCGCAGATCGCCGGCGAGCTCGCCAGCGTGCCGGGCACTGTCGTGTCCGGGCGGGGCATGGCCTTCGGCACCGCTCTGGAGCTGGCGCTGAAGCTCAAGGAGGCCTGCTACCTGCAGGCGATGGGCCTGTCGTACGCGGACCTGCTGCACGGCCCGATCGCGGTCGTGGACGCCGACACCCCGGCCATCCTGGTGGCCGCCGACTCCGGGCCGACGCTGCCGGGGACGGTCGCGCTGGCCCGCCGGGTGACCAGCGAGGGCGCACGGGCGTACGCCGTCGGCGGCGGCGCGGAGCTGGCCGGCGCCAGTTCCCTCGCGCTGCCGGGCCCCGGCCTGCCCGAGTGGGTCGCGCCGCTGGCCCTGATCGTCCCCGGCCAGCTCCTCGTCGAGAAGCTCGCCCGCACCCTCGGCTTCAACCCCGACGTCCCCCGGGGTCTCAACAAGGTCACCCAGACGGACTGACCCATCGTGGACGACTCAACGGGGGACGGCAGGGGTACGGGGGGATCAGGGACGCTCGGGGGAGCTGGGGGAGACATGGGCAAGGCGGATAAGATCATGAGCGGACCTGCTCGATGACCAGGGTGCTGGCCCCGGTGCGTGGCCGGGTGGTGGGTCTGGCCGGGGTGCCGGATCCGCTGTTCGCCCAGGCCATGGTGGGTCCGGGTACGGCGATCGACCCGGTCAGGGAGCCCGGTGAGGCCGTGGCGCCCATCGACGGCAGGATCGTCAAGCTGCGTCCGCACTGCTACGTGGTGCTCGGCGCGGAGGGCCATCATGGGATCCTCGTGTATCTGGGCGTCGATACGGTAGAGCTCAAAGGCACCGGTTTCGAGCTGCTCGCCGCTGAGGGCGACCGGGTCGTCGCGGGGCAGCCGCTGATCCGGTGGAACCCGGCGGAGGTCGCGGCCGGCGGACGGTCGCCGGTCTGCCCGGTCATCGCGCTCGACGCCGGCATCGAGGCACTGTCCGACGTGGCCGTGCCGGGCGACATCGAGTGCGGTGGCGCACTCTTCACCTGGACATGAGGTCCTGCAGAAAATGAGGGACATGAAAGCGGCGGTCTTCGACCTGGACGGGACGCTGATCGACACCGAACCGCGCAACCAGGTGATGTGGGCCCGGTTGTTCGAGGTGAACGGGGCGCCGTACGACAGGGCGCTGATCTCCTCGTTCGCGGGCCGCCGCGGCGGCGAGGTGCTCGCGGACCTGCTGCACCTGTTCCCCGGGCGTACCGTCGGGGACCTGTTCGCAGAGGCCGTCTCCTACGGCAACGACCCGGACCTGCCGGTGGCCGAGCCGGTCAAGGGCGCGGTCGAACTGGTCACCGAACTGCACCGCCTCCGGGTCCCGCTCGCGGTCGTCACCTCCGGCATCCGCCCGTACGCGGAGGGGCTCCTCGCGCTGCTCGGCATCGGGGCGATGCTCCAGGTCGTGGTGACCGCCAACGACGTGACCGACGGAAAACCGCACCCCGAGGGCTACCTGGCGGCGTGCCGGGGCCTGGGCGTGCACGCGGCCGAGGCGGTGGCCTTCGAGGACGCGCCCGCCGGGGTGGCCGCCGCCAAGGCGGCCGGGATGAGATGCGTGGGGGTGACCACCACCCAGCCGGCCGAGCTCCTCGCCGGTGCCGATCTGGTGGTGGCCGACCTGACGGAACTGAGCTGGCCTCCGCAATTCTAATTCTGACACTGGGAGAACAACATGATCGAGCGTAAGGTCACCGTCGAGTCCAAGGTCGGGCTGCATGCCAGGCCGGCGGCGCTCTTCGTTCAGACCGCCGCGAAGGCGCCGATGGAGATCACGGTAGCCAAGCCGGGCGGTATCCCGGTCAACGCCAAGAGCATCCTGTCGCTGCTCGCCCTCGACGCCAGGCGCGGCGAGCAGATCGTGATCTCGGCCGATGGCGAGGGGGCCGAACAGATCCTGGATGACCTTGCGGCTCTGGTGGCCGAGGATGCCTGAGCTCACCGGGGTGGGTGTCAGCCCCGGCACGGGCAGCGGGCCGGTCCGGCGGTTCGTGGAGGTCTCACTGCCCTCGCCCGCGCAGGCCGTACCGCACGGCGACCCCCACCTGGAGAGGGCCCGCGCCCTCGCCGCGCTGGAGGCGGTCGCCGTGGACCTCGAAATGCGGGCCAGGCACGCGACCCGCCCCGAGGCCAGGGACGTGCTCAACGCCCAGTCGATGATGGTCAGGGACCCGGGCCTGATCGGCGGAGTCTCCGGCAGGGCCATGGAAGGCGCCACCGCCGCCGTCGCGATCGGCCGATCCTTCCAGATCTACCGGGACATGCTGGCCGTGACCGGCGGGTACCTCGCCGCCCGGGTCGCCGATCTGAACGACCTGAGGGACCGCGCGGTGGCCCGGCTCTACAGGCTGCCGATGCCGGGCATCCCGGTCTCGGACGAGCCGTTCGTCCTGGTCGCCCGGGATCTCGCACCGGCCGACACGGCCCTGCTCGACCCTGCCCAGGTGCTCGCCATCGTGACCGAGCAGGGCGGGCCGACCAGCCACACGGCGATCCTGGCCCGGTCTCTGGGGATTCCCGCCGTGGTCGGCTGCCCCGGCGCCGCCTCGATCGCGGAGGGGACCATCGCCCTCGTCGACGGCGCCTCCGGCGTCGTACGGCTCGATCCGTCCAGCAGTGACGTCGAGCGGGTGCGCCGGGCGGCGGCCTCCCGGGCCACGGCCGCCGGCGCGGTGACCGGCAAGGGGATGACCAGTGACGGGCACCCCGTGCCGCTGTTCGCCAACATCGGCGGACCCGGGGAACTCGCCGCCGCGCTGACGCACGGCGCGGAGGGCGTCGGTCTCTACCGTACGGAGCTGCTGTTCCTGGATCGTGCCAAGGCGCCGTCGCAGGAGGAGCAGCGCGACGTGTACCGCGAAGTGCTCGAGGCCTTCCCGGCCGGCCGGGTGGTCGTGCGGGTCCTGGACGCCGGAGGCGACAAGCCCCTGACATTCCTGCCCGCGCCCGGCGCGGAGCCCAACCCCGGGCTCGGCGAGCGCGGTCTGCGGCTGTTGCGCAGGTACCCGGAGATTCTCACCGCCCAGCTCGCCGCCCTGGCCTCCGCAGCCCGGGGACTGCCGGTGAAGCTGCAGGTGATGGCGCCGATGGTGACCGACATCGCGGACGCGGAGTATTTCGTGAAGGCCTGCCGGAAGGCCGGGATCGCCAACGCGGGGATCATGATCGAGGTGCCCGCCGCGGCACTGCGCGCGAGGGATCTCGCGCCGGCCGTGGACTTCTTCAGCATCGGCACCAACGACCTCATCCAGTACGCGTGCGCGGCGGACCGGGAGGTGGGGGCGCTGGCCCGGCTGCTGGACCCGTGGCAGCCCGCGGTACTGGACCTCGTCGGCATCGCGGGTCATGCGGCGCACGAGGCGGGCATGGCCTGCGGGGTCTGCGGGGAGGCGGCCGCCGATCCGGCGCTCGCCTGCGTGCTGGCCGGGCTCGGCGCGACCTCGCTGTCGATGAACGCGCCCGCGCTGCCGCTGGTACGGGCCGCCCTCGCCGCGCACACGATGGACGAGTGCCGGCACGCCGCGAAGACGGCCCGCGCCGCCGCATCCGCCGCCGAGGCCAGAGCCGCCGCCCGCGAGCACTTGCACGCGCTGCGGGACATGGGGCTGTGAGCGTCAGCCCGCGAGGAGCCAGCGGGAGCCGGTGTGCCGCAGCACGTACTGGTCCTGGAAGACGGGGGCCGATCCGGGCTGCGGTGGCGTCCCGGCCCAGCCGAGGTCGGTGAAGGCGACCGTGAAGTCGGCATGCCCTGGCCCTGCCACGGCGGTCGGCACCCGTACGGTCCGCAGTGCGGTGAGATCGGCCGCGGTGAGGTGCCGCTTCACCGAGGTCACCCAGGCACGGCACCCGGCGGCGCCGAACGCCGTACGGGCATGGGCGGGAGCGACGGACGCGCAGACGCGGGCGTCCCCGGCGCCGATCCCGCGCAGCAGGCGCTGCAGGGCGACCCGGGCGGCGAAACCGGCCCGGGATGCCGAGCGCGAGGTCGGCGAGGTCTCGCCGGTC
>JAOPYM010000066.1 GCA_025964615.1 Actinomycetes bacterium
CCCCGGCGGAGGTGTCTGACGGTTGATCAAGCGAGAATTCGGTCCGTTGCACCCCAGGTCGCGGGGTTGCCGCACGCGTGACTCATTCCCGTCATGCGGCTCGCCGAGCTCAGTGCTCACCAGGCCACGGGCAGTTCGGCGAGGCCGCCGGTCAGGCGGTCATGCTGTAGCCGCAGCTCGTGGCGCGGTACGGCGAGACGCAGGTTCGGCAGCCGGTGGACGATCCGGCCGAAGACCTCCTGCAGTTCGATGCGGGCCAGGCTCGCGCCGATGCAGTAGCGCGCGCCGTGGCCGAAGGTGAGGTGGGGATTGGGGGTGCGCGCGATGTCGAACGTGTCGGGGTCGGGGAAGGCGCGCGGGTCGCGGTTGGCCACGCCGGGGGCCAGGAGCACGGCGTCTCCCGCGGCGATGGTCACTGCGTGGATGGTGATGTCGGCGTGGGCGTAACGAGGGAGGCCGCCGACCGAGTTGTTCGACGAACTGAGGCGGAGGACTTCCTCGACCGCGGGGCCGATCAGGCCGGGATCGCCGCGCAGTGCGTCCCGCTGGTCGGGGTGGCTGATCAGCAGCAGCACACCGAAGTCGATGCGGACGACGGTGGTCTCATGCCCGGCGAACAGCAGCATCGCCGCCGTGTCGGCGATGTCGTCGTCGATGAGGCCCTGGTCGTCCTGTGCGGCGAGCAGGTCGGAGATCACATCCGCGGCGGGCGCCTCGCGCTTGACCGCGATCAGGCCGTGCATGTACTCCACGAGCTCGCGCCGTCCCGCGCCGGACGCAGCGGAGTCGGTGAGGGATGCCAGGTCGGTCGACCAGGCGCGGAAGCGGTCGTGGTCGCGGTAGGGCACGCCGAGCAGTTCGCAGATCACCATCACCGGCAACGGCACCGAGAGCGCGGCGTGGAGATCGACTGGCGGGGCGGGCAGCTCGTTGAGCAGGCCCTCCACCTGGCTCCCCACCCGTTCCCGCAGTGCCTGCATGCGGCGTGCGGAGAACGCGGGGGTGAGTAGCCGACGCTTCCGCCTGTGCTGTGCGTGCTCGTCGTCCGGCTCGCCGGTCGGGCCGCCGAGCAGCACCGATGCGGAGATCCGTGGCGCGCTGGCCGGGTCGGGATGCGACCTGCCCAGCCGGTCATCGGCCAACAGCGCCATCACGTCCGCGTGCCGGGTGACGAGCCAGGCCGGGTCACCGGCGCGCGTGCGGACCCGGGTGATCGGCTGTTCCTCCTGGAGGGTGCGGTAGCGCGGCGCGATGTCCAGCGCGTCGCCGTTGGTCGTGAACGGCAACTGATCCATCGGGCATTGGTCCATGTCGTCTGCTCCTTAGCTGACCGGGGATCGGGTTCTCCCCCATCGGACTCCTCTGTTGACCCAATCTATTTACTCATGAGTATACACTTTCGAGTATACAGAAGCGTGCATCCGTCCGGACGGATGGGAGGATCGGCGGCGTGAGTGAGGTCGATCAGGCGCCGCGCGGCAGGCGGCTGCTGCGAAGAGACGAGCGGCGGGCTCAGCTGATCCGCGCCGCGGCCACTGCCTTCGCCCGGCAGGGCTTCGCCGCCACCAGCCTTGAGGACGTGGCACGGGAAGCGGGCGTGACCAAGGTGCTCATCTACCGGCACTTCGAGTCGAAGACCGTGCTCTACGAGGCCGTGCTCAACGATGCGCGGAGCCGGATCCGGGCCAGGGTCGGCTCTCCCGAGGAGTTCGGCGAGGACACCGTCCGGGCGCTTGTCGGCGCGGCATGTGACGACCCGGATGGGTACCGGCTGCTTCACCGCCATGCGCAGCGCGAACCCGAGTTCGCGGCATACGCCGAGGAGCTCGGCCGCGATGCCACCGAGATCGCCGAACGCCGCCTGCGCGAGACCATGCCCGAGCCGCGCCGCCGGCGGTGGGTGGCCCGTCTGCTGCCCGTG
This sequence comes from Actinomycetes bacterium, assembly GCA_025964615.1. GTDB lineage: Bacteria > Actinomycetota > Actinomycetes > Streptosporangiales > Streptosporangiaceae > RYN-227. The sequence goes on from JAOPYM010000066.1 coordinate 1,922, forward strand.
ATGACCACCGAGATCATCTTGTCCTGGCTGGACGCCGGACAGCCGACCAGCCTAGACGAACTCGCGCAGACGATCCGCGCCACTCAGCACGCCCTCACCGACCGAGGATGATGCGTCCAATCGTCCAACCAGCTTGTGAGACATCGTCGAGATCGACCCGCAGCATCTGATCAACAAGCGGCTTGTAGGGCTGCTGCCGCTTGGGCGCCGATCTCTTGGGGACTCGTTGGCCGTCTTCGCCCGAGCGGCCTTGACGACTACGGGGCCTGCCCGCCATCATCAGCAGCGTTCATCCAGAGGATCCGAGGGACTTGGCCCTGTGACGGTCCGGCAACCTGCCCAGGCAAGGTGCCAACGCCAGGAACGATGAGGAGCTGCCGCCATGCGCCCATGGTTCGACGTACCCGCACTCGAAGGTTCTCTGGTCAGGCTCGAGCCGTTGTCCATGGGCCATGCGGACGAGCTGGCCCTGGCGGCGGAGGAGGACCGCAGCAGCTACGACTTCACGCTCGTGCCCCGCGCCAACGAGGTCGGGGACTACCTGGGGGCGCAGTTCGCGCGAGTTGAGCAGGGACTCGTTCCGTTGGCGCAGGTCCGGCGAGCCGATGGTCGTGCGGTGGGCTGCACGGCGTATTGGGACCCGCGGTACTGGCCCGGCCGGAACGACCTTCGCGCCATCGAGATCGGCTTTACCTGGCTCGGCGCATCCGCGCAGGGCTTGGGCATCAACGCCGAGGCGAAGCTCCTGCTGATGAGCCACGCCTTCGAGAGGCTTCAGGTGGCGCGGGTTGATCTCAAGACCGACGCCCGCAACAAGCGGTCACGACGGGCCATCGAGGCTCTCGGAGCCACCTTCGAGGGGGTATTGCGGAGCTGGTCGATGTCGTGGGCACCCGGCGAGGCGGACCGTCTCCGGGACTCGGCGATGTACTCCGTAGTCGCCTTGGAGTGGCGCGAGGTCAAGGACCGTTTGGCCGAGCGGCTCGCGGGACGCCCGACCACGTCGGTCATGGATCACGCAGGGCCCGAAGTGTGAAGGGGAACGCATCACCCAGCATCGCCGCAGCCCACGGCCTGTCATCAGGGCGCCGGATCGACGCGGGCACCGTCGAGCGGCTCCGGCGTAGGACCGCCCGGTTGCGGCGCCTCGACGAGGTGCTCGGCGGCGCGGACACCTACCGGCTGTACACCGGAGAGCTGGCGGCAACGATCACGCTGGTCGACGAGGGCAGCTACACCGACACCACCGGCCGCACCCTGCTGAGCGTCGTCGCCGAGCAGGCGCAACAGGCCGGATGGGCGGCCTTTGACGCGGGACGGCACACCCATGCGCGAAGACTCTTCCGAGACAGCCTCACCGCGGCGTCGGACGCCGTGGATACCTCGCTGATCGCGAACGCTTTGGCGTACATCGCGTACCAGAAGGTCAGCACCGGGCAGCCCGGAGCAGGTGAGGCCGACGCGTCATGCCGGGTCGCCGACAACGACGAGACCCCCGCGACGGTACGGGCGCTGCTGCTGGAACGGGCCGCTTGGGCGCACGCCGTAGCCGGGGACGCCCGCCAGTCCGAACGGGCACTGAACCAGGCGGGTGAGGCGTGCACTCCACGCGGGTCGCCCGCACAGAAGGTACAAGGGCCCCTGGCCACCGGCCGCAGCCAGCTGGCCGGACCAGCTTGGCAACAGCACGCTGACCGACGGTTTCCAGCGACCCAGCATGCCGCCGATCATGACGGAGGATCGGTTCATCCGGCAACCAGACGGCGTCGAGGGCGAGCCGCACGGCCCCATGTCACGGCGTTTCACTTTCCGTGGGGTAGGGGTCGTGCGGCGCAGGCGCTACAGGAGCCCGGCGAGCTTGTAGAGGACCAGGGACGCGGCGACGGCGACGTTGAGGCTGTGGCCGGTGCCGGTCATCGGGATTTCCACGGCCAGGTCGAGGAGATCGAGGGCTTCGGGAGGGATGCCGTCACGTTCGTGGCCGAGGACGGCGATCGTACGGGTACGGGCGGGCGGCAGGTCGGCGAGCCGGACTGCTTCCTCGGCCAGTTCGACGCCCACGATGTGGGTGCCATCGGCGCGTTGCCGGGCCAGCCAGGCCAGCGGATCGTTCACCCAGTGCACGCAACTACGGTGGCGCAGAGTGTTGCCGCGATCGAGTGCCTGCGGTACCCAGAGGTGGCGGGGCACCGCCAAACAGGCGCCGACGGCATCGCAGGTGCGCAGGAGTGTGCCCAGGTTGGCGCCATGCTGCGGCCAGAGCGGCGCGGCGATGAGGTGGTCCCAGCAGGAGTGGGCGCGGCGCCGTCGATCACGACGCAGTTCGGTACGGGGCCTGACCCGGATCGCCGGGCTCGAGGGCGCGCTCACGCGCCGGAGGCGTAATCGCCTCCCATCAGTTCGATCATCTGGCCAGCATAACGATAGAAGCGCAACCCTGGTCGGCGACGCGAACGTGAAAGACACACGCAGCGGCAAGGTCCGCTTGCTCGCCTCGGTCTGGGCGGGCGCAGCTGTGGGATCCAGCTCACGGCCGACAGCTGCCACCGGATCGTGAACGTCTTGTTCCTACGGTCGAGGTCGGTACGGTGCAGGCCCAGGACCTCAACCTGCAACCGCTCGAGGGACTCGCCGACTCGTCACACGTCGGGATGCTGCACCAAGACACCCTCGGCACGCGTGAAGCGCCCGACGCTGTCGCCCTGACAACAGTCGACGCACCCGTTCTGGAGGTCGAGAGCACCGACTTCGGCATGCACTACGCGGTGCAGTCCAGGTCGACGGGAATGATCAAGCGGTTGGCTGCCGGCAGACGCATTCAGTGGTAGTCGGGCGGGCTGGTCTGGGTGGCGGCGGGCCCCGGGTAGACCCACACCAGGCCTCCGGCTTCGTGTACCGGAAGGGCCTGGGCGTGCAGCCCGTGCCGGCGAAGTACGGGTAGTCCCCGCCGATGAATCTGGCGGGCGAGGCGCGCCGTTCCGGTCGACCACGGCGACCACGGCGAGCGCTACGCGATTACCTGCGCCACTTCTGGTCCCACTGGTCGGGTCCGTCGTTCACCCTCGACGCCGGCTCCCTCGACCACCTCGTCTCCGTCTACGGCCCACCGGGTGCGTTCACGGCCTCCATCGGGTGGTACCGGGCAGGCGCCGGTTCCGTCGCGAGATCGCTGGGCGAGGCGCCACCCGCCCGTGAGGATCGGATCACCGTCCCGACGACCGTGCTGTGGCCCGAGCACGACCCGCTCTTCCCCAGGGACTGGTCGGACCGGCTGGACGACTTCTTCCACGACGTCACCCTCGACTTTGTCGATAGGGTCGGCCATTTCGCGCCGGTGGAGTACCCGGACCGGTTTGCAGCGGCGATCAGCGAGGCCATCAACGCCGCCAACTCGGCACAGCAGTGACAGTTTCGTTGGATGCGGGCGGAGGGCG
>JAOPYM010000524.1 GCA_025964615.1 Actinomycetes bacterium
GCTAAGGGATGGGGGCTGCGCGGTGGTCGCCGCACGTCTCCTGTGGTGTTCCGGAGGTGTGCGAGTCCCAGGGCCACGTCATGGTCGCTTATCGTGCGGTGACCGTAACTTCAAGTAGCCAGCAGGGTAAGGGCCCGGTTTCTGTCGCGGCAGACCGACCCGGTCGCCGCCCTGATCTCACGTATACCGTTCAGGTGAAATAGCCCAATTGCCAGATTCCGGAGAGCGGCCATGGAATGCGGCGTGTCCATTCAGGGGTGCTGCTGAGCTGGGCCGCCGCGTTGGTGGCTAGCGTCCGGCCAGGGCTCGAGCCCTGCCCTGTCACCGGTCAAGTTTGCTTGGCGGTGGTGAGGAAGGTGGACCACTCGGCGGCGGTGAAGTGCAGGTGTGGGCCGCTGGGGTTCTTGGAGTCCCGCATCGTCACGGGATGGCCGGATGGGGCCGTACGTCCGAGGAAGGCGACCTCGACGCAGTCGCTATCCTCGTCGCCGGTGCTGTGGCTGCTCTTGCGCCACGTCATCTGGGTATGGTCCGGTCCGCTCATGCCGCCTCGACTCTCGTTCGCAGCTACAGGTCGGCGGCCAGTTGCTCGATCAGCGCCAGCGAGCCCGGCTCGGGCAGCGCACGAGAGCGGAGGCCGTCGAAAACCACGTTATAGCGATCGGTGGCATCGGTGTCGTCCAGAAGCGTCCGTCCGGCGGTGTTGTCGATGTTTACGACGTCGCCGAAGGCTGGGACGACCAGGACGGTAAAGCTTCCCGCGGCGGCGTGCGCTCCCGCCGCGAAGGGCAGCACCTGGAGCGTCACCTTGTCGTGAGAGGAGAGCTCGGCCAGGTGCCGGAGCTGTCGTCGCATCACCGACCTGCCTCCGACTAGTTGCCGGAGCGCCGCCTCGGCGATGATCGCGTGATAGTCCGGTGGCTCTTCGCGGTCCATGATGCGCTGCCTCGTCATCCGTACATCGGTGAGTCGCTTGATGACCTGCGGCGGGCAGTTCTGCTGAGCCACCTCGATGAGCGCACGGGCATAGTCGCGGGTCTGTAGCAGGCCGGGAACGAACAGCGTCTGGAAGGTGCGGATCGAGATGGCGTCGTTCTCCAGGCTGATGAAGTCGGGGTAGGCGGTCAGGACGTCGCCGTACTTTCCCCACCAGTCCTTCTTCTGCGCGTCGCGGGCCAGAGCGGTCAGGGTCTCGCAGGTGGTGGGGTCGGTGACGCCGTAGACGTCGAGGAAGTGCGGGAGCCCGCGTCGGTGGCGCTGCTACGGCGGTACGTCCGAGGCGTACTCGATCTGGAGGGTATTGACCTCGAGGACGCCGAGCTGCTGGTGTCCGAGGTCGGCAGCAACGCCGTCGACCACGGGGGCGGTGAGCGGATGGCGCTGCTGGTCGCCGGGGACGACGAGCGGATCCGGCTGACGGTCACCGACGGCGGGGGATCGGGAAGCGTCCCGCGACTCCGTGCTGAGGTGAGCGGCGAGGACGAGCGGGGACGCGGGCTGCTCCTGGTGGACGCCCTGGCGCAGAAGTGGGGCGTGCGGACCAGTCCTGACGGCACCACCGTGTGGGTCGAGCTCCCGCGCAAGCCTGGTGCCTGAGGCCGAGGCGGACCGCGTCGCGGATAACAGCACCGTCTATCGCTCGGGGGAGGAGTTCTTGGCCTCGCTCGGGGACTCCTGATGCCGACTTACGAGAGTCTCGCCGCGTTCCAGCGGGAGTGGGAGAAGCTCGACGCAGGGCAGCGGGCTGCGTTTCGGCGTGCTCTGGCGGTGTTCATCGCCAACCTTAAGGCAGGCGAGGGCTTCAGCCCCGAGCTGCGCGTACATAGGCTCGTCAACACGGAGATCTGGTCGATGACCTGGGCGAAGGACGGCCGGGCACTGTTTCGCCACGGCAAGCAGATGGTTTCTGGCGAGACCCACATCGTCTGGGAAGCGATCGGCGCCCACGCCGAGACGTACAACTTCAAGAAGTGAGCTGTTCCTCCCTGACGGCAGCCGTACGGTCGCCATCCAGGGCCCAGGTGTCGAGGCCCCACTCGCCCAGGAACTTGCGAGCGAGTGGCTGCCGGGCGCTGTCGGAGACGTCAGTCAGCCGCCTCAAGGGCAACACCGGTATCGAGAAGGTGGCTGGACGGCGCACCCGGCTTCGCGTCGGGGCCGCGTCCGGACCGTCCCTTGACGATCGCATACCAGGCGCCGGCCAGCACCAGCACCCCCAGGAACATCCACGGCAACAAGTCGTACGGCGCAGCGGGAACCGGATACACGTTCTTGTAAAGCACATAGCACATGGCGACGGTGGCCAGCCCGCCGACGACGACCGTAGCGGCGATCGGGACCCGAACCCGGCGGAGGTACACCGACGTGCCGGTCGCGATCAGGATGTAGGCGATCATGTAGCCGAAGGTTCCGATGGTGCCGGCGTAGGCGAGTACGTTGGTCGTGGTGATCCCGCTCGCGGTCATGATGACCGCCGTGACCGCGGAGCCCACGCTCAGCCCGATGATCGCCCGATGCGGCGTCCGGCGGGTCGGGTGCGCGACCCCGACCGAGCGGTGCAGCAATCGGTCCTGCCCCATCGAGAAGATAAGCCGGCTGGCCGCGTTGAGTGAGCCGGTGACGCAGGCGAAGAATGACGCGACCGCGCCGATGTCGATCAAGTAGCCGAGCGGGTGCACGCCCGCCGAGTCGGCCAGCTGGTTCAGCGGCGCCGCACTGGCGATGATCTTCGCGGGGCTGCCGAAGCCGACCAGCTGCGCATAGGACGACAGCAGGTAGAGCGCGCAGGCGATGACCGTACTGCCGAGCACCGCGCGCGGGATCGTCCGGGACGCGAACTTCGCCTCGGTGCCCATGCACGTGGCCGACTCGAACCCGGCGTAGCCGAGGGTCGCCAGCACCATGCCGCCGGTGATGCCGCTCGCACTGAGCCCGGGTGGATGCAGCGGGGCCATGCTGAGCCCTTTCGTGCCGAGCACCGCGCTGATCACGACCAGGATGGAGCAGATCGACACCACCTCCAGGACCAGGCTGATGCGTGTCGACAGCTGCACGCCGCGCACCATCGCGAGCACGGCCAGAACGGCGGCGACCACCTCGATCACCAGGGTCGTCGCGGTGCTGTGCACACCCGGCAGGCCGACCGCGTCGAGCAGCGGCCCGAGGTATATGACGACCCCGGCCAGAGACCCGACCGCGATGAGCGCGTAACCGAAGGCGAGGCCGACGGCGCCGACGAATCCGGCGCCCGGCCCGAACGCCTTGCTGATGTAGGAGAGCAGCGTGCCACCCTCACCCTCGCGCCGCGCGAACTGGGTGATGCACCAGCCGACCATGAGCATGATGACCATTGAGATGGCGTAGGAGTACATGACCGCTCCGCCGGCGCCGATGGCCACCAGTGCCGGTCCGGTGGCCATGGCGGAGCTGGGGGCGATGCCGGCCACCGACTGTGCCAGTACCTCGGAGCCGCTCATGGACGATGCCGCCAGGCCAGGCGTGGCCTGGCTCGTGGGAGGTGACGTCGGGGTCATCGGCACTTCTCGCGACGGCGGCGGCTGCCGTACTCATCGGCCGCGACGTGCTCGGCCTCCTCATGCGGCGTGGCCCACAGGTGCCTGGTCAAGGTCATGCGATCTCCTCGCGTCGAGCGCCGCCCGGGTTCCGGGCGGGCTCAAGTCTGGATCTTGGTCTGGTTGTCCAACAGGGCAGGAGGCGTGCCTCCCATCTCGGCCCCTGTCTCGGTCTCCCGTCGCGGTCTCCCCTCTCGGCTTATCCGCCGAGAGGTGCATTCGACGAGGTCAGGGAGGTGACGAGGTCCCGACGAGCAGGTTGAGCAGACGATAGGTGCTCGGCGTGGCAGCTCCAAATGGGCCGAGATCTCGGCGGCGGTGATGCCGCGTCGTCGCTGGTCACGGGCGTGTTGGCTAGACTCGTCACAGGGACGTCCAGCATGCCGCGGGGGCAGGGAGGCTGAGATGACTGCCCAGAAATCGGATGATCGCCAGGTTCTGGCGGGCAACTCCCGATATCTACCGATCGCCGAGCACGGGTTGATCGGAGATCTACGCACCGCGGCGCTCGTGGCCAGCAACGGCACGATCGACTGGTACTGCTGCCCACGCTTCGATTCGCCGAGCGTATTCGCCTCGATTCTGGACGCCGATCGGGGTGGATCCTTCGAACTGGCCACCGACGTGCAGGCGAGAACCAAACAGTTCTACTTCCCGGACACCAACGTGTTGATCACCCGGTTCTTCTCCGATGACGGGGTGGCTGAGGTCCAGGATTTCATGCCGATTGTCGACGACTCACGCGAGGCCGACCGGCACCGACTGATCCGGCGCGTGGTCTGTGTACGCGGATCGCTGCCGTTTCGGGTCCGGGTGGCTCCCAGGTTCAACTACGGGATGGAGGCGCACACCGTACGTCTAGAGCACGGCCAGGCGATCTTCGAGTCAAGGTCGCTCACCCTGGCGCTGACGGCCAGCGTGCCGATCGAGTGCGACGAACTGGACGCGTGGTCGGACCTCAAACTCCAGGAGGGCGAGTCGGCGGTGTTCGCTCTCGACTGGATCGGCATCGACGTGGCGCCTCGGTCCTGTCCGGTACTCGAGGCGGAGGAGCTGCTTACAGCCACAGTGAGCTTCTGGCGGCGGTGGCTGTCCTCATCGCGTTACCGTGGCCGGTGGCGGGAGATGGTGCACCGGTCCGCCCTGACGTTGAAGCTGCTCACCTACGCCCCCACCGGCGCGATCGTGGCCGCGCCGACGACCAGCCTGCCGGAGCAGATCGGCGGCGAACGCAACTGGGACTATCGGTACGTGTGGATCCGCGACGCCGCGTTCTGCGTCTACGGGCTGCTCAGGCTGGGCTTCACCGAAGAGGCCGAGGCGTTCATGAACTTCCTGTGCGAACACGTAGGTCTTTGCGGGGGCGTCGCTTCGGAATCGCTCCAGCTCATGTACGGCATTGACGGACGCAGCGAACTGCCCGAACGCGAGCTGGAGCACCTCGAGGGCCACCAGTACTCCGCCCCTGTACGGGTCGGTAATTCCGCCGTCAAGCAGCTCCAGCTGGACATCTATGGGGAGCTGATCGACTCCATCTACCTCTACGACAAGTGGGGACAACCAATCTCCAGCGACCAGTGGGACGGGGTCAGTTCTCTGGTGAACTGGGTCTGCGACCACTGGGACCAGCCCGACGAGGGCATGTGGGAGACCCGCGGCGGGCGCAAGAACTTCCTGCACTCGCGGCTGATGTGCTGGGTAGCGATCGAACGGGCCATGCGGATGGCCAACCATCGTGGACTGCCCGCCGACCTGCCGCGCTGGCGGCAAGCGCGCGACACTATCTACCGGCAGATCATGCAACGGGGCTGGTCCCCCAGCCGGCGGGCGTTCGTCCAGTACCTGGACGGCGATGTTCTCGACGCTGCCGTACTGATGATGCCGCTGGTCAAGTTCGTTTCCCCCACCGATCCGAAGTGGCTCCGTACCCTGGAGGCGCTTGCCGAGGACCTGGTGTCCGACTCGCTGGTCTACCGTTACGACCCGGAAGCCAGCCCGGACGGGCTGCGCGGCGAGGAAGGCACGTTTTCGATCTGCTCGTTCTGGTACGTCGAGGCGCTGACTCGCGCCGGTCATCTCGATGAGGCACGGCTCGCCTTCGAGAAGATGCTCACGTACGCCAACCACGTCGGCCTGTACGCCGAGGAGATTGGACGCGACGGCGAACAGCGTGGCAATTTCCCGCTGGCCTTGACCCACCTTGCACTGATCAGCGCCGCGTTCAACCTCGACCGCGCCCTCGGCTAGATCCTTGGATCTAGCTCCTTGGATCTAGCTCCGTCGCCGTGTACGCCGCGGGTGATCAGAGCGCCCAAGGTGACCTGACCGTCAGGGTGCCGGCAGATTCCAGCCCACGCCGGCTCTGCGCCGATCGGATCCGGCCTCGTACTGCCGTGGCCTGGACCCGGATGGCGGCACAAGCTGCAGGTCCTCCGCGTGGTCGACACGGAAGATCCGCCACCTGCCAGGACACTTGGGAGTCCGCCAACTGACAAGGAGCACCCACGTGACAGCCTCCCCGAACGCGCCCTCCCGCGCCTCCGATGAGCCTGGTCCTGTGGATCCGGGGACCTCGGTCCGTCTTCGCCTGGTGGCGAGCAGTGTGCTGATGCTGTTCCTCGAGCTGGCGTTGATCCGGTGGACGGGTTCGAATGTGGTGCACCTGGCCTACTTCAGCAACTTCGTGCTGATGGGTTCCTTCCTCGGTATCGGTGCGGGCTTCCTGCGCGCCGGGCGGACCACCAGGCCCCCGTACTACTCGCTGGTCATGCTGGCCCTTCTCGTGACGCTGGTCCTGCGGTTCCCGGTGGCGATCGACCGATCCGGCAAGGACCTCATCTACTTCACCTCGCTGAGCGTCTCCGGTCCGCCGGCCTGGCTGGCCCTGCCGGTCATCTTCCTGGCCACCGCGGTGATCATGATGGGACCGGCCGAGCTGGTCGCGCAGTGCTTCAAGAAACTGCCCAGGCTGGAGGCCTACCGTCTCGACCTGGTGGGCAGCCTGATCGGCATCGCCGCGTTCACCGCGCTCTCATTCCGCTATGCCCCGCCGGTGGCCTGGGGTGTTCTGGTCGCCGTTCTGTACGTCGTGCTGCTGGCGCCGAGAAGGCTGATCACCGGTGTCGTGGTCGTACTACCTGCCCTGACGCTGGTGTTCATGCTCGGCAAGGAGAGCGTGGTTCCGCACACGTTCTGGTCTCCGTACAGCAAGATCCACACCAACACCGTCACCGCGGACGGGCACACGAACACCGACATCAGCGCCAACGGCGTCCCCCACCAGGGCGTGACCGACGCCGCGTGGCGCCTGCACGTGCAACCGTTCTACGGCAACCCCTACCTGCGCACCCCGGCCAATCCACACCGGAACGTGCTCATCGTCGGCGCGGGCAGCGGAACCGACGCGGCCATCGCGCTGACCAAGGGGGTTCAGCACATCGACGCGGTGGAGATCGATCCGCGACTGCACGGCATCGGCGACACGATGAATCCCAATCACCCGTACCAGGACCCAAGAGTCAGCTCGCACATCAACGACGGCCGTGCGTACCTGAGCAGCACCGGCAGCAAGTACGACCTCATCATCTTCGCGCTGCCGGACTCGTTGACGCTGGTGCCCGGCCAGGGGGCGCTGCGGCTGGAGAGCTATCTGTTCACCCAGGAGGCCTTTCGGAGTGCTCGCGAGCACCTGCGCCCCGGTGGCGCCTTCGCGATGTACAACTTCTACCGGGAGAGGTGGCTGGTCGACCGCCTCGCGGGCACTGCCGCGAGGGTGTTCCACCACCGCCCGTGTCTCGACGTGCCGGACAATGGCGGCTCGCTCGCGGTCATGACCGTGGGGCTCACCTCGGCCGATCAGTCGTGCGCGCAGACCTGGACGCCGCGGTACGCGGTGGCGCCCAGCACCGACGACCGGCCGTTCGTCTATCTCCGGACCGCCTCGATCCCGAACATCCATCTTGTGGCGCTCGGCCTGATCTTGCTCACCAGCCTGATCGTCGTACGGGCAGCGGGAGGATCGCTGCGCCGGATGCGGAACTATGCGGACCTGTTCCTGCTCGGTGCCGCGTTCATGCTGCTGGAGACCAAGAACGTCACCGGCTTCGCACTGCTGTTCGGTACCACCTGGATGGTGAACGCGATCGTCTTCGCCGGAGTGCTGCTGGCCGTTCTCGCCGCGGTCGAGGTCACCCGCCGATTCCGCACGCCGCCACTGCCGGTGATGTTCGGGGTACTGTTCGCCGGGCTCGCCGTGGGCTGGCTGGTGCCGGCCGAGTGGCTGCTCGGCCTCTCGGTGCCGATCCGGCTGGCGGCGGCGGTGACCATGGCGTTCCTGCCGATCTTCGCGGCGAACGTCATCTTCGCCAAACGGTTCGCGGCGACCGAGGACGCGACGACGTCGTTCGGCGCGAATCTGCTCGGCGCCATGCTCGGCGCCTGCCTCGAATACGCCGGGCTGGTGGTCGGGTACCGAGCTCTCCTGCTGATCGCAGCCGCCTTGTATGCGGGGGCGTTGATCCTGATGCGGCGGAGCAACTGGGCTCAGGCGGGTTAGGACACCGGTGCGAGGTCACCCGGGTCCGAGGAGATGGGCATTGGGCTCGCGGGCGCGGGCGGCCAGATCGGGGAGCTCGATGACCGCGACGCCGGCGTGGCGCAGCAGCGCGGTGCCGTCGCAGTCGACGAAAAGGGGCGGCTCCCGCCAGGCGAGGACGACCCGGGGGATGCCCGCTTCGATGATCAGCTGGGTGCAGGTCCGCGGGCGGGAGGCCCGCTTGCCGCACGGCTCCAGCGAGCTGTAGAGGGTCGCCCCGCTCAGGTCGAGGCCAGCTGGAAGCTTGTCGAGGGCGGATTCCTCGGCGTGCTCGTGCGGGTCGTTCTCCCGCGAGAAACCGCGCGTCATCACCCTGGCGGCGGGGACGACGATGACGGCGCCGACGGAGAAGGCGGTCGGCGAGGGCGGGCAGCGGCCGGCCAGGTCGACGGCCATCTCCAGCCAGTCGTGGTCCTTGGCGGGGCTGTGATCATCCACGAGCGGAGCCGATCAGATAGCGGAGCAGGGCGACGTCGCCGATGCGGGTGGTCTCGGCCAGCCGCATCGGCTGGGCCGGGCTCTGCGGGAAGATCCCCGGCTGTACGAGCCGGGGCGCGGACGGGTCGCCCACGAGGAACGGGGCCACCACCAGTTGCAGTTCGTCGGCCAGGCCTGCGGTGAGGAACCGGGTGTGGATCCCGCTCCCGCCCTCGACCATGAGCCGCCGTACCCCCCGGGAGAACAGATCGGACAGGAGCACGCGCAGGTTCACCGGTGAACCGCCGTCGATCACCTCGGCCACCTTGCCAAGCCGGTCGGACACCGCCGCGGCGACAGCGGACGAGGCGTACACCAGTTTCGGCTCCTCCCCGGTCGTGAAGAACCGGGCGTCAGGCGAGAGCTCGCCGCCGTTGGTGACCGTCACCTTGGTGAGCTGGGCGGGCTTGCCCCTGGCCACTCGCTGGGCCTGCCGGGCGGGCGAGCGGATCAGCAGCCTGGGGTCGTCGGACCTGATCGTGTTCGCCCCCACCAGGATCGCGTCGCAGGTGGCGCGCACGGCGTCGACGCGGTCGAAGTCCGCGGCGTTGGACAGCCGGAGCCGCTGCGGAGCGGAGTTGTCGATGTAGCCGTCCACCGACATGGCACAGCTCAGCAGTACATAGGGACGATCATTCACGTCCTCTAGGTTAGACACGTCGGCATTTCTCCCGTGTTGTAGGTCACCATCTCCATGATGATCTGCAGATCCTCCAGGGGTTCACCGGGCAGGGCGCCTTGGTCATGTAGATGATCCTTTGGGAGGTCTCGGCGTTTCTGCGACGGAAGTGTCGGAGGTGGTCTCTAAGGTTGCCGACGATGCGCCTCCTTCATACCTCCGATTGGCACCTCGGCAGGTCCTTTCACCGCGAGGACCTGCTCGGCGCCCAGGCCGCCTTCGCCGACCACCTCGTCGAGACCGTGCGGGCCGAGGGCGTCGACGCCGTACTCGTCTCCGGGGACGTCTACGACCGGGCACTGCCCTCCGTGGACGCGGTCCGGCTCTACGGCGAGACACTCACCAGGCTCGCCGGGCTGACCAGGGTCGTGCTGATCTCCGGTAACCACGACTCCGCCCTGCGCCTCGGCGTGGGCGCCGACCTGATGGACGCCGCCGGAGTCCATGTCCGGACCGATCCCGCGAAGGTGGGCGAGCCGGTGGTGATCGGTGACGTCGCGATCTACGCGATCCCCTATCTGGAGCCCGAGCTCCTGCGGCAGCCGTGGGACCTCGCGGAACGCAGCCACACGGCCGTACTCACCGAGGCGATGGACCGGATCCGCACCGACGCCGCGGGCCGGACGGGTTCGAAGGTCGTGCTCGCGCATGCCTTCGTCACCGGGGGAGAGCCCAGCGACAGCGAACGCGACATCTCCGTGGGCGGCGCGGCCAACGTCGCGGCCGGGCTGTTCGCGGGCGCCGACTACGTGGCGCTCGGGCACCTGCACGGGCGGCAGCGGGTCACCGAGACCGTTCGCTACAGCGGGTCGCCGCTGGCCTACTCCTTCTCCGAGGAGCACCACCGCAAGGGCTCCTGGCTGGTGGACGTGACGGGCGGCGGCATCCGGAGCGAGTTCGTCGAAGCACCCGTGCCGCGCCCGCTCGCCCGGCTCAGGGGCAGGCTCGAGGAACTGCTCACCTCCGACGCCCATGAACGTTTCGAGGACCACTGGCTGCAGATCACGCTCACCGACACGAACCGGCCGGAGGCCGCCATGGCACGGTTGCGCAGGCGTTTCCCGCACGTCCTCGTCCTCGGCTTCGAACCCGAAGGGGTGGTGCCTACGGCCGTGCGCGGCTGGTCGGAGCGCATCGCCCAGCGCAGCGGACCCGACCTCGCGGCCGACTTCCTCACCGAGGTGACCGGCGAACCCGCCGGCCGGGACGCGTGCGCGCTGCTCCAGGAGGCGTTCGAGGCCTGCCGGCAGCGCGAGGCCGTGAAATGAGACTCCACCGGCTGGCGATCACGGCGTTCGGGCCGTTCTCCGGCACCGAGGAGATCGACTTCGACGCGCTGTCGGACGCGGGACTGTTCCTGATCCACGGGCAGACCGGCGCGGGCAAGACCAGCGTGCTCGATGCCGTCTGCTTCGCGCTGTACGGGCAGGTGGCCGGGGTGCGCAACAAGGTCAAGGGGCTGCGCAGCGACCATGCCCCCGCCGACCTCGGGCCCGAGGTCGTCCTGGAGGCGACTCTGCGCGGGCGGCGGTTCCGCATCACCCGTTCCCCGGAGTGGGAGCGCCCGAAGCTCCGCGGGACCGGCACGACCCGGCAGAACGCCAAGGTCACGATCGAGGAGTACGACCGGGCCGGGTGGAGCGCGCTGTCCACCAGGCTCGGCGAGGCCGATCACCTCATCGAGAGCCTGCTCGGCATGTCCGCGTCCCAGTTCTGCCAGGTCGCGATGCTGCCGCAGGGCGACTTCGCCGCCTTCCTGCGGGCCGGTGCCGAGGAGCGCCGCAAGGTCCTGGAGAAGCTGTTCGCCACCGAGATCTTCGCGCAGGTGGAGAAGTGGCTGGAGGACCGCCGGGCCGAGACCCGGCGAGAGGCGGAGGCGCTGGCCGCCGCCGCCGAGTCCACCGCCGCCGAGATCGCCGGGGCCACCGGCATGTCCCGCCCGGACGGCCCGCACCCGGGACTCGTGCCCGCGCCCCGTACCGGTGAACACGCCGGCACCCTCGACCTGCTCGTGCCGTGGGCCACAGAGCTCGGCGGGCACCTTGCGGACATCCAGGCCTCGGCCGCCTGCCTGCTGGGCGAGGCGGAGGCGGTGCTGGCCCGGGTCCGCGCGGACTCGGAGACCGCCCATGCACTGGCCGCCCGGCAGCGGGAGCACGCCGGGGCACGCAGCCGCCTGGCCGTACTGACCGAGCGGGCGGCCGAACGCCGGGAGCTCGCAGCACGCCTCGAGGCGGCGCAGCGGGCGGACCGGGTGGTGCCGCTGATCCGGGCCGCCCACGCCCGTCTGGCCCGCGCCGACGAGGCCCGTGGCGTGGCGGCCGGTGCGCGGGCGGCGGCCGGGACGCTGGTACCGCCCGGTGCCGCCGAGGATGTGCTCGCCAAGGCCGAGCGGGCCCGGCGGGACGAGGCCGCCGCGCTGGAGTCGCTGCGCGGCGACACGGTGCGCCTCGCGGAGGTCACGACCGGCGTCGCGGCGGCACTGCGGCGGTGCACCCGGCTGCGGGCGGACGAGGAACGGTTCGCGGCCGCGCTGACCGAGCTGCCCGGCCGCGTGGACGGGCTCCAGGCTGAGCTCTCCGAGGTCCGGCTCCGTGCCGCCGCGAGGCCGGGCGTGGTCACGGTCGCCGACGACCTGGCACGCCGGCTGGGCGAGGCGTGCAAACGGGACGGGTACCTCGCGGCCCTCGCGACGGCGCAGGAGACGCACCGGGGCGCGGTCGACAGGGCGCAGGACCGCAGGGACGAGCTGCAAGGGCTGCGCCAGGCCCGCCTTGACGGCATGGCCGCGGTTCTGGCGGGAGAGCTGGTGGACGGGGAGCCCTGCCTGGTCTGCGGCAGCCAGGTGCACCCGGCCCCTGCGGGCGGGCTCGGCGCCGTACCCGATGAGGCGGACCTCGCACGGGCGGAGGCCGCGTACGAGCGGGCCCAGGCGCACCGGGAAGAGGCTCTCGGGCAGGTCAGTGGCCTGCGAGAGAAGCTGGTCGCGGCCCGCGAGCAGGTCGGCGACCGCGCCGTGCCGGTCCTGGCGGCGGAGCTGGCGGCGGCCGAGGCGGAGCTGAACGACATCGACGCCGTCGCGGCCCGGGCGGACGGCCTGGCGGCGGGACTGCGCACGGCCGAGGACGAGCTGACCAGGGCCAGGGACGGCAGGGAGATCGCCGTACGGGAGCTCGCCGAGGCGGTGGCCAGGCACGGGGATCTCACCGCTGAGGCGCTCCGGCTCGGGGAACGTCTCGACGAGGCCAGGGGGGACGACCCGACGCTCGCGGCGAGGATCGACCGGCTCACCGGCGAGGCCGTACTCCTGCAGGCGGCGGCGCAGGCCGTGCGGCGCGCGGAAGAGGCCGCGGCGGAGCTGTCCAAGGCGCATGGCGAGGCCGGGCGGGCGGCCGAGGACGAGGGTTTCGGTTCGCTGGAGGAGGCGTCCGCGGCGGTGCCCGCGGAGGCGGAACGGGCTGCGATGGCGGTCAGGGCGCGGGTACTCGACGATGAGGAGGCGGCGGTCCGCGAGCGGCTGGCCGACCCGGATCTGGCCGCCGCGGCCGGCCTGCCCGCACCCGATCTGGACCTGCTGCGGCAGGAGCTGGCCGGAGCCGAGGCCGCGCACACCGCGGCGGCCACCGCCACCGACCGTGCCGGCAAGCGGGTCGAACGGCTGAGCGGGCTCAGCGTGGAGCTGACCTCCCGGGTGGACGCATGGCGTCCGGCTGCACGCCGATATGCGGTGGCCGCAAGCCTCGCGGGCCTGGCCGGAGGTCAGTCCGTGCGCAACCGGCTCAGCATGCGCCTTTCCGCGTACGTCCTGGCGGCCCGGCTCGAGCAGGTCGTCGACGCGGCCAATGAGCGGCTCGCCCGGATGTCGGGCGGACGCTATGCGCTGCTGCACACAGTGGACAAGGCGGCCGGTGACCGGCGCGGCGGAAGCGGCGGTCTCGGGCTGCGGATGGTCGATGGGTGGACGGGCCAGGAACGGGACCCCGTCACTTTGTCGGGCGGTGAGTCGTTCATTACCTCGCTTTCTCTGGCGCTTGGACTTTCGGACATAGTTACCACCGAGAACGGAGGGGCCGAAATAGGCACACTCTTCGTGGATGAGGGTTTCGGAACGCTCGACGAGGAAACGCTCGATGAGGTGATGGGCGTACTGGACGGGCTTCGTGACGGTGGGCGGGCGGTGGGGATCGTGAGCCATGTGACGGAACTGCGCACCCGCATCCCAGCTCAGCTGCGGATACACAAGGAGCGGGTGGGATCCCGGGTGAGTGTCACCGTCTAGGCACCGCGCGCGACTTTAAGAAAGCGTTATGTACTGGGGTTGTCACGGGCCTGTTTGCTGAGGGAAGATCTCGGCAAGCATAAGGCAAAGGAATGTTTACCTATGGGGTTCTAATTTCCCATGGGTCTTCACGGGGTTCTGTGACACGGGGCGGCAATGTTGCGTTGGATCGTTGGTTCAAGCTTGCGTCTGGCCGCCCTGGTGGCGGCGTTCGCGGGCGTCATCCTGCTCCTTGGGATCACCCAGCTGCGATCCGCGGCCGTCGACACCTACCCGGAGTTCACGGCTCCGTCGGTCCAGGTACAGACCGAGGCGCTCGGACTGTCGGCCGCCGAGGTCGAGGCGCTCATCACGGTGCCGCTGGAGAACGAGCTGAACGGTGTGGCCTGGGTCGATCACATCCAGTCCTCGTCGGTGCCCGCCCTGTCCTCCGTGGTGCTGACCTTCAAGCGCGGGACCGACATCTACCGGGCCCGCCAGCTCGTCACCGAGCGGCTCGCGCAGGGTCCGGGCGTGGCCAAGGTCGGCAGTCCGTCGATCATGATCCAGCCGGTGTCGTCGAACAGCCGGGTCATGATGATCGCGCTGTCCGCCACGGACACCTCGCTGATGGAGATGTCCATCCTGGCCCGCTGGAAGATCCAGCCGAAGCTGATGGGCGTGCCGGGGGTGGCCAACGTCTCCATCTGGGGTGAGCGGGCCAGGCAGCTGCAGATCCAGATCGACCCGGCCCGGCTGAAGCGCAACGGGATCTCCCTGAGCAGGGTCATCGACACCGCGGGGAACGCGCTCTGGTCCTCGCCGCTGACCTTCGTGGAGGCCTCGACGCCGGGAGCGGACGGCTTCGTCGACACCCCGGCGCAGCGGCTCGGCATCCAGCACATCCTGCCGATCAACACGGCCAAGGACCTGGCGTCGGTCACCTTCGAGGACACCGGCGGCCAGACCCTGCACGTGGGCGACGTGTCGACCGTGACCGAGGACCACCAGCCGCTGATCGGCGACGCGGTGCTCAAGAACGGCCCCGGGCTCATCCTGGTCGTGCAGAAGTCGCCCGGCGCCAACACCCTCCAGGTGACCAAGGACCTTGAGGCCGCGATGAACGCCCTCAAGCCGGGTATGAGCGGCATCACCGTCGATACCAGGCTTTACCGGCCTGCCACGTTCATCGACACCGCGCTGCACAACGTCGGTCTCGGGGCCCTGATCGGGCTGCTCCTGGTCATCGTGGCGCTGTCGCTGCTGCTGTACTCCTGGCGGCTCGCGCTGATCGGCACGGTCTCGATCGTGCTGTCGCTGGTCTCCGCCGCGTACGTCCTGTTCCTGTGCGGCGTCACCTTCAACACGATGGTGCTGGCCGGGCTCGTCGTCGCCGTCGCGGCGGTGATCGACGACGCGGTCGGCGACGCCGTCATCTTCAAGCGCCGCTTCCGGGGGTACCGGGAGTCGGGCAGCACCGGGTCGCTCGCCTCGGTGGTCCAGGAGGCGGCGCTCGAATCCCGCGGGCCGCTGATCTACGCGACCGTGGCGATCCTGCTGGCGCTGCTCCCGATCTTCATGCTGACCGGGGTGGCCGGCGCGTTCGCGAAACCCTTCGTGATCGCCTACGCCGTCGCACTCGGCACCTCGATGGTGGTCGCCCTCACCCTCATCCCGGCGATGGCCATCGTGCTGCTGCCCGCCGGGGCGCCGGTGGGCCGCCGGCGCAGCCCGCTGGCCCATTGGGGCGGCACGGCCTCCGGGTGGAGCATGCCACGCTGGCTGCGCAAGCCTGTCTGGGCGTACGGCCTCGTGGCGCTCCTCATCGCGGCCGGATTCGCGATCGTCCCGCAGTTCGGGAACCACTCCCTGATCCCCGCCACCCAGGACCGCGACCTGCTCGTGCACTGGAAGGCGGCGGAGGGCACCTCTCTGCCGGAAATGGACCGCATCACCGGTTCGGCGTCGGACGCCCTGCGGGCCGTACCCGGTGTCATCGATGTCGGCGCGCACGTCGGCCGGGCCATCAACGGGGACCAGGAGGTCACCGTCTCCTCCGGCGAGATGTGGCTGAGCATCGCCAAGGCGGCCGACTACGACCGGACCCTCGCCCGCATCCGGCAGGTGCTCAATGGATATGCGGGAGTCCGCCACGACCTCGTCACCTACTCGGCCGACCAGCTGAACGTCGCCCGCGCCACCGACGCACGCGCGTTGACCGTCCGGGTGTCCGGGCAGGACTTCACCACGCTCGCCGCCCAGGCGGAGCAGGTCCGGCAGATGCTGACGGGCGTCAAAGGCGTCGTCGCGCCCCGGGTCGACACCCGGGCCGAGGTTCCCACCATCCAGATCCAGGTGAACCTGCCCGCCGCCGAGAAGTACGGGCTCAAGCCCGGTGACGTGCGCCGCGCGGCGGCGACCCTCATCAACGGACTGCTCGTCGGCAACCTCTACGCGGACCAGCGCATCTTCGACGTGGTCGTGGTCGGTACCCCCGCGCTGCGGCAGAACCTGACCACCGTCCAGAACCTGCTGATCGACACGCCCGCCGGGGGGCAGGTGCACCTCAAGGACGTCGCCTCCGTACAGATCCAGCCGAGCCCGCCGATCATCATCCACAACGAGGTCTCGCGCACCCTCGACGTCACCGCCGATGTGCGCGGCCGGGACCTCGGTTCGGTGATCAGCGATGTGCGCGGGCGCGTCCAGACGATGACCTTCCCGTTGCAGTACCACGCGGACGTGTTCAGCGACAGGATCCAGCAGAGCGACGCGAACCTCACGATCCTGGCCTGGGCGCTGGCCGCCGCGATCGGGATCTTCCTGGTCCTGCAGGCCGCCTGCCACAGCTGGGGCCGGGCGGCCGTGCTCTTCCTGACCCTTCCGCTCTCGGTCACCGGTGGGGTCCTTACGGCGTTCCTCGCGGGCGGACTGAAGTCGGCGGGGGCACTGCTCGGCCTGCTGCCCGTGCTGGCCCTGGCCCTGCGCGCCGGGATCACCTTGATCCGGCGTCTGCAGCAACTCGAACGCGACGATGGACCACCCATTGAACGGGTGGCGCGCGTCGCCAGGGAACGGGCGCTGCCGGTGGTGCTGACCGCCGTGGCGACCACGCTGGCCCTCGCGCCGTTCACCCTGCCGGGCATGGCCGGCGAGGAGATCCTGTACCCGCTCGCGGTCGTCGCCATCGGCGGCCTGGTCACCTCGACGCTGGTCACCGTGTTCGTGCTGCCCGCCCTGTACCTCCGTTTCCTGTCCAGCTCTCGGCCCGCAGGGCCGAGCAACACCGGCGTCCCGGTCATGTCGGCGCCCGGGGAGGTCTGATGCGCAACCGTCTGCTCCTCATCGCCGCGGCACCGCTCGCGGCGGTCACGATGCTCTCGGGGTGCTCGTCCTCCGAGCAGGCCCCGGAGAGCACCCAGAGCAAGATCATCCAGCTTGTCCCCATTCCAGGCGGTGACCTGCACCAGATCACTCTGGCTCAGGTCGCGATCACCAGCCTGGGCATCCAGACCCAGCCGCTGCAGCAGGGCAAGGTACGGCTGCAGGCGGGCGGGGCGGTCAACGAGAAGAACATCCCGTTCGGTGCGGTGATCTACGACCCGTCGGGGTCGGCCTGGACCTACACCACCACCGGGCCGCGCAGCTTCGTGCGGAGCCCGATCACGATCGACCGCATCGACGGCGACACCGCACTGCTGAAGGCCGGCCCGGCCGCCGGCACGCCCGTGGTGACCGTCGGTGCCCCCGAGCTGCTCGGCGCCGAGTACGGAGTCGGTGAAGAGTGACCGCGCAGCCACCCCGGTCGGCGATGCGATGGATCGTCGGCTCGGCCCTGAATTTCCGGTTCCTCGTCGTCGCGGCTGCCGTGGCGATGATGATCATCGGCTTGGGCCAGGTTTCGGACATGCGGGTGGACGTCTTCCCCGAGTTCGCGCCGCCCCAGGTGGAAGTACAGACCGAGAGCCTCGGTCTGACCACCTCCGACGTCGAGTCGCTGGTCACGGTACCCCTGGAGCAGGGCCTGAGCGGAGTGGCCGGCCTCGCCGACATGCGCTCCAACTCGGTCCCGCAGCTGTCCGACATCCTGCTCATCTTCAAACCCGGCACCGATGTCCTGCAGGCCCGCCAGAAAGTGCAGGAACGGCTTGCGAACGTGCAGGCCACCCTGCCCAGCTGGGCCAGCATCCCGGTCATGCTGCCGCCGGTCTCCGCGACCGGGCGGGTCATGCACATCGGCATGTGGTCCGACAACAACATGCCGCTGACCGACATGTCGAAGGTGGCCTGGTGGACCGTGCGGTCCCGGCTGCTCCAGGTCGACGGGGTCTCCAACGTCGCCATCTGGGGTGAACGCCAGCCCGGCATCCAGGTCCGGATGGACCCGGTGAAGATGAAGAAGCTGGGCGTCGCCGTCGACGACGTCCGCAGGACCGTCGCCGACTCTGTCGACTCGGGCGTGCTGAAGTTCTCCAACGGGGCGGTCGTCGGCAACGGCGGAACCGTCCAGACCCCGACCCAGCAGCTCTCGCTGGAACACCCTCTGGCCATCACCACCCCCGACGACCTCTCGCACATCCGGCTTGAGGACGCGAAGAAATACACCCTCGGCGACGTGGGAAGCGTGGTCTGGGACCACCAGCCGGTGATCGGCGACGCGGTCGTCAACAACCGTCTCGGGCTGCTGCTCGTCGTCGAGAAGCTGCCGTGGGCCAACACCCTCAAGCTGACCTCGGACGTGGAGGCCGCACTCAAGGGCCTGCAGCCGGGCATGCCGGGAATCCACTTCGACTCAACGATCTTCCGTCCCGCGACGTACATCAGCGACTCGATCCACAACCTCTCGACGGCGCTGCTGCTCGGGTTCCTGCTCGTCGTCGTGATCCTGGTGCTGTTCCTGTTCGAATGGCGCGTCGCCCTGATCAGCCTGGTGACGATCCCGCTCTCGCTGATGGCGGCGCTGCTCGTACTGCATCTGAGCGGGGCGACGATCAACACCATGACCCTGTCCGGGTTGATCATCGCGCTGGGCGCGGTGGTCGACGACGCGATCATCGACGTGGAGAACATCCTGCGCCGGCTCCGCGAACACCGCAGGGCGGGTGGTGACCGGTCCACGGCGTCGATCATCCTTGAGGCGTCACTGGAGGTACGGAGCCCGATCGTCTACGCCACGCTGATCATCGTCGCGGCGGCGATCCCGGTGTTCCTGCTGCATGGGCTGACCGCGGCGTTCTTCCAGCCGCTGGCCGTCTCGTACACCCTCGCGATCGTCGCCTCGATGGGGGTGGCGCTCACCGTCACCCCCGCGCTCACGCTGATCATGCTGCGCAGGGCACCGATCGACCGGCGCGAATCCCCGCTGGTCCGCTGGCTGCAGAGCGGCTACGCCGTGCTCCTGTCGCGCATCGTGATCCGGCCGCGCTGGGCGTACCTGTCGTTCGGTCTCGTCATCCTGCTCGGCATCGCTGTGGTGCCGAGGCTCGGCGAGTCGTTCATGCCGACCTTCAAGCAGCGGGACCTCCTGGTCATCTGGGACACCATGCCCGGCACCTCCGACGCGGAGATGGAGCGCATCACGCTGCAGGCCAGCAGGGAACTGCGGGCGATCCCGGGAGTGCGCAGCTTCGGCGCGCACATCGGGCGCGCTCGCCAGGGCGAGGAGATCGTCGGCATCAACGCGGGCGAGAACTGGATCAACCTGGACCCCAACGCCGACTACACCAAGACGGTCGACCGGGTCCGGGCCGTCGTGCAGGAGCACCCCGGCCTGTTCCGCGACGTGCTCACCTACCTCAACGAGCGCATCGAAGAGGTGATCACCGGATCCAAGGACGCCATCGTGGTCCGGGTGTACGGCCAGGACCTGGACCAGATGAAGACGAAGGCCGGGGAGATCCGCAAGATCCTCGACGGCGTCGACGGGGTCATCGGCCAGCACGTCGACCTCCAGGTGAACACCCCGCAGATCCAGGTCGAGGTGAACCTGGCGAAGGCCGGCAAATACGGGCTCAAGCCTGGTGACGTCCGCCGGGCCGCCGCCACACTCGTCGCCGGGGACGAGGTCGGCGACATCTTCAGCGGCGGGATCGTCACCGGCGTCATCGTGTGGAGCCAGCCGCAGACCCGTGGCAGCGTCACCGCCATCGGGGACCTGCCGATCGACATCCCGTCCGGCGGCCAGGTTCGCCTGAGCGACGTGGCCACCGTGCAGGTCCAGCCGAATCCGAACGTGGTGCGGCGCCAGCAGGGCTCCCGGTACATCGACGTGTCCGCCAACGTCAAGGGCCGCGACCTCGGCTCGGTGGTCGCCGACATCAAGGATCGGCTCAAGTCCGTCCAGTTCCCGCGCGGCTACCACGCCGAGATGCTCGGCGAGTACCAGGAACGGCAGACCGCGCAGAGCAGCCTGCTGACCACGGCCATCATCGCGGGACTTGCGATCCTGCTGCTGCTGCGGGCCTCGTTCGGGGCGTGGCGGGCCTCGATAGTCATCCTGCTGACCCTGCCGATGGCACTGATCGGCGGTGCCATCGCGATCTACTTCGCCGGGGGCAGCCTCTCCATCGGCGCGCTGGTCGGGTTCTTCACGGTGTTCGGCATCGCTGCGCGCAACGGCATTCTGCTGATCAACCACTGCCAGCATCTGGAGGAGCATGAGGGCGAGACCTTCGGGCCGGCACTGGTGCTCCAGGGTGCCAGGCAACGGCTGTCACCGATCCTGATGACGTCGCTGGCCACTGGGCTCGCCCTGGTGCCGCTGGTGATCCTCGGCGACCGGCCGGGCCACGAGATCGAGTACCCGCTCGCCGTCGTCATTCTCGGCGGCCTGGTCTCCTCGACGCTGCTCACCCTGTTCGTCGTGCCGTCTCTCTACCTCCGCTTCGGCAAGCGCACGAGCCGCCCCGCAGCCTCCTAGGCCCGATCAGGGTCGGATCAGGGCCGGATCAGGGCTCGATCAGGGCCGGATCAGGGCCCGATTGACTTGACCCAACCGGGAAGCGCTCTTAAGCGGTACGCATTGACCTCCCGGGAGGCTCCGGGGCGTCGAAAACCCTTATGGTATGGGCGTTTTCGCATTTCGTTCGAACCTGTTACCGGACCGGAGTCGCCGATCTGCGGTACTAAAAGATCTACCTTAAAGATGTCCCGATTTGGGCGTTTTACTATTTCCATGCCTATAGTGGGTCTACGCAAGAAGCAAAGCCCTCATATCTATGGAAATCGCAAATCGTCGCTCCCTGCTCCCCATGCAGGGAGGCCGGCCCGACTGACACCCAGGGTCACCGCCAGAACAACGACCTGGTCAGCGGGTTCACGTCCCAGGGTACGGGCCATCGAGCCCCTGCCTCACGGCCACCGGCGCACAGAGTGCGCCGAGCCTTTCCGGGACTCAGGTATGCGGCAGCGGATGCCGCTATTCGACGGTCATTCCAGCCCTGACTGGAGCCCTCTTGTTCAGTCGTGCCCGGCTTGGAGTGGTTGCGCCACGTCCGTCAAGTGATAGGAAGTTCATGCAGAAGCGAACGACCAAGGCGATCCTGGCCGGCGTGGCCACCCTCTCCGTCGGATTCGGAGTCGCCAGCGCGATCTCAGCCAACGTCTCCTCCCCCGATCACACCCCGTCGCTCGCCAACGCAGCGAAGGCCGGTGCCAGCGTCGCCCTCACCGGCAAGTCCACCACCTCGGTGGTGGCCGCGCAGGCGGCCCCGGCCAAGAAGGCGGCCCCCGCCAAGAAGGCGGCCCCCGCCAAGGCCAAGGGGCCGAAGGTCCTGCTCAAGGGCCACACCCTGGGCTCCTACTTCTGGGACACCGGCAGCTCCGGCAACGGTGACACCGGGGCGCCCGCCTCCGGTCTCCCCATGCAGGAAGGCTGCTTCGCAAGCCCGAGCTGGCCGATGGGCACCAAGGGCTATGTGACGTACCACGGCAAGAAGCACAGCTTCTTCATCTGCGACATCGGCCCCGGAGCCCCGTCCCACAACGGCGTCATGCTCGACATCGACGGGATCACCTACGCCAAGCTCACCGGTGGCACGTGGGTCACGCCTGACGTCATCGGCGGCAGCGGCCAGGCCGGCAACATCCCGGTCACCTACTACGTCACGCACTGGGGCAACGGCCCCGGCCAGGGCCCCCCGCAGCCGTACAACTGAGCAAGATCCAGCCGCGCTCCCGCCACTCACGGCGGGAGCGCGGCGGTCGCACTGCGCTAGCTGCTGGCGCTCGCTCCGCTCGCGCGGCGCTTGGGCCTTGACGCGCGGCCTTCCCTCGTCACTCGTTCCTCGCTCCTCAGTCCAGGCCACGCGGCCCAAGCACCTAGCCGCGCTGCTGAAGGATCCCGCACAGGAACGCCGCTTGGCCGGCGTGCTGCAGGTCGTCGGAGATGACGCTGACCAGCCGGACGCCGAGCGATACAGGCGGGTCCCACGCCTCGTCGACGATGCGCGGCAGATCGGCGTCGGTGAGCCCGCCCACGATCCGGATCGTCTGCTCGTGGACCGCGTCGTGGTAGCCGAGGAGCAGGTCCGCAGGCGCCACCTTGAGCGCCTCGACGTCGTGGGACCGGTGCCCGTAACCGGTGGCCGACGGGTGGAACGGCAGCGCGAAGCGGTCCGCCCAGCCCTGCGAGGTCCACACCTGATCGGTACCGGCGGCGCCGGCGATGTGATCGTCCTGTATCCGGGTCAGGTGCCACACCAGCCAGGCGATCGAGTTGGATTTCCCGTCGACCCGGAACGCCAGTTGTTCCTGCGTCAGCCCTGAGACGGCGCCGTGCACGGTCTGGCGGATCCTCCCGAACGCGTCAAGGAGCAGATCGGTGCCGGTCACTCGACGACTCCCATCAAGGTGGCTGACTGGGCACTCCCGTCATGCCAACACTACGGCGTCACCCGGGCTGCCGACGGTACGTCCCGGATGATCTTCCACGGGACAGCGCTCAGAGGTAGAGGCCGGTGCCGTGCTCGGGGCGTTCGTTGGCGATGGCGTGCAGGTCGCGTTCCCGCATGACCAGGTAGTTCACACCCTGGATCTCGACCTCGTACTGGTCGTCGGGGTGGAACAGGAC
>JAOPYM010000549.1 GCA_025964615.1 Actinomycetes bacterium
CACGAAGGGTGCCCAGGAGAACTCGTGGTTGTGGGGCCGGGTCAGGACGATGGCCCGGCCCCCGTCGTTCCTAGAGGTCGAGTTGGTATTCGAATGTCGTGTGCGTCGGCACATAGCCGAGTGCGTCGTTGATGTGGCGCATGTACGGATTGTTGTCGGCGGTGTCGGTGAGCAGGCCGCTGAGGTCCGGGTGCCGCTCGTGGGCCTGCCGGATCGAGGCGGCCTTCATCCAGCGGGCGAGGCCGTGCCCGCGGTGCTGGGGCAGGACGCCGGTGCCGTAGTGCTGGCCATCGCCCTTGCCGTCGCCGGGGACGACCAGTTCGGTGAACCCGGCGATCGAGCCGTCCGACTCGTCGATGGCAACAACGGTGTGCAGTAGGTCGCCCCGCTTTTCGACGGTCGCCGCTTCGGCCCGGACCCGGTCCAGGTCCCAGGTCACCGTGCCGAAGTCGGTGCCGCCCATCGGCATGTCGTCCATGGCATGACGCGAGGCGACAAACGTCTCGGCGAGGCCGTCGGGAACCGTGCCCTCCCATGAGGCCAGCCGATAGCCGGGATGGGACTGGTCGGTGATCTCGGTGATCTCGGTGAAAGCGGTGATGTCCGCCTCGGCCAACGGCAGTCGGGTGAAGATCAGGATCAGGACCCTGCGGAAGCCCCGGGCCGGCAGGAACCGGTCGCCGGGAGAGCCGGCCTCGGCTTGGGTGATGACGCAGCGTCGGCCGTCCTGGCGTGCGGCGGCGATGGCCGCGTCCAGGAGCCGGGAGCCGGTGCGGTTGCGCCGCTCGGCCGGATGGACGTGGAGCTCCAGTGCGGCGAGATGGTCCTGCCCGGTCCCGGTGTAAAGACGCAGGAACGCCGACCCGACGGGGATTCCGTCGGTGTCAGATGCCAGCCACGCCAGGCGGTTAGACAGGCTGGTGTCGGGGTCGGTCAGTGCAGTGATGCGAACGGACAAAGTGTCTCCGTCGTAGAGAGGGGGAAGCTGTCAGGACCTGGGTTCGACTGCTGACCGTTCGTGCGCATGTGCTGCACACCTCCTTGACGACGGCGTCGGCCTGGGGCGACCGGCGGCCCGGTGAAGATAGCCGCTCCAACCCGGAAGCAGCAAAGGGTTTACAGGTGTCGCCCCAGAGTCCCTACTCAGGCGACCTTGAGCGGGGAGCCGTCGTAGGTCCATTTGTACGGCTTGGCGGTGGTGTTGCGGTTGATCACGTAGCTCTCCAGTTTGTCGATGAGGTCGTCGCGGCTGCGGAAGTCGCCGTGCCGCAGGACCCGGCGGGTCAGGACGGAAAAGAAGAGCTCCACCTGGTTGAGCCAGGAGGCGTGCGGCGGGGTCCAGTGCACGTGCCAGCGCGGATGGTCGACCAGCCACTTCTTGGTGTGCCTGGCGGTGTGGGAGGACCCGTTGTCCAGCACGACGTGAATGTCCTGGCCTGGCGCGATGGTCGCGTCCAGTTGTTCGAGGAAGGCGGTGAAGGTCACCGCGTCGTTGCGGTCGATGATCTCGGTGAGGACCTCGCCGGTCTGCACGTCCAGGGCTGCGACCAGGGAGGCGGTGCCGTGGCGGCGGTATTCGAACTCCTCCCGTGCCGGTTTGCCGGGCTGAGCAGGTCGGCCGGGGTGTCGCCGGGAGCGGGCGGCGATCGCGGTCTTCTCGTCGACGGAGAGCACCACCGAGCGACGGGCGGGTTGCGGTACAGGTCGCAGATATCGGCGACGCGCTCCCAGAAGTCGGGGGTGTCACGGCGGGTGAGCCAGCCCCGCACCCGGTGTGGCTTGAGGTCCAAGTCGGCAAGGATGCGCCCGACTTGGGACGCGGAGATCGCTGCGAAGACGGTGCCGGCGACTTTCGTGGCGATGGCCCGGTGCGACCAGGTCGACTCCGGACGCGGAGGCGCACTTGTCGCTGTGGCCACGATCGCCACACGCACCTGGGAGTCGTAGGTCCTCGGCCGGCCCGAGCGCGCGGCGTCCTTCAGCCCTTCCAGACCCAGGATCGCGAACCGGCCGCGCCATTTGCGCACCGTGTTCACGCTGACGTCCAGCTCCCGCGCGATGGCCCCGTTGCTCTCCCCGTCGGCGGCGGCCAGCACGATCCGCGCCCGCAGCACCGCCCTGACCTGAGCCTTCAGCGAGACCGCCGTGTGAATCAGCCGCTCGCGCACCGCCTCGTTCAGCTTCACCATGACCGCCTCGGTCATCCCCACCGCACCCTCCGCACCCCATGACCAGATTGATGATCATGGCGTGTCGGGGCGGTGCCCGGCAGGATGGACCCCGTGCCGAAGAACCCGCCCGGGTCCATGCAGCACCACCTGCGCCACCGGCTGAACGTCCGCGCCAAGGAACGCTGGCCCCAGCTCGGCGGCGTCCAGGTCCGCTTCCGTGCCGGATTCGCCTATGTCGCGGGCGAGTTGCCCGGCGAGGAGGAGCCGCTGCCGCTATGCCGCCTGCGGTTCACCGGCTTTCTGCACACCTGGGGCTTCGCTCTCTACCTCGCCAGCAGCGGCAAGTACGAGGACAACTTCCTTCCCACCGGGCTCCCCGTCGGTTCCCCCGAAGAAGCCCTGGACTGTGCCGGCGGCCTCTACCTCGACGACCCAACACCCTGACGAATACCCCTCCACAAACTTCCGCGGAGCAGCACTAGTGCCTGCCGAGGAACTCCTCCACCGTCGAGGCGAACTCCCTCGGGGCGGTGACCCAGGGAAAGTGGGCGCCACGGACCGAGACGGTCCGGGCGTTCGGGAAGAGCCCGGCCAGGGCGGCCGCCTGTGCGGCTGTGGGTGAGGGGTCGTACTCTCCGCAGATCACCAGCACCGGTGCAGTGAGCCGGGCGATCGCGGCGCGGGTGGCCTCCGGATCGGGGGCGTCCTGGCCGTTGAAGCCGTCCGCGGCGGCCGGCACAGCCGGGAACGACCTCGCGTGCGCTTGGGCCGCATCGTTCCAGGGACTGTAGAAGAACGGCCGAGCTGCCAGCTTCACCTCGTCCCGATCGTCACCGGCCTCCCACGCCTTGAGGGCGGTGAGTGCGTTGTCGAACCACGGCTCCGCCGACCGGCGCTCGAGCTCGGCGAACCACTCCTCGTCGGTCACCTCAAGCCCGACCGCCATCAGCCCGGGCGTCACAAGGACGAGCCGACGCACGCGATCGGGATGGCGAGCCGCGTAGAGGATGGCCAGGTTCCCGGCCGCTGAATGGCCGAGAAGGTCCACCGTCTCCAGGCCAAGATGCGCCCGCAACGCCTCGACGTCCGCCACGAGCCGGTCGACCCGATAGGTGCCCGGGTCGACGGGCACCGCGGACTTCCCAGTGCCTCGGCTGTCCAGCAGGATCAGCTGCCGTTGCGCGGCCAGCCCACCCAGATCCCCCAGGTATCCGCAGGGCCGCGCCGGGCCCCCGGGAAGACAGACCAGCGGCTCGCCCTCCCCCTTGAGGTGATAGGCGAGGACCGTCCCGTCATACGAAGAGAAACTCGGCACGATCAAGGTGACCACAGCGGCCGGACCTGCGGCAAACCACGGTCACCGGTTCACAGACTCTGAGGGTTCCCCCGGAGGTGTGAGATGCGTGCCTCGCCCAGCGGCAGCGTTGCCGGCCAGTGTGCGGCAGCCGGGGCTGTGGTGCTGTCAGGTGCTTGCCTGTCCAGAGGATGCTTGCGGCGGCCAGGGTTCCGATGGTCATGGCCGCGAGGAGAAGGCGGTAATCGACGAGTGAGATGAGTGCGGCGCCGGTAGCGATGGAGAGCGTCTGGGGCCGCTGGTGAGGGTCTCCGCGGCGGCTGAGGTGCG
The DNA here is from genome assembly GCA_025964615.1 of Actinomycetes bacterium. Taxonomy (GTDB): domain Bacteria; phylum Actinomycetota; class Actinomycetes; order Streptosporangiales; family Streptosporangiaceae; genus RYN-227. The sequence goes on from JAOPYM010000549.1 coordinate 3,796, forward strand.
GCCGATCAGTGATGGGGGTGTCTTGCGCTGCAAGGTGGTCGCGAATCCGATCGTGACCAGGGTGAGTCCGATGCCGCTCACGGATTTGCCCGCCAGCACGGCCGGCAGGTTGGTGACCATGCATAGACCGCTCCCGGCGCCGAAGGCGGCCAGCCCGATTGCGGTAGTTGCCAGTTCACCGGCTCGGCCGATGGCCGGTGCGCAGATGAGGCCGCCGATGAGGCAGCCCGCGCCTTGGGCCGAGGCGAGCACGCCGATGAAGCCCGGTGGCCGGTGCAGGCCCTGCCCGACGATGGCGAAGGACACCGATTCGCCGAGCCCGATGGCCGCCCAGGCGAGTGCTCCAGCGAGCATCATCCGCCGCAACGCGGGCTCGATCCTCAGCTGCCGTAGGCCTGCTGAGATCTCCTCCAAACAGTGCAGGTCAGGTCGTTGAGGCTGCTGCTCACGCAGCCGCATCATCATGAGCGTAAGAGCGGTGACCAGGAAGGTGGCGGCATCGATCAACGCGACGGCGGCGCCGCCCAGGGCAGAGAACAACAGGGCACCCGTCAGCGGCCCTGCCAGCCGCAGTCCCTCTTTGACTGTTTGCAGGGTGGCGTTGGCGGTCGCGAGTACCTGGTCGGCCAGCAGCTCCTTGAGCAGACCATTAAGTGCCGCGCCGGTGGTGACCATGGAGATGCCATAGAGGGCCGCGACCAGATAGATGATCCAGATATCCCGGCGGTCGTGGACCTTCAGCAGCGGCAGGAGCATCAACGCCGAGGCGGTGTTGGCGGCGATGAGGAACCTGCGGCGGCGTATGCGGTCGACCAGCCAGCCACCCAGTGGCGCCAGCGCGAACGGCACCGCGATGCACAGCATGACCGAACCCGCTGCGCTGTTGGAGCCGGTGAGCGTCTTGACCCAGATCGCGAACACCAGCAGCATCAGCGAGTCGCCGACCATGCCGGTCGACAGGCCGATGAACAGCAGCCGGAAATCACGGTGCCGCAGGAGCCC
>JAOPYM010000554.1 GCA_025964615.1 Actinomycetes bacterium
ATTCGAGCCACCGGCGCCGAAGACCCATTCCGTTGAGTCGGGGCGTGACCCGCACTGTTTCGACGAACGGTGCGGGAAACGCCACGACTCAACGGGGGCGGTCTTCGGCGAGCTGGACGGTGGCGGGTGTTATGACCTGGTATTTCACCTCCGATAATCGGGACGCGGGTTGGCTTGAATGTCCAATTTCTTGCTAAAGAAGTGGTGATTTCTGGTGCCTTGAACGGGGTGCGGGGAATGCCTCGCCTCGCCATGAATGGCCGCCGGGGCGTCCCGGTCCGCACCCGGCTCAGGCGAGCCCCGTAGCGAGAAGGAGATCACCCGATGAATCTCACTCCACGTGAGATGGACTGCCACGACCCCGTCGGCGGATGACGCCGATGTTCCGCGACGTCCTGCTGGTGGGTGGCCACGAGGGACTGCCGGGCGAGGGGCTCGCCGTCCGCGACCTGCACTTCCTTGCCGCCAGGCCGGGCTCGGCCGTGGTCGTGCCGATGACCCTCGGCCGCGACCCGGAGCTGATCGAGCAAACCGCGCAGGCCCTGAAATGGGCCGCCCGCGAGCGGCACGCGGGGGAACTGCTGCTCGCCGGGCCGCTCGGCACCACCACCGACCTCATCGGATGGCTGCGGGCGGCCGCCTGCCGCGCCGGGTCGGACGCAGTGCTGATCGTGGCGCCCGCCTCGTCGCCGGAACAGGACGCCGAGCTGTTCAAGGTGGCCCGCCTGGTACGGCAGTACAGCCCGGTCCGCTGGGTGGAGGTCGCGCTGATCGGCGGTGACCCGAACGTGGCCGAGGGCGTGGCGCGTTGTCACCGGCTCGGCGCCAGGGACGTGACCGTGCTCCCCGCGGCCTTCGTGCTGCCGGAACCTGTCGAGGGCGCGCGGATCGGCGGGCCACTGCTCGGCGGGGCCGCACTGGCCGGGCTGGTCAGGCAGCGGGCCAGTGCGGCAGGACGCCGCTGGAGCCGCCACGCCGACGACGGGATCGAGGCCGTGCCGCACGACCGCCACACCCGCGAACACGGATAGGACGAACGCCCCGCCCCGGACCGCCCGCAAACCTGTACCCCCGTCCCTGGGCTTACCGCATGGTGACCGTCCGTTTTCCGCTAGATTCTCCTGGTCCGACCGCTGTGGAGCGGTACGTAGTCATGCTTAAGGAGCATCTGTGGCCCTCCGCAGAAGCACGATGCGCAAGCAGGTCATCGAGAACCTCTCTCAGGTGGCTCCCCCCGGCGAGCAGTTCATCGCCTGTATTCACGCGGAGACCGGGCCGAGCCCCTGGCTCAACATCCTCTTCGAGGAGATCCCGTTCGCGATGCTGATCGTCCAGATCCTGCGCAAGTACTACTTCCTGACCCTGACCAACGGGCACCTGGTGGTCAACCGGGCGGGGCGGCTGAGCAACCGGCCCAAGGAGGTCGTGGTCGGCATCCCGCTGCAGCAGGTGCAGATGAGCGGGATCAAGAAGGGCGTGGTCTGGAGCCGGCTGTACCTCCAGTTCCCCGGTGAGGCGAAGCCGACCCGGATCAACTTCCACCGCATCTGGAACGACGACGTCGACCGGTTCATCGCGATGTTCCCGCACGCGGTCGAGCCCGGCCAGGCTCCGGCGCAGCCCCAGCAGGCCATCCAGCAGCCGCCGCAGGGGTACGCGCCGCAGCCTGGCCAGTACCAGGGGCAGCCGCAGTACGGCGGGCAGGTTCCGCAGCAGGGCCAGTGGCAGGCACCACAGCAGCAGCCGCAGCAGCCGCAGCAGCAGCAGTACGGCGGGCAGCCGCCCCAGCAGCAGTACGGCGGCCAGGTCCCCCCGCAGTACGCACCTCAGCATGGCCAGCCGCAGTACGCGCCCCAGCAGGGCCAGCCGCCGTACGGCGCGCCGGCTCCGCAGCAGGGCCAGTACCCGGGTCAGGCCCCCTATCCGGGTCAGGCTCCGCACCAGCAGTACCCCGGTCAGCAGCCCTACCAGGGCTGATCGCCTTACCTCCACCTGGACGGGCCGCGATCTCGCGCGGCCCGCCCAGGTGCGCCTGCGGCCGGTGGCCCTTGCCGTGGTGGCCGTTTTCGACAAGACCGGTCGCTGGTACGCGGAGTACGGTCGGAACACGAAGACCCTGACATCCGATTCCCTGGCCAAGGCCTGGGAGTTCATGCAGTTGAACGCCCGGCTCATCGACCGGCACCGGTTCGCCTTCCACTTCCGTGACGGCGCCGCCGGACCCGTGCGCTCCGCACTGGCCCCCTACCGCAACGCGAATCCGGCCTCGGGACGCTCGCTGTACACGTTTCATGCATACCATCCGGAGCCGGCGGCGGATCGTTGCACAGGTCTAGACCATTGATCTAGACCACTAAGTGAACGTTCGACGACGCTGTGCTGCACGAATACCCGTACCACCCGGTAACTACTTAGTGTTGGGCATGTGAGTCGTCGAGCGAAAATCGTCAGCACCATCGGACCCGCCTGCTCCAGCCGGGAACAGATCCTCGCCCTCGTGCAGGCGGGCATCGATGTGGCCCGGCTCAACATGAGCCACGGATCGTACGCCCAGCACGAGGAGGTGTACGGCTACCTCCGCGAGGCCGCCGCCATCACCGGCCGCGGCATCGGCATTCTCGCCGATCTGCAGGGCCCCAAAATCCGTATCGGCCGTTTTCCCGACGGGCCGGTCCGCCTCACGGTCGGAGATGAGTTCACCGTCACGACCGAGGACATCCCCGGCAACCGCCGTGAGGTGTCCACCACCTACCAGGGCCTGCCGGGCGACGTCAGTTCAGGGGACACCATCCTGATCGACGACGGCAGGGTCGGCCTCGAGGTGCTGTCCGTGGACGGGCCACGGGTCAGGACCAAGGTCGTCCTCGGCGGCATGATCTCCAACAACAAGGGTCTCAACCTGCCCGGAGTCGCCGTCAGTGTCCCCGCCCTCACCGAGAAGGACGAGGAGGATCTGCGCTGGTCCCTGCACCTGGGGGCCGACATGGTCGCGCTGTCCTTCGTGCGGAGCGCCGCCGACGCCGACGCCTGTTTCCGGATCATGGACGAGGAGGGCATCCGCGTCCCCCTCATCGCCAAGATCGAGAAGCCGCAGGCCGTCGAGGCCCTCCCGGAGATCGTCGCCGCCTTCGACGGCATCATGGTCGCCCGCGGGGACCTCGGCGTGGAACTGCCCCTTGAGCAGGTCCCGATCGTGCAGAAGCGGGCCATCCAACTCGCCCGTGAGAAGGCCCGGCCCGTCATCGTCGCCACCCAGATGCTGGAGAGCATGATCTCCGCGCCCCGGCCGACCCGGGCCGAGGCCTCGGACGTGGCCAACGCGGTCTTCGAGGGCGCCGACGCCGTCATGCTGTCCGGCGAGACCAGCGTCGGGCAGTATCCCAACGAGTCCGTGCAGGTCATGAGCCGGATCGCCACCACCGCCGAAGAGGCCACGCTGGAGGCCACCGCCTCCTTCTCCCGCGTCCCGGAGACCACCGGGGGCGCGATCGCCCGCGCGGCCGCCGAGGTCGGCGCGATCGTCGGCGCCAAGGCGCTGGTGGCCTTCACCATGTCGGGGGAGACCGCCCGGCGGCTGTCGCGCTACCGGTCGCCGATCCCGCTGCTCGCCTTCACCGCGGTCGAGGCCACCCGGTCGCAGCTCGCCCTGGTCTGGGGTGTCGAGACGTTCATCGTCCCGATGGTCACCCACACCGACGAGATGGTCCAGCAGGTCGAGCAGTCCCTGCTGGAGATCGGCCGCCTGCAGAAGGGCGACAAGATCGTCATCGTGGCAGGGTCGCCTCCCGGCACCCCGGGTTCGACCAACGCCCTGCGGGTGCACCGCATCGGTGACGCGATCGCCCACGCCATGCGCGGCTGACGACGCCGCAGCCGGTCAGCGGGCGGCGAGACGGCCGAGCAGGGGCAGCACGTCGGCGAGGGCCTGCTGCTCGGCTGGGGTCAGCCGCGTGCTGATCGCCTCGGCGAGCCATCCGGCCCGCCGGTCGCGCCGCTGACCCAGTACCGCACGGCCGGCGGCGGTGATCCGCAGGAGGACCTTGCGGCCGTCGGTGGGGTGCGGGCCGGGTTCGACGAGGCCGGCGCCGGCGAGTTGGGCGACCGTCCTGGCCATGGACTGCTGGCGTACGTGCTGGACTGCGGCGAGGTCGCTGGTGGTCATCGGGCCCTCCCGGTCCAGGTAGCCGAGGACGCCCGCCTGAGCGAGCGGCAGTTCCTGGTCCGAGCTGCGGACCCGGCGGACGAGGCTGCCGAGGATGAGGCGGAGCTCTCGGGCCGTACGGGCGGCGTCTTCCTCGGTCATGACTCCAGGGTACAACGAGATTCACAGCCAAGGTGTACAGTTATGCTGTGTTGTTGTGAACTGCCGTCTGGTGGGAAGGATCAGAACATGCAGATGACCAGCCTCGGCCATTCCGCCGTCCGTTTCACGCGCGCCGGGGTGACCGTCGTCGTCGACCCGGGCTGTTTCAGCGACCCGGATGCGCTGAACGGCGCCGACGCCGTCCTGATCACCCATGAGCACATCGACCATGTGGTGCCCGACCAGCTCCGCGCCGCCGCGCAGGCCAACGCGGACCTGGAGGTGTGGACGAACCCTGCGGTCGCCGCCCAGTTCGCCGACCTCGGCGGACGGGTGCACACCGTCGGTCACGGCGACACGTTCACCATCGGTGACATCGGGGTGCACGTGTACGGCGCCAAGCACGCCACGATCCACCGGGACATGCCGCTGGTCGACAACGTCGGCTTCCTCATCGACGGGCGGGTCTTCCACCCCGGTGACGCGCTGACGGTCCCAGAGGAGAAGGTGATGACCCTGCTGGCCCCGGCGGGCGCGCCATGGGCCAAGATCTCGGAGCTCGTGGACTACGTGCGGGAGGTCGCGCCGCAGGAGGCGTACCTCATCCACGGCGCGGTCCTCAGCGACGCCGGCCTCGCGGTCCACACGCAGTTGCTCACCGGCCTCGCGGGCGAGCCGTACGACCGCGAGATCCACACCTGGACCTCCGGGAAAGCCGCCGACCTCTGAGCCTCAGAAGACGGACTTCTCCAGCCACGCCGACAGCACGTCCGGCTCGCCGAAGACGGTGAGGCCGTCACCGGTCTGCGGGATGCGGCGGTTGAGCAGGAGCATCAGATCGGTGGCGGTCGCCTGGACCGCGACGTCGCACTTGGCGTGGCCGTGCGTCCAGCCGAAACCCTCAGGGGTGAGCGTGATCGTCCATTCGCCCGGATAGTCGGTCGCGTGCAGGTGCAGCGTCTCCCCGGCGCCGGCCGGTATGGCATCGGCGAAGAACGGCAGGTTCGCGAAGAACTCATCGATGCCGTCCGCGGCGATCTCGGCGGCCACGTCCGGCCGCAGGCCGAGGGCCAGCTCCGCGTCGGCACGGTGGACCACCGTTTCGTGCAGCATCCTGCGAGACCAGTAGGCGGCCCGCTGGTCGCCGCCCCAGCTCCAGATCGGAGCCTCAGGCGCGGTGGCGCGCAACGCCGCGACGAGCGCCGCGCCGCCGTCGGCTATCCAGTCCGCCCAGTCGCCGCCGTCCGGGAGTACTACCGGGACGTCCCGGGAGGAGATCCGGGTCTGCAGGCCGTTGCGCAGGATGTGCTCGACCCAGCGGTGCACGATGCCGAGGTGCTTGGCCAGGCCGGCGAG
>JAOPYM010000089.1 GCA_025964615.1 Actinomycetes bacterium
CCTCCCGGAAGTGGATTTGTCCACCGAGTGGACGGAGCCTACTCTGACCTCGCCCGTTTCGTATGACACCGATCACATGTGTCCGCCATTGTTGCGATCACGTTACTTGCGACCGCAACCTTCGTTGCGTCGTGGCGTTCCCCGCACCGTTTCTGGCTTCGGTGCGGTAAACGCCACGAGTCAACGGTGGATGGTGGCGCCTTCGAACCTTCCGGCTTGGAAGCGGTCGTACATATACCGGCGCCGGGGCTTGCCGCTCGAGGTCCGCTGGACCGGGGACGGCGCGGTTGCGGGACAATCACGGTGAACCCGGCGATGGAGGCAACGGTGACCAACCCTTATGGAGGCCAAGAGCCGCAGGATCCCTATGGGCGCCCGCTGCCCGGCGGTCCTGGTGCCACACCCCCGGCACCGCCGCAACCGGGATGGCAGCCCCAGCCTCCGGCACCACAGCCCGGGTGGCAGGCTCCGGCACCACAACCGGGATGGCAGGCTCCGGCGCCACAACCGGGATGGCAGGCTCCGGGCCCTCAGCAGGGCTGGCAGCAGCCTGGCTGGCAGCCGCCTGGTCCGCCGCCCGGTTGGCAGCAGGGACCGTACCCGCCGTACTCGCCGTACCCTCCGCCGAAGGGTTCCCGGGGACTGCTGATCGGCCTGCTCGCCTTCGGCATCCTCGCGGTGGTCGTCATCGCCGGGGTGGTCGTCACCTTCTCTTTGAAGGGTGCGTCGCCGGGCGGCGGAACCCTTCCGCCTGGAGCGGTCTCGTCACTGCTCAGCAGGCAGCCGGACGGCTCGATCGTGATGGCCGAACCAGGAGTGACCAGCCCGGTACTGGAACTGTTCGAGGACTTCCAGTGCCCGATCTGCAAGCAGTTCGAGGCCGACAGCGGGGCCACCGTCCAGCGGCTGGCGCAGGAGGGCAAGGTCAAGGTGGTCTACCGCCCCTTCGACCTGTTCGTGGGCAGGGAGCCGCTCGCCTCCAACTCGCACCGGGCCGCCAACGCCGCGCTCTGCGCCCCCGCCGCCGACTGGACCAAGCTGCAGGGACTGATCTTCCAGAACCAGCCCGCCGAGGGGACTGCCGGGTTCTCCGCGCAGGGCCTGATCACCTGGGGCCGGCAGGCCGGGATCACCGACGCGGCGTTCGCCACCTGCGTCACCGAGCAGAGCAAGAGCGCCCAGGTCGACCAGATGACCTCCTACGCCACCGGCTCGCGCGGCGTCCAGGGCACCCCGACGGTCTTCCTCAACGGCGTCCAGGTCGGCCAGTCCACCGTCATGGACCCGCAGGCGCTCGAACAGGCCATCACCGGCCCCGGCACCGGAGTCCCCTCCGCCTGACGTTCGGTCTCGGCTACCTTGAAGCAGTGAGCAGGCTGACGGACGTCCGGGACACCGCCAAGTGCCATCCGTATCTGATGGACGGGCTGATCGCCCTGTCCGTCTATGTGGTGACCCTCGTCGGCCCGCATTTCGCGCACCGGTCCGAGCTTGGGCCGGTGACCACGTCCACCGTGGTGCTCGGCGCGGTGGCCTCCGGAGCGCTCGTCTTCCGGCGGCAGTGGCCGCGCCTCGTCCTGCTGGTCACCACGGTCGGGGTGGCCGGATACCTCGCGCTCGGCGGCCTTCGCAGCCCGCTGATGCTGGCGACCATGATCGCCGTCTATACGCTGGCCCTGGTCAGCTCGCGGCGGGACACCGTGATCATCGGAGTGGTGACGGCGATCATCCTCGCCGACGCGGGGGTGCTCTTCGGCGACCGTTCCTGGCTCGGCCCCGAGATCCTGGGCCTTATCGCACAGATCGGCCTTGCCACCGCGGTCGGGGAAGCCGCGCGGAACCGGCGCGCCTACATCGCGGCGATCGAGGAGCGCGCCCATCGGGCCGAGCAGACCCGCGAGGAGGAGGCCGCCCGCCGGGTCATCGAGGAACGACTGCGGATCGCCCGCGAGCTTCACGACGTACTCGGCCACCACATCGCACTGATCAACGTGCAGGCGGGCGTGGCGGGGATCACCCTGGAGACCGAGCCGGCCCAGGCCAGGGAGGCGCTGGCGCACATCCGGAAGGCCGGGCGGTCCGCACTCGAAGAGCTGCGCACCACCGTCGGGCTGCTGCGCCAGCCGAACGCCCCCGACGAGCCGCCCACCGAACCGGCCCCCGGCCTTGACCGGCTCCCCGAGCTCGTCGCCTCCTTCGCCGCCTCGGGCCTGCCGATCGCCCAGGAGGTGATCGGCGAGCAGCGGGAGCTGACCGCCACGGTCGATCTGACCGCGTACCGGGTCGTACAGGAGGCACTGACCAACGTGAGCAAGCACGCGGGCGGCGCCCCGGCCACCCTGCGGATCACCTACACCCCCGACGAGCTGCAACTGGAGGTCACCGACGCCGGGAAGGCCTGCGCGCTCGGTGACGGCACCGGCCACGGCCTGCTCGGCATGCGTGAACGGGCGCTCTCAGTGGGCGGGACCTTCTCGGCCGGGCCCCGCCCGGAGGGCGGCTTCCACGTCCGCACGGTGCTGCCCGCATGACGATCCGGGTGGTGGTCGCCGACGATCAGTCGCTGGTACGGGCCGGGTTCCGGGTCCTCGTGGACTCCGCGCCCGACCTGCGGGTGGTGGGCGAGGCCGCCAACGGCCGCGAGGCGCTCGCGCTGACCCGGGACTACGCGCCGGACGTGGTGCTGATGGACATCCGGATGCCCGGCATGGACGGCCTCGCCGCCACCCGGGAGATCACCGCGTCGAGCCGGGTACGGGTCCTGGTGCTCACCACGTTCGAGATCGACGAGTACGTCTTCGCCGCGCTCCGGGCGGGCGCCAGCGGGTTCCTCGGCAAGGGCGTCGAGGCCACCGAACTGCATGAGGCCATCCGGATCGTGGCGCGCGGTGAGGCGCTGCTCTCGCCGCTGGCCACCAGGAGCCTGATCGCCAGGTTCCTCAGCGGGTCGCCGCAGATCACCGACAACGCCGGGGAGCGGCTGGCCGAGCTGACCGAACGGGAGCGCGAGGTCATGGTGATGGTGGCGTCGGGGCTGACCAACGACGACATCGCGGACCGGCTGCGGATCAGCCCGTACACCGCGAAGACGCACGTGAACAGGGCGATGACCAAGCTCGGCGCGCACGACCGGGCGCAGCTGGTGATGATCGCGTACGAGACCGGGCTGGTCCGCCCGTCCGCGCAGTAGCCCGCCTATCGCTAGCCGACCCGCTCTGACCTGGTCTTTCACTTCTCGGCGGTCTTCTCTGGGCACAACCGGGGCACACTGCCCAGAGCGCTATCGACGATGCTTCGCGTCTTCTCGTGCGGTTCGGGCCACTCCCCCACGTAGGTATTGAGGGTGATCGTTGGGGTGGCGTGGCCAAGGGCCATTTGAACCGTCTTCACACTGGCCCCGTTGTGGATCAGGAGAGTGGCGAAATAGTGCCGTAGACAGTGCAGGCCGATCCCGTTGGGGATGCCTGCCGCATCACGTGCCGGTGCCCAGATGTGCGCCCAGTCCGAGCGGCTGATGGGACGCTTCGTCCGTCCCAGGAAGACCAGTTTGGCCATCCGGCGTCGCGGATTACGCGGGTCGGTGTGGTCGTCGATCTCGATCTCGATCGGCGGATAGTTCTTGAGGTGCCATGCGAGCGCGGCCCCGGTGACCTCTGGTAGCTCGACCGTACGGACTGAGGTCTTGGTCTTGGTCGGTGCGAGGAAGGGCCTACGGCCGGTCAGGCACACCAGCTGCTGACGTACGTCTACCTCACGACGTAGGAAGTCGATCGCATCCACTTCCAGACCAGTGATCTCGCCGCCGCGTAGGCCGCAGCCGGCTGCGAGGTAGCCGATGGCCGAGTACCGGGGCGTGAGGGTTTCCGCGATCGTATGCACCTGGTCGGGGGTTGGGATGTAGTGCTGATGCTTCTCGACATCGGGGAGCCGAACGCCAAGACATGGTGACAGCCCGATGGCCCGATCGATCAGGGCGCTGTTGAACAGGGTGACGATGTAGGAGTACGCCACTGCGAGCGTGGAGGGCGCGAGGACCTCTGACCGGTTTTTCACCCAGGCTCGCAAGTGTGACGATCGGACCTGCGCCATCGGTAGATGTCCGAGGACGGGATCGATGTGGATGCGGAAGACGGTTGCCATTCGTTCTACCGTCGAGTCCCGGTGCAACAGGTCTCGCCGCCAGATTCCGGCGTAGTCCTTCAGCTTGGTCTTGCCCGCCGCATGATCGATCGAGGTTCCGGCGTCCAGCCCAGCTTGGACCTTCGCGTCGAAGGCGTCGGCGCACCGTTCGGGATCCGCCCCGGCTTTCCGCTCGAAGTTGCGTTTGCACTGTTTGCCGTTGTGGTCACGCCAGCGAACTTGCCACCGCTCGCCTTGACCGTGGTCGAGAGTAGGCACCCTCTTATGTTCGCGACACACCGGCTCATCCGGTTTTGGGTGCGTTTTGTGCCACCGGTCGTAGACGCTCATGCGGCGTCCTGTTGCTGGCGGAACCAGGTGATGACGTCGGCGGGGAGGTAGCGGAGGTGGCGTCCGACGCGGCCGGCTTTGGGGCCGGTGCCGAGGTAGCGCCATTGGTAGAGGGTGGCTTTCGGGACGCCGAGGAAGGTGGCGACCTCCTCGGGGGTCCAGAGTCGTTCGGGGTCGAGGTTCACGGGCGGGTTCTCCTTGCGGGTCATGCTGCTGTGGC
>JAOPYM010000589.1 GCA_025964615.1 Actinomycetes bacterium
CGCACCGGCACCCTGGGCATCCAGGGCTCGCAGCTACGTCACAACATCAGCGGCAAGTTCGAGACCAGCGGATTCCCCGGCATCTTCTTCCTCGGCGCAGGCCGGCCTCAGGTGAGCTCCTGACGTTCAGGAGGCGGGACACGCCGGGAGGACGTCCTTGTCGATGATGTTGCCCACGGTGGCGTGCACCTGGACCCTGCCGGGCGTGAGGGCGGTCACCTGGAACCAGCCGTCGGGCGTACTGGTGAGGCAGGCCGCGGAGTTCTCCTCGATGCCCCACATGTCGTCGGCGTGGATGCGGATGGTCTCGGTACCGGTGGTGGGGAAGTCCAGCACGAACGACGAGATCCCCAGTGCGCTCAGGGTGGCGGGGCCCGAGGCGAGCGGAACTGCGCCGACCACCTGCCAGACCTTCCAGTGCGCGCTGTGCCACACCTCGTGCAGGTAGGACGGCGGATGGGCGAGCAGTGCCGCTTCGGCGAGGCCGCCGCCGTCAAGGGGGACGTCGGGCAGGGCGACCAGGCCGACGGCGTTGGCGTCCAGCCAGGTGCGGTAACCCGCCGGGGTCAACGGCTCGTAGAGCAGCCCCGAGTACTGCAGGTCGAGCTGCCGCTCCCAACCGCGGGCGAGTGGGAACCGCTGCGCGAGGTAGGCCGTCTCCCAGTGTTCGCGGGTGAAGGGGACCTCAAGGCGGCCATCCGCCGCGTTCCTGGTGGTGAGGTACGACTCGAGTTCGCTGTAGTAGGAGGCACTGGAGGAGGGATCCCCCGCCGAGTTGGCCAGCGCGGTCGCCACGGGCACCAGCTGCCAGGTGAGCAGCGGCACGAACAGCAGGGCGAGCAAGAGACGCCGCCCATAGCGGAGCAGGAGGTAGCCGGCGGCCGGCAACGCAAGGGTGCTGCCCAGCCGGTCGATGTTCCCGCCGATCGGGTTGGGCACCAGGAACAGGACCACGCCCGCGGCGCCGTAGATCACAGCGAAGCGGCGGATCAGCATGCTGTTCCGGGGGACGATGGCCAAGGTCAGGACGGTGAAGAGCACAACTCCGAGGAGGTTGACCAGCGGGAACGGGAATCGGCCGCCGCCTCCGCCGGTGACGAAGGAGATGAGCATGCCGACCACGGCGGCGCCCAGCGGTGCGACTTTTCTCCAGTCGGCCTGCGGCGCCCAGGCGAGACCGGCGAGCAGCAGGAACATCCCGGCGAGCGGGCTGGACAGGGAGCAGCACGCCGCCATCAGCAGCACCAGCCAGGGGTGGCCCCGGATGACCGCGAGCAGCGCGGCGAGCCCGAAGGCGAGCCCCAGAGCGAAGGGCAGCTGGCCGATGACGAGCTCACCCACGATGCAGATGGCGAGGGCCAGGCGGAAGAACAGCTGCGCGCCGTCGCGAGGTCCGGGCAGCAGACGGCAGGCGGCCCAGGTGGTGAAGGTGCAGGCGAGCAGGCCCGTGGTACGCGCGCCCACCACCGCGGCGATCGGCGGGAACAGGACGCTGTAGCCCGGCAGGCTGTGCCCGTCGTACCACTGGTTGTTGAAGGCCACCACGCCCGCGTTGCGTACCACCCAGGTCCGGAAGTCCTGCGCGGGCAGATCCGGTCCCCGCAGGTCGAAGGCGATGACGAGGGCGCTGAGGAACCCGGTCAGCAGCCACGGATGGAGCGCCGGCAAGTCGAGGATCCGGGTCCGCAGTGGACGCGGCGGTACTCTCACTGCTTCTCTTCCCCGCCCGGCGTCAGGGCGCATCCGGGCCTCAGGGTCGACATGATCCAGCCAAATCCGCTCCTTTGCCGCTTTAAGCGTATGTGCAGGTGCATTTGCCCCACCTACCGGGGGAACACCGCCCCGCCGCTTGCAGCTCCTCGCGATCCCCGGCATACGAGGCGTGGACCTGATCCAGTGATCTCTAGGGGTTCGGCGCTTCGGGTGGGCTCACCCGTATCCCTTCCACCAGGCACCGATCATCGGCGATCGCGTGCCCAGCTGGACATGCTGCCGTTGATCATGTCGATTGACAATGGGCAGACCGGTACCGTCCTGACCTGACACCTCACGGTCCCGTACCGCTCGATGACGATGTTGGAGAACGCGATGCCCGAGGTACCCCAGATCCCGGCGGGAACGGTCCGCATCGCCGACCTGCCCGAGGACCAGCAGGCCTTCGTCCAGTCGTCGCTGCGCGACCACACCCCATTGCACGCGCTACTCGGCCTCGAGATGGTCGAGATGGGCGACCGGCACGCGATCCTGTCGATGCCGGTACGCTCCGAGGCGTTCAACAGCACCGGGAACCTGCACGGCGGCGCCATCGCCACCCTCATCGACGTCGCCGCCGGTGCGGCCGCCGCTCGCGGCAGCGGCTTCCGGCCAGGCGAACAGAGCCTCGTCACCGCCGACCTCCACGTTCGTTACCTCGGCAGACCCCATGGCGACGTCGTTTTCGCCCGCGCGGAGATGCTCAAGGCCGGCCGCCAGTTGATCGTCGTGGAGTGCCGGGTCACCGACCTCGAGGAGCGCATCATCGCCTCCGCCGACTTCTCCATGATGATCGTCGCACCACGCCGGCCCCTCCGCCCGGACACCCCCGTGAACACCACCGATCCAGACCTTTAGCCCACTTCGTCCGGTCCGGTGGTTCAGCGTTATCCGTAGCGGTACGAGTCACAGGCAGTGAGATTCGTTCTCGGTCCGGGACCGGTGGGCGCCAGGAAGATCGATAAGAGTCTTCGGTGTTCGCATCCACCTCCTGTCCGGCCGCATGTGCGCTACGTTTGGGTGCCGCAAGACCACAGAAAGGCAGACAGAAATGGCCGAAACGCTGAGTGAGGCGCAGGCGCGGGACGCTTTCGCGACCGTGGACATCGACGGCGACGGTCAGATCAGCCCGGACGAGCTGCGGCACCTATGGGACCGCACCGACGGCACGCTCAC
>JAOPYM010000106.1 GCA_025964615.1 Actinomycetes bacterium
GCCTACCGGGTTAGCTGACGGGTTCGGGCGAGAAGGTGCCCTACAGCGCATGAGCTGCGCTGATTCACCCCAAAGGACGGATGGGTCCCCGGTTCCGCACGTGGCGGATTCGGCGTTGCCGCTTCGATCTGGGCACGATGGGGCCCGTACGGGACTCTCGGTGGTCCCGGCCATGATCGACGCGAACGCGGTTGTGAGAGATGTGACGGGGCCTGCCGTGCGTGCGCTCACAGGCGCGGCCTCAGGATCAAGGGATGCTGAGGGTCGCTTCACGGTCGAGCCGGGCTGGGCGGATTATTCCTGCGGCGCATGGGAGGCGTCGCGCGGCGGAGGACACTTGGGGAGTGCCGGCCGCAGTCTGGGTGCGGCGCATGGGGTGCGCCGGGTTTCAGACAAGGTATCAAACGAACAGGAAAAGGCAAATGGTTCCCCAAAGTGCCCCCTACCAGGCAAAACGCGGACCGGCTGGGCTCCTCGGGATGGCCTCGCTACGGGCGGCCGTAGCCCACGATCGGGTCCTGGCCGATGGGGGCCAAGCGGACGACGTCGCCGGTGTGCGGTGCGTGGATCATGGTCGTGGAGTTGACGACGATCCCCACGTGGCCCAGGCCGTTCATGAAGACCAGGTCGCCCGGCTTGATGTTGGCGGCGGACACGTGATTGATCTGGGAGTACTGGGCCGCGGCGTTGTGCGGCAGGGAGACCCCCGCGGCCTGCCAGGCCATCATCGTGAGGCCTGAGCAGTCGAAGGAGCTCGGGCCTGCCGCGCCGTACACGTACGGCTTGCCGAGCTGGGCGTAGGCGTACTGCAGCGCGACGCGGGCGTTCCCGCTGGCTGGGCCGTTGTAGGTGCCGCCAATGGAGCTGCCGCCGCTGGATCCGGTGGTGCCGCCGGCCTGCCGGATGAGGGTCTTCTGCTGGAGGACCTGCTTGTCCAGGCCGGCCCGGTCCGCCTTGATCTTGGCCTTCTGGGCGGTGACCGTGGCGAGGGCATCCTTGGCCTGGCCCTGCTCGCGCTGCAGACGCTGCGCGGACTCCAGGAACTGGGTCAGCTGCGAGGACCGGTTCTTGGACAGCTGGGTGAACACGGCTGCCTGGTCGAGGACCGACTGCGGGTCGCCCGCGGAGACCAGGGACGTCACGTCGTTGAAGTTGCCGGTCTTGTACGCCGACGAGGCCATCTGCGCGACGGTCTTGTGCAGGGTGTCGTAGGTGACCTGCTCGTCGGTGGCGGACTTGCTGGAGACGGCCAGCTTCTTCTTCGCGGCGGCCAGTTGGATGTTGGCCAGGTTGTAGCTCTCGACGTTCTTCTCGACCAGCTTGTTCAGCGCGTTGAGCTTTTTCTGGGCATCCGCGGCGCTGGGGGTGGCCGCGCCGGCCGGGCCGACTGGGGCGATCAGGAGGGCGGTCAGGGCAAGGCAGGCGGCGCCCACCATCCTACGCGGACGCTCACTGCTGGCCATGTTCGCGGTTCACCCCTTTCGCCACTGTTGTCAGGGGACGACAGTAGTGATTCACCACCTCCGTCACAACCGATTCGGCGGTACTTGTCCCAGATTGCAGGATCTTGTCGGTACGTTAACCCTGTGAAGTCATGATGCGCGCGCGGCGGGTGAGGTGAACGGCATCGGTTCGATGAGCCCTGCCTCGGCCAGGACGGTCAGCGCACGGCGTTCGGCCGCGTCGAGTGCGAGCCCGCCGAACTCGGGGACGCCGAACAGGGCCGCGATGACGCAGTCGCCGCAGCCGGCGCCGCGAACCGTGCAGGGGTCGCATTCGATGATCATGATCTCCTCCTCGTACCCGGTGAACGTGTCGTGACCGACGGTAGGAGGAGGGTCTGACAGAAACGCTCAGGAGCGGCTGAGCCGCTTGAGGAGCAGGCTTGCGGGCGCGGGCCGGGCATCGGCTCTGCGGGCCGCGTCGGCCACCTCACGGTCGGAGGAGACCACCACCACGGCCCGCCCCTCCGGCTCGGCACGGACCAGCTGGCCGATCAGCTCGTCCGCGGTCTGCCCGGGGTGGCTGAAGAGCACCCGTACGCCCCGGGGCGCCGAGATGGCCACCGGCGCGTCCAGCTCCGCGCCGTCGAACACGCAGGTGATCTCGGCCCGGGTCTGCGCGGCGAGTCCGCCGAGGCCGGACAGCAGCCGCTTGCGCTGGTCGGCCAGCGGCAGGTCTCCGTACCCGGTCTTGGTGACGTTGTAGCCGTCGACGATCAGGTGCACCTGCGGCAGCGTGAGCAGCTGCTCGAGCAGTGCCGGATCATGGTCGGAAAGGGCCCGGCCGGGGAGCGCCCGGTGCGCGAGAGTGTCGGGCTCGATCGCGCCCACCAGATCCGCCGGCCTGCCGATGGTGGAGGGCAGGGACAACTCCCTGCGGATGCCCTGCGCGGCGTCACCCAGCGCGTCGAGCAGCAGCCGCAGCCGTACGTCCTCCAGGCTGCGGCCCTCCCGGGTGGCCCGCCGGGCGCTCTCCGCCGCGCTCTCGGCCTCCGCGAGCTTACCGCGCAGCTGGCGCAGTTCCTTCTCCACGGCCGATCCGGCCGCCGACGAGGCGATCCGTTCCCGCTCCGCCGTAGTGGTGGCGGCCTGCGCCTGCTCCTGTGCGGCCTTCGCCCTGGTCCGCTCCTCGTGCAGCTTGCGGCGCAGATCGGCGATCTCACCGCGCAGTTCCTTCAGCTCGCCGCGCAGCCGGTCGGCCTCTTCGGTACGCGCCGACCTGGTCGCGGCCAGCTGCTCCCTGAGCGTGGCCACCTCGCGGGCCGTGGCCTGGCCCTCGGCGGCCGACGCGGAGCGCTCCAGTTCCGCCCTGGCAGCCTCCACGTGGGCGGTCCAGCCCGGCGGGCGCAGCAGATAGGCCAGTGCCGCGACGTGCACCGGGTCGGCCGCGGCAGGCACGGTGCCGGTCTCCAGCGCCGTGGTCAGCTCGGGGTTGGTCTCGCGCATCGGGGCGGCCACCCGCTCCCGGAAGGCGGAGTCGTTCTCCAGTTGCGCGGCGAGGTGCGGGCCGCCGTGTCTGGCCCGCTTGCGCGGCTCGAACTTGGCGAACCGCCGGAGCGGCGCGGGCACCTCGTCGGCGGGGAGCGTTCCGATCAGGTCGGCGGCGGCCTCGACGACTCGCTGACGGACCGCTTCGGGAAGCGGCCGGTCGAGACGTTCTTCCGGGCCGGTGTCGATGATCTTACTCCCTGCTGGTCGGCGGCGGTGGTCACAGGCGGCTCAACGAGGATAGCCCTGCGCGCCTGCCCGGCCACCCAAAAGGGGCAGTCCGGCAGAGTGTCGGTGGCGGGCCGTAGCGTCCCGCCCATGACTGCGATTCAGGGGACGCTCGACGAACTCGGTACCCCGCTGCGCGACGTGACGTTCGTCGTGGTCGACCTGGAGACCACCGGAGGCTCCCCGGCCGAATCCGCGATCACCGAGATCGGTGCCGTCAAGGTCCGCGGTGGCGTGGTGCTCGGCGAGTTCGCCACCCTGGTGGACCCCGGCAGCCCGATCCCGCCCTTCATCACCGTCCTCACCGGCATCACCCAGCAGATGCTCGTGCGAGCGCCCCGGATGGACAGCGTGCTGCCCGCGTTCCTGGAGTTCGCGAGAGGTTGCGTGCTCGTCGCCCACAACGCCCCTTTCGACATGGGCTTCCTGCGTGCGGCCAGTGCCGCCCAGGGGTATCCGTGGCCTGCGTTCCCCGTGGTGGACACCGCCGATCTGGCCCGCCGGGCGCTGACCCGCGACGAGGTCCCCAACTGCAAGCTCGGCACGCTTGCCCGGTACTTCCGGTCCGGCACCGAGCCGGTGCACCGCGCGCTGGCCGACGCGCGGGCGACCGTGGACGTGCTGCACGGACTCATCGAACGGATGGGCTCCTTCGGAGTGGACTCCCTGGAGGAGCTCAGGACCTTCGCGAAGGCGCCCACCCCGCAGCAGCAGGCCAAACGGCACCTGGTCGACGGGATTCCCAGCGCCCCGGGCGTCTACCTGTTCGAGGACGCCAGGGGCGAGATCCTCTACGTCGGCAAGAGCGGGGATCTGCGGACCAGGGTCCGGTCGTACTTCACCGGTTCGGAGACCCGGCGGCGGGTCCGCGAGATGGTCGGCCTCGCCGTGCGGGTCCGGCCGATCGTCTGCCCGACCGGGCTTGAGGCGGAGGTCCGTGAGCTGCGGCTCATCGCCGAGCACAAACCCCGCTACAACAAGCGCTCGCGGTTTCCCGAGCGGGCGCTGTGGCTGAAGCTGACGCTGGAGGAGCTGTTCCCGCGCCTGTCGATCGTGCGGGAGCGGCGTGACGACGGCTCCGCCTACCTCGGGCCGTTCTCCTCGACCCGGCTGGCCGAGGAGGCCAGGGCCGCGCTGCACGAGGCGGTACCGCTACGGCAGTGCACCCAGCGGCTCACCCTCAAGCTCATCGAGTCGGGGAAGGCGAAGACGTGCGCGCTGGCCGACCTCGGCCGCTGCGGGGCGCCCTGCGAGGGCCGGGAACCGGCCGACGCGTACGCCCGGCACACCGAGCTGGCCAGGGCCGCGATGGAGCGTGATGCGCGGCCGGTGGCCTCGGCGGCGCAGGCCCGCATCGACCGCCTGGTGGCCGAGTTGCGCTACGAGGAGGCGGCCGCGCAGCGGGACCGGCTGGCCGCGTTCATCCGCGCCGCGGCGCGGAGCCAGCGTTTCAGCGCGCTGGACCGCTGTGCCCAGCTGGTGGCCGCGCGGCCCGGGTTCGCGGGCGGCTGGGAGGTCGCGGTGATCCGGTACGGGCGCCTGGCCGGGACCGGCACGATACCTCCCCGCGTGCACCCGGGGCCGTACATCGAGGCCCTGATCGCCACCTCGGAGACCGCCCTGCCCGGCAACCGCGCCCTGGCCGAGGAGATGCAGTGCATCCTGCGCTGGCTCGACGGCCCGGGCGCGAGGCTCGTCGAGCTGGACGGCGTCTGGGACTGCCCGGTAAACGGCGCCGAAGGCCTGCTCGCCAGAATCGAACGCGCCTACCGCCCGGCCATCCCCCAACCCCAGTAGCCCCGCGCCGTCCCGCACACAGCCGTACCCCATCGGGCCTGTAGGTTCGAACCGTCCAGCCGTAACCTCAGCCGCCAAACTGCACTGCAGCCAACGCGCCGTAACTGTCACGCGCTCGGCCGCACGCCGTCTGGACTGAGGATCATGCGGGCGCCCAGCGCCCGAATGATCTGAAGGAAGACGGCGTATCAAGCGGCCAAGCGCCGCCCGAGCGGAGCGAGGGCCATGAATAGGAGCTTTGATGATCACTGCGATCGTGCTGATCAAGACCGATGTGGCCCGGATCCCTGAGGTGGGTGAGCAGATTGCCCAGATCGACGGTGTCACCGAGGTCTATTCGATCACCGGTGAGTACGACCTGGTCGCCATGGTGCGGGTCCGCAGGCACGAGGAACTGGCCGACCTCATCCCGGGCCGGATCAACAGGATCGAGGGCATCCGGGACACCGAGACCCACATCGCGTTCCAGACCTACTCCAGGCACGACCTCGAAGCGGCCTTCTCGCTGGGTATGCCCGACGGAGACTGAGCCAGGGTGATCAGTCGCGCAGGCCCTGCGAGACGATGATCCAGCGGTCGAGCAGGCCGATGGCCGCACCGGAGTCGATGGCCTCGCCGGTCCGCTCGTACGCGGTGCGCAGCGCCTCGGTGAGCCGGTCGGCGGGGGGCGTGCCCCCGGCGGCCACCAGCGCGGCGGCCGCGTTCAGCCGGACGATGTCGCGGACCGGGCCGCTCTGGCCTGCCAGCACCGCGCGGGCCACCCGGGCGTTGAAGACCGAGTCCGCGCCGCGCAGATCGTCCGGTGTGGACCGGGGGATGCCCAGGTCGGCCGGGTCGAAGGTGGCCTCCGCGGCGGTACCGTCCCGTACCACCCAGACCGTCGAGGTACCGGACGTGGTGAGCTCGTCGAGCCCGTCGTCGCCGCGGAACACCAGCGAGGAGCAGCCCCGCTCGGCGAACACGCCGGCCACGATCCCGGCCATCCGCGGGTGGAAGACCCCGACCGCCTGCGCCTGCGGCCGCGCCGGGTTGGTGAGCGGGCCGAGGAAGTTGAACACTGTGGGGGTGCCGAGTTCGCCCCGCGCCTTGGCCGTGTACTTGAACGCAGGGTGGAACACCGGCGCGAAGCAGAAGGTGATACCGGTCTCCTCGGCCACCTGCGCGGTCTTCGCGGCGGGCAGGTCGATGACCACGCCGAGCTGCTCGAGCAGGTCGGCGGCCCCGCAGGACGAGGAGGCGGCCCGGTTCCCGTGCTTGACCACCTTCGCCCCGGCGGCGGCCGCGACGATGGCGCCCATGGTGGAGATGTTGACGGTGTGGGCCCGGTCGCCGCCGGTGCCCACCAGGTCGACGATGTCCCCGCCGACGGAGATCGGCGTGGCGTTGGCGAGCATGCCCTGGGCGATGCCGGACACCTCCGCGACTGTCTCGCCCTTGGCCCGCAGCGCGATCGCGAACCCGGCGATCTGCGCATCGGTGGCCTCACCCGCCATGATCTTGTTCATCGCCCACGCGGTCTCCTCCGCGGGCAGCGACTCACCGTCGAGCAGCGCGTTGAGCAGAGCGGACCAGGTCGTACGGGCGTCCATGGGGTTTCCCAGCTGTCAGTCGGGACTTCAACGAGATCAGGTCACTGGACGGCGAGGTTCTTGGCCTGGCGGGCGCGGATCAGGTCGGCGGCCGCCCCGGCCACCGCCATCGGGTCCAGCGGCTGCGAGACGACGGCGTCCGCGCGGGACCAGGTGGCGAGCCAGCCGTCGTCCCTGCGGGCGATGATCGCGAGGAGCGGCGGGCAGTCGTAGATCTCGTCCTTGGCCTGGCGGCAGATGCCGAGCCCGCCCGGCCTGGCCTCGCCGTCGACGATGGCCACGTCGATGCCCCCGGCGTCGAGATGCTCGAAGACCGCGGGCTGCGTCGCGCACTCCACGTACTCGACCAGGGGGAGATCGGCGGCCGGCCGGCGGCCGATCGCCAGCCGTACCTGGGCGCGGGTGTTGGCGTCGTCGCTGTAGACGAGGACCTTGATCGTGGTGGCAGCGGCCTCAGCGGTGCTCATGGCAACGGATGCTACAGCGTCGGGGCAGGCCGGAGGCGGGGGGGAGCGGCTCCCGGCATGAGCGGGATCACATGGATGCAACCGGATGATCTAACCGCATAGTGTCAGGAAGGACACTGATCCGTAACGGATCGGGTCACACCGGGCCTCTCCATGCACGCAACCGGGGGGTCCTGCGTCGATGCGTGACCGGGTCCGTAATAATGCTGCCCGTGGCAACTGCATCCGCGATAGAGACAACACCCCACGCTCGGGCGAACCGGCCCAACCTTGTGAGCGTGGGGACGATCGTTTGGTTGTCGTCCGAGCTCATGTTCTTCGCGGCGTTGTTCGCGATGTACTTCACGATCAGGTCCGTCACCAAGACGGGCGGCGGCGAGTGGCCCGGTACGAAGCTGAACCTGCCGTTCGACACGTTCAACACCGTGGTCCTGGTGGCGTCGAGTATCACCTGTCAGATGGGTGTCTTCGCGGCCGAGCGCATCGGTGGCTCGCTGAACCCTGCGAAGGACCTGCGCAAGCTGCGGGCCTGGTACTTCGTCTCCTTCCTGATGGGCCTCTGGTTCGTCATCGGACAGGCGATCTCGTACACCGAGCAGATCCAGACTGAGCACCTCACGCTGTCGTCGTCGGCCTACGGCTCGGTCTTCTATCTGACCACCGGCTTCCACGGACTGCACGTGACCGGCGGCCTGATCGCGTTCCTGTTCGTCCTGGGGCGGACCTTCGCCGCCAAGCGGTGGACGCATGAGCAGGCGACGAGCACGATCGTCGTGTCGTACTACTGGCACTTCGTTGACGTGGTCTGGATCGGCCTGTTCGGCGTCATCTTCATCATCAAGTAGCCCGGAACGGGGATTCAACCGTGAAATGGTTCACCGCATGGCGACGGCGCCCGTGGGCGGGCTACGCCGTTGTGCTGGTCGCCCTGGCGACCATCGGCGTCGTGTACGCCGGCTTCTCGCCTCGGACTGCACAGGCGACGGACTCGTCGGCCAGCGCTGACGACCTCGCGCACGGCAAGCAGCTGTTCAACCAGAACTGCGCCAGCTGCCACGGGCCCAACGCCGAGGGCACCAGAGATGCCAAGGGCAACGCGATCGCGCCGAGCCTGATCGGCGTGGGCGCCGCGGCGGTCAACTTCCAGGTCAGCACCGGCCGTATGCCGGCGATGAACCCGGGCGCCGAGATGCCCCGCAAGACACCCGTCCCGGTGTTCAACCCGGATACGATTCAGGTTCAGTACCCGCCGAACGCGACGGAGGAGCAGAAGAAGGCCCTCAGGCAGGCGGCGGTCGACAAGAACCTCAATGACATCCAGGCGTACGTGGAGTCGCTCGGCAACGGCCCGTCGGTACCCAGCGCGGACCAGGTGGCTCCGGCCAACGACAAGGTCGGGCTCGGCGGCACGCTGTTCCGCACCAACTGCGCACAGTGCCATAACTTCGCGGGTCAGGGCGGTGCCCTCACCTACGGCAAGTACGCGCCCCCGCTGCTGCAGTCCACGCCCACGCAGATTTACGAGGCGATGATCACCGGTCCGGAGGCGATGCCGGTCTTCAACGACACGACCATCACGCCCGAGCAGAAGCGCGCGATCATCGCCTACATCGTCCAGACCCGCTCTGAGGCAAACCCGGGAGGCAACGGACTCGGCCGCATCGGCCCGGTTGCGGAAGGCCTCGCAGGCTGGCTCGTCGGGATCGGCCTGCTCGTCCTAGCGGCGATGTGGATCACCGCGAAGAAGCCCAAGAAGCTGAAGAAGCAGCATGACTGAGACGAACGCAGGCTCGCCGGAGCCCCAGGACACACCCAAGCGCGTCATCGGCACCCCGGCCCCCGCCGAGACGCACACCCTGCTCGCCAAGGGCGACGATGAACCCGCCGCCCCGGCGGCGGCGGCGGATGAACTCGATGAGAAGTCGGCCAAGCGGGCCGAACGGGTCGTCGCGCTGTTCTTCGTGCTGACGTTCCTGGCCAGCATCGCCTTCATCGCCGCGTACGTCTATGTCGGCCGCGATGGCGGCATGCACGGCGCTGACCGCACCCAGCAGGCCAACGTGCTGCTCGGCGGAGCGATGACCCTGTCGTTCATGGCCATGGGCATCGGCGTGACGATCTGGGTACGGCGGCTGATGACCGCCAAGCAGATCGTCCAGGAGCGGCACGGTCTGGCCTCCCCCGAGGAGGACAGGCGGATCTTCGCCGAGGGCGCCCTCGAAGGGGGCGCGGACACCGGGCTCGCCAAGCGCCCGCTGCTGCGCCGGACGCTGCTGCTCGCGGCGGCTCCGCTGGGCCTTGCACCGCTGGTGCTGTTGCGCGACCTCGGTCCGCTGCCGGAAAAGAAGCTGCGCCACACCTTCTGGCGGGACGCGGTCGCTGCGGCGAAGGCCCAGGGCAAGCCGGGCGTGCGGCTCCTGGTGGACGGCTCGTACCGGCCGCTGACGATCAGCGACTTCGACTCGCCCGGTGGGATGATCACCGTCGTGCCGGAGGGCATCGAGCAGACGGCGGACCCGCTGAACGAGGTGGCCAAGGCGGCGACCATCGTCATCAACGTCCCGCCGGAACTGTTCAAGCCCCTCAAGGGGAGGGAGAACTGGCACGTTAACGGAGTCGTGGCATACTCGAAAATCTGCACGCATGTGGGCTGCCCCGCGGCCCTGTACGAGCAGACCACACACCACATTCTGTGCCCGTGCCACCAGTCGACCTTCGACGCCACCAACGGCGCCAAGGTGATCTTCGGTCCGGCGGCGCGTGCGCTGCCGCAGCTGCCGATCGCCGTGGACGCGGAGGGCTACCTCATCGCCACCGCCGACTACGACGTGCCGGTCGGCCCGAGCTTCTGGGAGCGGGGTGCAACGCAGCAATGAGTACCGCTGAGCTTCCCAAGGCGGTCGACGGTCCGCTGACCTTCATCGACGACCGGCTCGGCTCGACCACCTTCATGAAGCGGAACCTGAAGAAGGTCTTTCCGGACCACTGGTCCTTCATGCTCGGTGAGATCGCGCTCTACAGCTTCATCATCCTGCTGCTGACGGGCACGTTCCTCACGCTCTGGTTCAAGCCGAGCATGACCGACGTGATCTACCACGGCTCGTACGTCAAGCTCGACGGCGTCAAGATGAGCGAGGCGTACCAGTCGACGCTGAACATCACGTTCGACGTGCGCGGCGGTCTGCTGATGCGGCAGATCCACCACTGGGCGGCCATCCTCTTCATGGCCGCGATCATGGCCCACATGCTCCGGGTGTTCTTCACCGGCGCGTACCGCAAGCCGCGTGAGCTCAACTGGCTCATCGGCCTGGGCCTGTTCACGCTCGGCCTGCTCGAGGGCCTGTTCGGCTACTCACTGCCGGACGACGCACTGTCGGGTGCGGGCCTGCGGATCACCGCGGGTGTCATACAGTCGATCCCGCTGGTCGGGTCGTACATCATGTTCTTCCTGTTCGGTGGGGAGTACCCGGGCCAGGACATCATCCCCAGGTTCTTCACGCTGCACATCCTGCTGATCCCGGGCATCATCCTGGCGCTGGTCACCGCGCACATGATGATCATGTGGCATCAGAAGCACACCGCGATGCCGAGCAAGGACCAGGCCGAGACGCACGTCGTCGGCTACCCGTTCTACCCGGTGTTCATGGCGAAGACGGGCGCGTACTTCCTGTTCACCTTCGGGGTGATCTCCCTGCTCGCCACCTTCGCGCAGATCAACCCGATCTGGATGTTCGGGCCCTACGACCCGGCCGCGATCTCGGCGGGCTCGCAGCCCGACTTCTACATGGGCTTCCTCGAGGGCTCGCTGCGGATGATGCCCAACTGGGAGACGAACCTCTGGGGGTACACGATCCCCTGGAACGTCCTGATCCCGGCACTGGTGCCGCTCGGCCTGGTGATGACCGGAGCGGGACTGTTCCCGTTCGTCGAACGGTGGGTGACCGGCGACCAGCGCTACCACCACGTCAATGACCGGCCGCGCAACGCGCCGACCAGGACCGCCATCGGCATGACCGGAGTGGTCTTCTACGGAGTGCTCTGGCTGGCCGGCGGCAACGACATCATCGCCTACAAGTTCGACGTGTCGCTGTACGCCACCACCTGGTTCTTCCGCGTCGCGATCTTCGCCGGGCCGATCCTGGCGTTCATCATCACCAAGCGGATCTGCCTGGGCCTGCAGCGCAGTGATGCCGCGACGATGGCGCACGGGTACGAGAGCGGCACCATCAAGATGATGCCGAACGGTGAGTTCATCGAGGTCCACAAGGAGCCCGAGGAGGAGCAGAAGGCGGTGATCCTCTCCAAGGAGGAGCCCAAGCCGTCGCTGCCTGCCAGGGACGAGAACGGGATCCCGGCCCCGGCCACCAAGGGTCTCCTGGGTCACGTCAGGGCGCGTCTCAACCGGGCCTGGCACATCGACAACATCACCGTCGAAGAGGGCCACGGCCACGAGGCCGAGGGCGCCGATCGGGAGCTCTCCAAGGGCCACTGACCGCCCGTCCCACCGGTTGCCACCGAAGAGGCCCGCCCCCCAGGGTGCGGGCCTCCTTCGTTGACTCGTGGCGTTTCCCGCACCTGTTCGCGGAATGGTGCGGGAAACGCCACGAGTCAACAGTGGGATGCTGGGTCTTGATGACCAAGACGTTGATCGTGACCAATGACTTTCCGCCGAGGGCGGGGGGTATCCAGACCTTCGTGCACAGCCTGGCAGTGCGGCGGCCCGCCGGGTCGGTGGTCGTGTATGCGCCGTCCTGGAAGGGGTCCGCCGCCTTCGACGCCGGGCAGCCGTTCCCCGTGATCCGGCACCCGACCTCGCTGATGCTGCCCGAGCCGTCGGTGCTGCGCAGGGCCAGGGAGATCGCCCTGTCGGAGGGCTGCGATTCGGTGGTTTTCGGGGCGGCCGCCCCGCTCGGGCTGCTCGCGCCCGGGCTGCGGGCCTGCGGGGTGTCCCGTTTCGTGGGCATCACGCACGGCCACGAGGCGGCCTGGGCACAGCTCCCGGTGGCTTCGTCGCTGCTGCGCAGGATCGGCGAGGGCGTGGATGTGCTGACCTACCTGGGGGAGTACACGAGGTCCCGGATGGCGCGGGTGCTGACCTCCGAGGCTGCCGCGCGGATGGTCCGGCTGGCTCCCGGTGTCGACGAGACGCTCTTCCACCCGGGTGCGGGTGGCTCAGAGGTACGGGAACGGTACGGGCTCATGGGCCGGCCCGTCGTCGTCTGTGTGTCGCGGCTGGTCCCGCGCAAGGGCCAGGACACGCTGATCCGGTCGTGGCCCGCGGTCGTGGCGGGCGTACCGGACGCGGTGCTGCTCCTTGTGGGGAGCGGGCCGTACCGGGGTGATCTTGAGCGGTTGACGGCCTCGTGCGGTGTGGCCGGGTCGGTGCGGTTCACCGGCAGTGTGCCCTGGCCCGAACTGCCCGCGCACTACGCGGCGGGGGACGTGTTCGCGATGCCGTGCCGGACGAGGCGGCGCGGCCTCGACGTCGAAGGGCTCGGCATCGTCTATCTGGAGGCGTCAGCGACCGGCCTTCCGGTGATCGCCGGGGACTCCGGCGGGGCGCCGGACGCGGTTCTTGAGGGCGAGACCGGCCTTGTCGTGCCGGGCGACTCGATCGAGGCCACGGCCGCCGCGGTGATCGAACTGCTCCAGGACCCCGAACGGGCGGTCAAGATGGGCGAACAGGGTCGTTCCTGGGTCGAGCGGGAGTGGACCTGGACCCGGCAGGCCGGACGTCTCAACGACCTTCTGAAGACCGATCACGGCGGCAACTCGCCGTGATCGGTCTTCAGGGCGTCAGCCGGTCATCGAGGATCGCGGCCCTGGCCCCGGCGCAACGGCAGCGAGAGCCGGGCCAGCCGCTGGGTGGCCCGGCGGCCGACCACCGCCCGCTGGCGTTCCAGGGCCTTGGCGGACTGCTTCGGGATGCGCTCGCGCTGCTGCGGTACGGGTCCGGTCGTCAGAACCTGCTCCTTGGTACGGGTGCTCGACGTCATCCTTCCCCCTTGCTGATCGGCGTTTGGTCCGTGAGATCCAGCATGTCCGGAACCGCGCCGAATGGGGGGAGATCGTCGGTCAAGTCTCCGCAGCGCAACCGTTGAGTCGTGGCGTTTCCCGCACCGTTTCAAGAAGAGGTGCGGGAAACGCCGGCTTCTGTTGGACGACTCAACGAGATGGGTTAGGCGTAGAGGGTTTCGATCTCGGCGGCGAAGTCGTGGGCGACGACGTTGCGCTTGACCTTGAGGCTGGGGGTCATGTGGCCGGCGGCCTCGGTGAAGTCCACGTCGAGGATGCGGTACTTCTTGATCGACTCGGCGTGCGAGACGCTGGTGTTGGCGGCTGCCACCGCGGAGTCGATCTCACTCACGAGATCGGGGTCGGTCCGCAGTTCGGCGACCGTCATCGCGGGGGCCTTGCCGTGCGCCTTCTTCCAGGGCTCCAGCGCCTCGGCGTCGAGGGTGATCAGGGCGCCGATGAACTTGCGGCCGTCGCCGACCACCAGGCACTGACTGACCAGCGGGTTGGCCCGTACCCGGTCCTCCAGGGGCGCCGGGGCGACGTTCTTGCCCGCGGCCGTGACGAGGATCTCCTTCTTCCGACCGGTGATCTTGAGATAGCCGTCGTCGTCCAGAGCCCCGAGGTCGCCGGTGTGGAACCAGCCGCCGTCGAGGGCCTCCTTGGTGGCGGTCTCGTTCCGCCAGTAGCCAGTGAAGACGTTGACGCCCTTGGTGAGCACCTCGCCGTCCTCGGCGATGCGGATCGAGACGCCCGGCAGGGGCTTGCCCACGGTGCCGATCCTGATGGCCGAGGGCCGGTTGACGGTCGCCGGGGCGGTGGTCTCGGTCAGGCCGTACCCCTCCAGGATCGTGATGCCGACGCCGCGGAAGAAGTGCCCGAGCCGCTCACCGAGGGCCGCCCCGCCGGAAACGGCGTACGACACCCGGCCGCCGACCGCCGCACGCAGCTTCCCGTAGACGAGGCGATCGAAGACCGCGTGCCTGATCTTGAGGCCCAGGGCGGGTGAAGGAGACTGGCTGTAGGCGATGGCGGTCGCGGCGGCGGCGGCGAAGATCTTGCCCTTGCCCCCGGCGATCGCCTTCTGCTCGGCGCCGTTGTAGACCTTCTCGAAGACCCGGGGTACAGCCAGCAGGAACGTGGGCCGGAACGAGCCGAGGTCGGGAAGGATGTTGGAGATGTCCGGGCTGTGACCGAGGATCATGCCCGATTCGACACACAGGACCTGTACCAGCCGCGCGAAGACGTGCGCCAGCGGCAGGAACAGCAGGGTGGAGCCGCCGTCCACGGTGACCTCGGCCAGCGCGCCCCGGATGGCGTTCTGCGCGGTGCCGACGAGGTTGTGGTGGGTGAGCTCACAGCCTTTGGGCCGCCCGGTGGTCCCCGAGGTGTAGACGAGGGTCGCCAGGTCGGCGCCGAGGCGGGACCGGCGCCGCTCCTCGACCACGGCATCCCCGAGGGAGGCGCCCTGGGCGACCAGGTCGCCGAGGGCCTCGATGTCCCAGACCAGGGCGTCGCCGGCCACCTCCCGTACGGTCGCCAGATGCTGGGGGGTCTCGGCGAACACGCCCTTGGCACCGGAATCGGTGACGATCCACGAGACCTGCTCGGCCGAAGAGGTCTCGTAGATGGGGACGGACACGCCGCCCGCCGCCCAGATCGCGTAGTCCAGAACGGTCCACTCGTACCGGGTCCTGGACATCAGGGCCACCCGTTCGCCCGGTTCGACGCCCGCAGCGATGAGGCCCTTGGCCACGCCGATGACGTCCTCCCGGAACTCGGCGGCGGTCACCGCGCTCCACTCGGCGCCACTGCGGCGGCGGAACACGACCTGACCTGGGGTCTCGGCGGCCCGGGTGAAGGGCGTATCGGTCAGGTTGGCGGACTCGGAGAGTTCCACCATGGCGGGAACGCTGAACTCGCGCACTGGAGCTCCTCGATGAGCAACGGTCAGAAGGCGGATCGACGGTACACCGTTTACCTACTGCCCGGTAGACATAACCTGTCGTTGCTAACGGTCAGGTCAAGCGTAAGGCCGGCGACCGAGTGGGCCGGGTCACGTCCCCTAGGGTTGAGCTGCGAGAACTCAGGAGGACACAAGAGTGCTTGAAGTCATCGCGCTGGACGTCGCAGACGCGCTGGCCGCGCAGCTGGGCGGTGCCGACCGTCTGGAGGTCGTCGCCGACATGGCCGCCGACGGGCTCACCCCCGATCCGGTCGTCGTCGCGCGGATCCGCGGGGAGACGTCCGTGCCGCTGCGGGTCATGCTCCGGGCCAACACCGGATTCCGGACCAGCGGCCCGGAGCTCGACCGGCTCCGGCGGGCAGCCGACACCCTCGCGCAGGCCGGGGCGGACGCCTTCGTCTTCGGGTTCCTCGACTCGGGCGGCGAGGTCGACATCGCATCCACTGCCAAGCTCGCCGCCGACATCGCGCCGCTGCCGTGGACGTTCCACCGGGCCGTCGACCACGCCACGGACCCGGAGGCAGCCTGGCGGGCCGTACTCGAACTACCAGGTCTGGACACAGTGCTCACCGGGGGTGCGCCTGGCGGTGTCGAGGCAGGCCTGGACATCCTCATCCGCCGGACGGGCGGGCCAGTGCTCGCGGGCGGCGGGCTGCGCCGCAAGCACGTCGCCCCGCTGGCCGCCGCCGGGATCACCGGATTCCATGTGGGCGGTGCGGTCCGGCCCGGGGGGTCCTGGGAGTGCCCGGTCGACGCCGGTCTGGTCCGCGAGTGGCAGGCCCTCGTCTCGGCCGCGACCGCCTGACCGTTTCACGGCCCAAGCGGTAAATCTGTCATCTCGGTTTAGGGTTTGTGCATGCGGATCCATGTGGTGAGCGATGTCCACGGCAATGTGGACGCTCTCGCCCGGGCGGGCGAGGGGGCCGACGCGCTCGTCTGCCTGGGCGATCTCATTCTGTTCATCGACTACGAGGACCACGGCCAGGGAATCTTCGGCGAGCTCTTCGGGCAGGAGAACGCAGACCGCTTCATCGCGCTTCGCACGCAGAAACGGTTCGACGAGGCCAGGGACTTCTCCCAGCGGATGTGGGGTTCTCTCGAAGGGGACGCCTGGCAGCACATCGAACGGGCGGTCCGCGGCCAGTACCGGGCGCTGTTTGACGCCATGCCGGTGCCCGCTTACCTGACGTACGGCAACGTCGACATACCGCACATGTGGGCGGACTATGTCAGGGACGGGCACCGGGTGCTCGACGGCGAGGTCGTCGAGATCGGCGGCCGTACGTTCGGGTTCGTGGGCGGCGGGCTGCGCACCGAGTACCGCACGCCGAACGAGCTGGACGACGAGGCCTACGCCGAGAAGGTCGCTGCGGTCGGCGCGGTGGACGTGCTCTGCTGCCACATCCCGCCCGCCGTTCCCGAGCTGCTGTACGACACGGTGGCGCGGCGGTTCGAACGCGGCAGTGAGGCCGTGCTGGAGGCCATCAGGACCACCGGGCCGCGCTATGTGCTGTTCGGCCACGTCCATCAGCCGCTGGCCCGGCGGGTACGAATCGGCCGTACCGAATGCGTCAATGTGGGACATTTCCGTGCGAGTGGGACGCCCTACGTCCTGAAGTGGTGAGAGAGGGAAGATGGCGGACCGTACCAGCTCGAACATCGTGATCGAGGCCGGGAGGCCGGCGATCATGGCGATCATCGCCGACTTCCCCGCCTATCCGACCTGGGCCGACGGCATCAAGTCGGCGCAGGTGGTGGGGGAGG
This sequence comes from Actinomycetes bacterium, assembly GCA_025964615.1. GTDB lineage: Bacteria > Actinomycetota > Actinomycetes > Streptosporangiales > Streptosporangiaceae > RYN-227. The sequence continues at coordinate 16,817 of JAOPYM010000106.1, forward strand.
GCGGCAACGGCCGGGCCGAACAAGTGAGGTTCACCCTGGAGGCCGGGCCGATCAAGGACACCTATGTCCTGGCCTACATCTGGGAGGGCGACGAGGAGGTTCGCTGGAGCCTCTCCGAGCCGGGCAGCATGCTGTCGGGCATGTCCGGCAGCTACCGGCTGGCCGAGGTGGACGGGGGCGCTACCCGGGTCACCTACGAACTCGCCGTGGACATCAAGATTCCCATGATCGGCATGTTCAAGCGGAAGGCGGAGAAGACCATCATCGACGCCGCGCTCAAAGGCTTGAAGCGACACGTCGAACGGTGATCGGCCCTGCCCTTACTCACCCGTATGGCGTACCGTGACTCGCGCAAAACAAGAGGAGGAACGGTCCATGAGTCTGACCATCGGTGTGGACGTCGGCGGTACGAAGGTCGCTGCGGGCGTGGTCGACGAGGATGGGCAGATCCTGGAGAAGGTCAGGCGGCCGACCCCCTCCACCAACCCCCAGGAGACCGCCGAGGTCATCGCCGAGGTCGTCGGGCTGCTCAAGGACAAGTACGAGGACGTGGTGGCGGTCGGGCTCGGCGCGGCCGGTTTCGTGGACTCCACGCGTTCGACGGTGCTGTTCGCCCCCAACCTGGCCTGGCGCGACGAGCCGATCAAGGAGAAGGTCGAGTCCAGGGTCGGGCTCCCCGTGATCGTCGAGAACGACGCGAACGCCATGGCCTGGGGGGAGGCCAGGTTCGGCGCGGGCCGGGGGGAGGACTTCCTGGTCTGCATCACGCTGGGCACGGGGATCGGCGGCGGCATCATCGTCGACGGCAGGCTGTTTCGCGGCCGGTTCGGGATCGGCGCCGAGTTCGGCCACGTCCGGGTCGTACCCGAGGGGCGCCGCTGCGGATGCGGCAACCGGGGCTGCTGGGAGCAGTACGCCAGCGGCAACGCCCTCGTGCACGAGGCCAGGGACCTGGCCCGGGTGGCGCCCGCCATGGCCGCCCGGCTCCTGGAACTCGGCAACGGCACCCCCGAGGGCATCAGCGGCCCGGAGGTCACCCAGGCTGCCAGGGAGGGTGACATGGCAGCGCTCGAGTGTTTCCGTACCGTCGCGAAGTGGACCGGTCAGGGCCTGGCCGATCTGGCGGCCATCCTCGACCCGGCAGCGTTCATCATCGGCGGCGGGCTGTCCGATGCCGGAGATCTGCTGCTTGGATCGATCCAGGAGACGTTCGCCAACGCCCTCACGGGCCGGGGCCACCGGGTCACCGCCGACATCCGGATCGCCGAGCTCGGATCCTCCGCAGGCATCGTCGGCGCCGCCGATCTGGCCCGTGTGTGAAAGCCCACACGGGTAGGTGATCTTTGGCCGGGTACGTTCCCGGGCGTGGTGGATGTGCGGGTTCTGAGCTACAACATCCGGGCTCTGCGCGACGACGAGGACGCGGTGGTCCGGGTCATACGGCGGAGCGAGGCGGACGTGGTCTGCCTGCAGGAGGTACCGAGGTTCCTCGGCTGGCGGGCCACCAGGGACCGGCTGGCCCGCAGATGCGGGCTGACCGTCGCGGCCAGCCGCCAGATCGCCGGTCTCGCGGTGTTCTGCGGGCCGCGCGCGCGGGTGCTCGCGGGGGAGTACCACCTTCTGACCCGGGTGCCGCGGCTGCACAGGCGGGCCCTGGCTCTGGCCGCTCTGGAGATCGACGGTGCCCGGCTGGTCGCGGCCAGCACCCACCTGGACCTGGAGGACGCGCCCCGGCTGGCGCACACCGGACAGGTGCTCTCCCTGCTCGACCGGTTCCGGCGCGCCCACCGGGCCCCCGCGCTGCTGGCCGGTGACCTGAACGAGGAGCCCGAGGGGCCGGTCTGGCGGCTGCTCGGCGGTGTCCTGCAGGACTGCTACGCGGTCGCGCCGAGGGGATCGGGCGATACCTATTCCGCGGCGAGCCCGCACAAGCGCATTGACGGGATCTTCGCCGACCCCGCCTTCCAGGTGACGGGGTGCGGGGTGCCCTCGGACGTTGACGGGGACCAGGCGCTCGCGACCGACCACTGCCCGGTACTCGCCGACGTGACAGTGCCCTGACATCACCTGCCATTCATCGGTTTCACCCACTGGTACCACTGAATCCCGCTAAAGTCCGACCTTTGTGGCCACGTTCCCCGGACTTAGGGATTCGCATGAGCGTTTTCGGTGTCGACTATGCGTGGGGGCGTCCGGGTCCCGCCGCGCTGAAGAGGGCGGGCGCGCAGTTCGCCTGCCGGTACCTGTCCCATGACGGGTCGGGCAAGAATCTCGACCATGCCGAGGCCAAGGGCCTGTCCGACGCCGGGATCTGGATCGTCGTCGTCTGGGAGTCCACCGCGAACCGGGCCCTGGCCGGGCACGCCGCGGGGGCGCAGGACGCCAGGGACGCCGAGGCGCAGGGTAAGGCGTGCGGGATGCCGGGCGGGCGGCCGATCTACTTCGCGGTCGACTTCGACGCCTCCAGCGGTGACCAGGGCGCGATCAACGATTACCTGCGCGGCGCCGCCAGCGTGCTCGGGACCCACAGGGTCGGGCTGTACGGCGGGTACGGGCCGGTCAGCCGGTCCTTCAACGCGGGCACGATCGCCTGGGGCTGGCAGACGTATGCCTGGTCCGGGGGGCAGTGGGACTCGCGGGCGCAGTTGCAGCAGTACTCCAACGACCATCTGATCAACGGCGTAGGTCTCGACTACGACCGCGCCGTCAAGGCCGACTACGGGCAGTGGCGCATTGGTGCCACGCCGCCCGTCACCCAGGAGGACGACATGCCGTACGGCCAGCTTGCCGAGGGTGCCACCGCGATCACCCCCATCGCGATCCCCAAAGGCCGCTACAAGCAGATCGGCTTCATCGCCGACAACGGGCTGCAGGGCCTCCCTCCCGCGCAGATCCGGGTGGCAGTCCAGCATGCCGGGGCCTGGCACATCGACCACGTCACCGTCGACTCCAAGAAGGACCAGGCGGTCGTCACCTTCACCGACCCGGGCAACACCGTCGGCCTGTCGATCAGGCGTGAGGACCAGGGCGACGTGCACGTCGCCTGGGAGATCAGCTGAATCCTGGGCCTGCCGGATCGAGAGGTCAGGCCGATCAGATGACGGCGCCGTCGTCGGGATCGCGCGGCTCGTCGCCCATCCGCAGCACCAGGGCGACGAAGCCGCCGATGAACGCGGCGACGGCTGCGAACGCCGCCCAGCCGGGCACGTCCCACCCCAGGATCACCGCGAGCAGCAGGTAGACCGGACCACCGATCAGCGCGATCCACGCACCCCTGGTGACCGGGTCGCCGAGCTGTAGCGGGGGCGGCGGGGGCGGTACGTAGTGGCCCTCATCGTCGGCCTCCGGCACCTCCGCGGCGTACGGGGACGCGGGCTTGATCACCCGGGCGATCGGCAGCCGGCCGTCCCGGTCCCGGCGCTCGTCCTCCGGGCCGATGTTCTCCTCGTCCGGCCAGGGCGTCTCGCCGTCCTCGGGTGCGAGCTCGAAGGAGGCCACCAGGTCGGCCCAGATCGCGTCCTCGTCCCGCTCGGCCGTCGTCGGCGCGGGGTCGGGGGCGGGCTCGGCGGTGACGGGCCCGCTGCGCTGCTCGCGCAACCGGGTCAGGTGCGTGTGCAGGATGTCCTCGGCGATCGGCTCCATCGTCGCGTCCACGTAGAGCCGGTCCAGGGACGCCTCTGGTTCGGCGACCTCACCCGCGATGGCGTACGCGGCGATGCCCGCCTCGCCCAGCGCCGTCAGCAGGGTGTCGGCCAGTTCCGGAGCGAGGTCGATCAACGCGGTGTAGGCATCGGCGGACAGCCCATTTCCGCGGCGGCTCACCGGGCCGTCTCCTGGGACGGCCGCAGTGTGCCCGGCGTCAGCTGCATCACTGCCTCCGGTCTCCACTTCGGTACGGGCTCAACCTCGCCTGCCGGCTCAACTATGGGCTCAACGGCGAGCTTACGACCCGAATCGTCGCACGCGATGCATGGGCGGGGCGATGTGGTGCGGATGCATGCGACACGGGATGGGAAGATGTCCCATCATCTCCGGTTCTGAGTGTCACGGGAAGCCGGTACGGGAAAGGTGGGCGACATGTTCTGGTGGGTGGTCAAGGCCATCCTGGCGCCGATCATTTACATGGTCTGGCGGCCACGGAACTCGGGCATGGAGAACGTCCCGAAGGAGGGCCCGGCCATCCTGGCCTCCAACCACCTGTCCTTCGCGGACCACTTCTTCGGCCCGGTGCCGGTGCGCCGCCGGATCGTCTTCCTGGGCAAGCGGGAGTACTTCACCGGCACCGGCCTCAAGGGTCTGATCGCCAAGGGCTTCATGACCGGGGTCGGGGTCATCCCGCTCGACCGTACCGGCGGCAAGGCCAGCGAGGAGGCCCTCGCCACCGGCCTGCGCGTGCTGCACGAGGGCAAGCTGCTCGGCATCTACCCCGAGGGCACCAGGGTCCCTGACAACCGCCTCTACAAGGGCAAGACCGGGGTCGCCCGGCTGGCCCTGGAGTCGAAGGCGCCGGTCATCCCGATGGCCATGATCAACACCTTCGAACTGATGCCCTCAGGGAAGGTCATTCCGCGCGTTCGCGGCATCCGGCCCGGCGTCCGCTTCGGCAAGCCGCTCGACCTGTCGGAGTACTACGGCAGGGAGGAGGACCGGGCCGTGCTCCGTGAGGTGACCGACAAGATCATGCACTCCATCCAGGAGCTCTCCGGTCAGGAGTATGTGGACAAGTACGCCGCCGACGCCAAGGCCGAGCTGAGCGGCAGGGCCCCGCGGGCCGACGACGAAGACTGATCCGTTCACAGCTCGCTCTCAGGTACTGCTTACCGCGGGCTTAGTGCCCGCACAGCATGATGGTGTCGAACCTGAAGACAGCGGGAGAGCACATGTCCGAGGAACACGACCAGTCCGTGGCGGCCGGTCCGCCGCCCGAACCGACTCCCACACCGCCGCCGCCCCCGCCCGCAGGCCCGAGCCGCCGGGAGCGCCTCGGCCGATTCGGCGGTCGCCGGTGGGTCCAGCTGGTGGCCGCGGCGCTGGTCGGCTTCGTCGTCGGTGGTGTCGTCGTCGGCTCGCTGAGCGGTTCCCGCGGCGGCGAGGACCGCTTCGGACGGCACATGCGCTTCTACGGCGGGCCCGAGGGCGAGTTCGGGGGGCGTGGCGGCCCCGGCCAGTACGTCGGGCCGCCCGGCTGGAGCGGCTGGGGCCGTCCGCCGTCATGGTCGTACAACGGCGGGCCGGGCCCTGCGCAGGTGGTACCGCCGACGGCTGTACCGCTGCCGGCCCAGCCGTCGGCGCCTGTACCCTCGCCGACCAAGTCCTGATCAGGTATCGAACGCGGCGACCCCTTCCTGGATCGGCTCCTCGGCCACCCCGGGAAGGGTCACGTGGACGGTGGTGTGCCCCTGATGGGCGGCCACGGCGGCCCTGTGGTAGTCCTCCAGTTCGGCGATGAACTCGGGACTGCCGTAGGCGCTGCCGTCCACGATCGGCCCCGGCCTGCCCTCGATCACAGCGATCACGTCCTCGCCGGTGAGCGTCTTGTGCGTCTCAAGAGCGTGCGCGAGCGCCAGTACCTCGTGCCGGTGCCGCTCGAGCAGCTCGCCGGCCTGCTCCAGCAGCCGGGTCAGCGAGACCTCGATGCGCTCGCCGAGCGGTCCGCCCACCGTCTGGCTGGTGGTCAGCGGCTGGGCGCCGAACCCGATGCCGCTGCCCGGCCCCTTGCGCCGCTCGGGGCCGCCGGCGTTGATGCTGAGCGCCTGCAGCGCGGGCAGCGAGGAGACGCCGCTGCCCATGCCCCAGTAGGCCTCCATCATCGAGGCCAGCATCGTCGCCGACTCCAGGTCGCCGGACACCCCGGAGGAGCTGTCGTCGGAGAAGAACATCCGCTCGCCCGCGAGGGAGGCCAGCGACACCAGGATGTCGGCCTCGTACTCGGTCCGCCACCGGGTGAACTGGTCCTCGGGCTTGATGCTGGCCACCATGCCGAGGTAGTCGCTGCCCTTCTCGATGGTGGCGATGTCGATCTCCATGTGGTGCCGGGTGCGGAACGCCATCACCGCGTGACACGCCTCGTGTACGGCGACCGCGTGCCGCTCCCGCTCGATGTACTCCACGTCCTCGGGCGGGCCGAGCTGCTTGAGCCGCTTGGCGACCATGACGTCCGCCCAGGTGATGACGTCGCGCTCCTCCCTGATGGCGGTGATCAGCGCCTCGTTGACCAGGTCCTTGATGGACGCGCCCGTGGCGTACGGGGTGATGGTGGCCAGCCGGTCCAGGTGCTCGGGGGTGAGCTCGTGGGCCACCTTGTCGAAGTACCCCTCGTAGGTCCTGATCCGGCCCGCCTTGGAGGGATAACCGACCTTGTAGATGCGGTCGATGCGCCCCGGCCGCAGCAGCGCCTCGTCGAGTGACTGCGGCATGTTGGTCGCCATCATGATCAGGATCCGGTACTTGGGCGGCGGCTTGGGACGCATGCCGAGCATCCGCCGGACGTACCGGTTGACCAGGCCCCGCGGCTTCTTCAACCCGGACATCTCCGTCAGCAGTGCCTGCAGGGTGCCCTGCCCGCCGCCGGTGCCGCCCATGAACCCGCCCATCACCGCCCGCTCCCTGCGGGTCCCGCCGTCGTCGGAGGCCGCGCGGGCGCCGAGGGCCTGCCTGGCCAGGGTCCAGCGCGTGTCGTCGGGCAGGTACGACATCCCGTTGCAGCCGACGTGGGTCATCATCCCGCCGGGCACGTTGGGCCCGCCCTGGGCGAGAGAGCCCCGGCGGCCCAGCGAGTCGGCCTCGTCGAAGAAGACGATCACCCCGCCGTACCGCAGCGCGAGCTTGCGGAGCTTGCGGAACAGCGACTTCACCTTGAGCACGCCGATGCCCATGAACATGGCCTCGAAGGCGCCGGGGTCGACGAAGACGTACGGCCGGCCGGTCTCGCCTGCCACGGCCTCGGCCATCAGGGTCTTGCCGGTGCCGGGCGGGCCCCAGAGCAGCAGCCCGCCGGGCACGTAGCCGCCGCGATCCTCGATCTGCTCGGGATGCTCAAGGAACAGGATGTTCTCCCGTACCCGGTCAAGGACGTGGTCCTGCCCCCAGACGTCCTTGAACCGGGTCTTCACGTCGTCGGGGAAGTAGACCTCGACGCCGCCCCGGGACAGGAACCAGAACAGCGCCCCGAACTGGACGATCATGAAGACCATCGCGAACATGATCTGGAACAGCAGCGGCATCGCCATCCAGATGACCTTGGGCAGCTGGAACAGTGCCAGTACCGGGGAGGTCTTGAGGAACTTGCTCAGCACGAAGGCCAGTACGGCGACCCAGAAGCCCCACAGGAAGAACCGCCAGGAGCGGAACCGCGTCCACGGGCCGAACTTGCGGTGGGTGAACCGCTCGATCCCGCCGAAGACGCGCTTGGTCCAGAACCGGTGGTAGCCGGACCGCCGTTCGCTGATCAGGAAGTGCACCTGCCGGATCAGCTCGATCCCGGCCAGCACGTAGATCCAGGTGCTGCTCCGGAGCTGGATCCTGAGGGCGTCGGCGACCGGCAGGATCGGGTCGCTCGCCAGCGCCGCCCAGACCAGAACGGTCCACAGCAGCGCCAGCATGACGAGGTACTTCGAACGGTCCCAGAAGGTGAGCCGCTTACGGGTCGGCCCGGGTTCCGGGGGCGGTGCCTCATCCGGCGGCCGCAACCCCTCGGATTGCACGGCGTCGTCGGCGATCGAGTCTGCGCGCTTGCGACGGAAGATCATTATTGGGTCCTCACCGTGAACGATCGGGCGATATCGTCGAGTTCGCTCGCGTGCGTGCGGTAGCAGTGCGCGGAGCAGCGGATGATCAGCAGATAGAGATGGCCGTCATCGCTGGCGATCACGGTCCGGTCGGTGGTCAGCAGATTGCCGCCTGGTGAGGCGTTGTAGATCTCCCGTACGCCCCGCAGCCCGTTGCCGGGGGTCAGCACCTGGTCCTTGAGCCATTCGAAGCTGGTGTCCGTCGTGCCGGCCTGGGCCTGGGCCTGGCGGGCGTCCGGTGTCACCATGTAGCCCAGGTTGCGGAGCGCGTCCAGCGAGACCTTGCCCTGGTCTGCCGCGGTGAGCGGCTGGACGCTCGCGATGATGATCGGGTCGTCACTGGCCGGAGTGGTCAGGTGGTCGATGGAGGGTGTCCTCGCCGCGTCGTAGGCGACGGTCCAGACCAGCTTGCGTTCCAGCTGGGCGGTGGCCGAGTCGGTGTTGCCGTACAGGACATTGCTCAGGACCGTGTCGTCGAACCTGTGCCACTGGGCGGGGATCCTGAAGTAGGTCTTGGAGTCCGAGTTCTTCACGTAGGTGTACTGCGGTGCTCCGCACGCCGCCGCGAGGGGTCCGAGGGACAGGCTCGCGAGGCAGAGGAGGAGCAACCTGCGCGGTGCGTTCACGACCACTCCGCATCGATCTTGTCTCTACAGGGGGTTTAAACCTCGAAGTAGGTGATTGCGAGTTGTGTACCCCCGGCCGGATCGTGATAATCCCGTAATAAAATGACTTCTCACAGAGTGACGTTTCGAGGTTGTTACGGGGCCGTCCGGCTCGCTATGGTCTAGACCAATAAGGGCGCGGCGCGCGGTCCCCGCAATGTCCGGCGGCGCCGCGCCCGGGCGGCTAGGCTGAACCAGTGAGTGGTGAGGATTACATGCGCGTCGGAGTGCTGACCGGTGGCGGCGACTGCCCGGGACTGAACGCGGTGATCCGCGCCGTGGTCCGCAAGGGCGTCCAGGTGTACGGGTATGAGTTCGTCGGCTTCAGGGACGGCTGGCGTGGACCTCTGGAGGGCGACACGATCGCCCTCGACGTCCAGGCCGTCCGCGGCATCCTGCCCCGCGGCGGCACCATCCTCGGCTCCTCCCGGACCAACCCGCTGCGGGTCGAGGGCGGTATCGACCGGATCAAGGACAACCTCGCCGGGCTGGGCGTGGACGCGCTCATCGCGATCGGCGGCGAGGACACGCTCGGTGTGGCCAGGCAGCTGTACGACCACGGGGTCAACGTCGTCGGGGTGCCGAAGACCATCGACAACGACCTGAGCGCCACCGACTACACCTTCGGCTTCGACACCGCCGTGAACATCGCGATGGAGGCCATCGACCGGCTGCACACCACGGCCGAGAGCCACCACCGCGCGCTCATCTGCGAGGTCATGGGCAGGCACGCGGGCTGGATCGCGCTGCACGCCGGAATGGCCGCCGGGGCCAACGTCATCCTCATCCCCGAGCAGCCGTTCGACATCGAGAAGGTCTGCGCCTACGTGGAGAGCCGCTTCAAGACCCGCTACTCGCCGATCCTGGTGGTGGCCGAGGGGGCACACCCGCTCGACGGGCAGATGGAGGTGCAGGACGCCGAGCTGGACTCGTTCGGGCACATCAAGCTCGGCGGCATCGGCGAGCGGCTGGCAGCGGAGATCGAGAAGCGGACCGGCAAGGAGGCCAGGACCACGGTCCTCGGCCACATCCAGCGAGGCGGCACCCCGACGGCGTTCGACCGGGTCCTCGCCACCCGGTTCGGGCTGCAGGCCGTCGACGCGGTGCACGACGGCGACTACGGGAAGATGGTCGGGCTGCAGGGGACCGACATCGTCCGGGCCGACCTCAGCGCGGCCACCGACCGGCTGAAGACGGTGCCGGTCGAGCGCTACGCGGAGTCCGAGGTCTTCTTCGGCTGACGACCGGGGGGCCGCCGACGGGCTGCGGCCCCCTCACCAGCGGGTCACAAAACGGTCGGGATCGTGGTGGTGCGTCACCGCAAGTCCACCTTTTTTCGCTAACGTTCCTCCCATGACCCAACCCCCTCCGCAGGACCCCAACAACCCGTACAACCAGCCTGGTTACGGTCAGCAGCCGCCATACGGTCAGCAGCCCCAGCAGCCCCAGCAGCCGTACGGTCAGCAGCCGCCATACGGTCAGCAGCCGCAGTACGGCCAGCCCCAGCAGGGTGGTTACCCCCCGGTTCCGGTCGGCCCCCCCGGATACACCGGTGACCCGAACGCGCCGTACGGCATCGACCCGAAGACCGGCCTGCCGTACTCGGACAAGACCAAGATGGTCGCCGGCCTGCTGCAGATCCTGCTCGGCGGGTTCGGCGCCGGCCGCTTCTACACCGGGCACACCGGCATCGCGCTCGCCCAGCTCTTCACCTGCGGGGGGTGCGGATTCTGGTCGCTCATCGACGGGATCATGATCCTGGTCAACGGTGGTACCGACGCGCAGGGCCGCCCGCTCCGCGACCAGTAGCAACTCCTCCCAGCCCGCCAGGGGTCCTCTTCGCACGGCAGCGAGGGGACCCCTGCTGTCCTTACCCGGTCGCGTTGGTGTACCGGATGGGCGACACTGGACGTACACCCGCAGGTCCACCAGGAGGATTCCCATGCTCGACGCCGCCACCGAGTCCGCCACGCCGCAGACCCAGGTGGCGGGGGAGCCGTGTGTGCTGCTGAAGCTGGGCGAACTGGTGCTCAAGGG
>JAOPYM010000116.1 GCA_025964615.1 Actinomycetes bacterium
ACGGAGTCGTCTACACCGGCGGCAAGAAGAAGATCGCCGAGCACGGCGGCGCCGACGCTCAGGACCGCAACGTCCCGATCGTGATCGCCGGCCCCGGCGTCCTGAAGGGCTGGACCAACACCCAGAAGGCCGAGATCACCGAGATCGCCCCGACGATCCTTAAGCTCCTCGGCCTCGACCCGAACGCCCTGCAGGCCGTGCAGATCGAGCACACCAAGGTGCTGCGCTTCAGCTGAAACTCAAGGCTGAGACAGGCTGAGACAGGTAAGGAGGCGGCGGACCGCCGCCTCCGGCATTTCCTCGCAGGAGCCAGCATTCTGACCTAGCTGCTGGCACTCGCTCCGCTCGCGCGGTGCTTGGGCCGCGCCGCCTTCCCTCGTCACTCGGTGGATTCGCTCCCTCGCTCCTCAGTCCAGGCCACGCGGCCCAAGCACCTCGGCGCCACATCACAGACATGCCACGGCCTGGCAACGATCGCAACAAGGGGACCCTGGCGGCCGGCGCGCGAACCTGACTAAAGTGGCGCATCTCACCTGGACCTGAGGTCCACTTGGAGGGCTCGGATGCGGCTGCGGCGATGGACCGTGATCGGCGCCGCGACGCTGGTCCTGAGCGCCGCAACGACCTCGGCTCACGCGGACGGGCCCGTACCCGGGTCGAAGGCGTGGCAGAGCCGCGACGACCAGAACCAGGCGGACGCGTGGGGCCGGGTGTTCGGGCCCGGCGGGCAGCTGAAGAATCCGAACTACCTGGCCGGGCTGCTCAGCCAGGTGGGGCCGCTCACGGTCGCCGTCTGGGCCGCGCAGGCGAAACGGCTCAACCGGCCCAGCGTCACCCTCGGCACGATCTTCCCGCCCGCCAACATCGGCAACCCACTGCGCGCCGGCTGGTCCGGCAGGCGCGGCCGGTCGGTACCGATCTCGTTCACCAACCGGTACGGCGCGCTGCTGCAGGGCACGGTCTACGCCCCGCTGGACGGTGCCCGCGACCCGTACAGCCACAGGCTCCTGAAGGGGCCGTTCCCCGGCGTCGTGATCGCCACCGGGTCCGTGCAGGGTACGGAGCGGATGTACACCTGGCTGGGGCAGGACCTGGCCGAGCGCGGCTACGTGGTGCTCACCTACGACGTGCAGGGCCAGGGCCGTAGCGAGACCCTGCCGCACCTCGGCACCAAGGCCGACCTTCCGTTCTGCGACTTCACCGCCAAGCCACTGCCCGGCGAGGCGGGCGGCTGCCCCGGCGTCCCGTTCCAGCAGACGGCGAACTTCGTGTACGGCACCGAGGACGCCATCGGATTCTTCCAGGCCACACCCGGCCGGCCCTGGGCCAACCGCGCCAAGGGGTCCGCGCACGTCGACGCGTACAACCCGTTCTGGCAGCTCTTCGACCACAGCCCCGACCCGAGGACCGTCACCAAGGGCCGTACCAACCGGCTCGCGGTGATCGGGCACTCGCTCGGCGCGGCGGCGGTCACCTACGTGCAGGGCGTCGACCGGCGGGTGGAGACCGTGGTCGCGCTCGACAAGCTCTGGCCGAACCGGGCCGCCCCGTGGTACGCCGAGCCGTCCGTGCCCGCGCTGGCGCTGCAGTCGGAGTACGGGTTCCTGACGCAGGTGTTCACCACCCGCCCCGACCCGGCCCGGGAGAAGAACACCGGGTTCGCCGCGTGGGCGGCGGCCGGGGTCGACTCGATGCTCGTCGTGCCGCGCGCCTCGACGCATCTGGACTACACCGACATCCCGCTGGTGCTGCCCGCGTCCCGGTACGGTCAGGACCTCTCCAGCGCCTACACCCAGGCCTGGCTGGACAAGTACCTCAAGCACGATCCGGCGGCCGACCGGGTGCTGCTCGGCCGGACCCTGCACTACCTGGAGCCGACCGCGGTCGGCGTCTGGTCCCCGGTCACGCTGCACCGCGAGACGAGCCTGTCGTTCTACTTCTGCTCCGCCTACCGCCTGCACCGCGCCGACGGCACCCTGGCCGACAATCCGGACATCGCCCGGGTCGGCTGCTGAGCCGAGCCATCGGCACCTGGACCGTGCAGCCCTGGACAATGCGCTCGCCGCGGAGGCCGCCGACCTCGCCCGGTTCCTCGCCGCCGACCCTCAGGGCTCCGACCTCGGCCCCCGCCAAGCCGTCAACGGCATCCGGAAGGTTACGGTGAGAGCCAGCGCCCTGATGTTCGGAGAGGCAGATGACCGCTTTCGACGTGATCGTGATCGGGATGGGCCCCGGCGGGGAAGAGGTCGCCGAACAGCTGGCGGAGGCCGGCCTGTCGGTACTCGGGGTCGAGGACCGCCTGCTCGGCGGCGAATGCCCCTACTGGGGATGCATTCCGAGCAAGATGATGGTCCGGGCCGCCGGCCTGCTGGCCGAGGCCCGGCGCGTCCCCGGTATGGCCGGCGCCACGACGGTCGTCCCCGACTGGGAACCCGTCGCCCGCCGGATCCGGGACGAGGCCACCGACGACTGGAACGACCAGGCGGCCGTCGACCGGTTCACCGGCAAGGGCGGCACGTTCC
>JAOPYM010000609.1 GCA_025964615.1 Actinomycetes bacterium
CCTAACCGGACCCGACCCCTGACACCTACGCCCCACCACAACGGGGCGGCCACACAAAACCCGGCAACACAGGCGACCGGCACCACAACGGCCGCCCCATCCGGCATACCCAGGCCATCGCATCAAACGGCGACAATTCAGTCCAGGACGTCGATGCCGCCCGCAGTCCCTCCCGCGGAGCCGCACCCAACTCAGTTGGGCTGGGACAGGAATGTGATCATTCCGAAGCGCCGCGGGGTCGGGCGTGCTGGATGCGTTCGACTGCGCCGAAGCCGCCACTCCTATGTGCTGCGCTCCTACGTGACCTGTGTCCTGGACCACTCCCCGGCTGGCGACCCGCGAGACCGGGAAGTGGAGGAAGCCGTGCAGCCCGGCACGCTGCCGCCGGTGAAGCCCCCGACCGACGACATCAACAGCACGCGGCCGTACCCGCGTTCCGCCATCCCGGGCCCCACTCTCCTGGGCCAGCAGGACCGGTGCTCGCAGATTGACCGCCGCCGTGCGGTCCCAGGTTGCGGCCAGCCCCGGCGTCCGGTCGCCGCGGACCTGTTCGCGCCGTTCCAGCTCCAACAACGGGCAGTGAACGCCGACCAGGACGACGCTCCCGGCAGTGAACAGGTCGAGGCAGTCGAGGAGGCGCCAGCGCTGGCTCAGCACGTAGTCCACGACGACGTGGTTGCCAGCTGCGGACATGCCGGCGACTGCCCGGTGGAAGCCCATTGCGGTTCGCAGGAAGATGATCAATCCGCCCGGTGTCTCGGTAGGTACTTCCAGACCGGTGGGCTCGGCCGAGACCAGCCGCCGCAGGTCATACGCCTTGGCTCTCCGTTGGAGAGGTCACCAGGCGAGGCCGGGAGCGTCGCCTTTGCCCTGCCGTGCGCCGCTGGGCACCGCGAAGGTGCTGGCGCGGCCGGTGGTCAGATCGAGCCGGTGGATGTTCCATCCCCGTGTGTACAGCAGGTGCAGGCGGGTGCCGTCGAGGGTGAGATTTCCGGCTCCCACCTGTCCGGCGGGAAGACGGCTGAGCGTACGAGGGGCGGCCGTCCCGTTCAACGAGATCCGTATGATCTCCGTCCACGACTGGTCGGGTGAGATCGCGGACGAGTGGTACATGGCGACGATCAGGAAACCTCCGTCCGGGCTGACCGCCGCGGAATCGGCTGAGGACAGCGGGCCCTGACCAGGTATCGGGATGCTGCGGCTCGTTGCGAACAGATCGGAGCCGGATCCGGTGATGTCGAGGATCCGAAGGGCCGACGGGCGCGGGAACTGGGTGACGATCGCCACCTGCCGGCCATCGGACATCCAGGAGACGCTCGCCGCCATGTCGGCCCTGCGTGCCGTCCAGGTTCGCTGAAGCCCGGTCCGCACATCGACCACGGTGAGACCGTTGCTGTCCAGGTAAGCCAGTCGCCGTCCGTCGGGGCTCAGCGCGACCGTTTCGGCCGGACCGAGCCCGTTACTGGCCGATCCCGGCAACAGAACCGGGTTGCCAGGTTGTCCCTGTTCGTCGAGGTGGACCTGGAAGAACCGGATCGGCGGGTTCTGGGCTGTGGTGCTCGCGGTCGGGCTCGGGTCCGGTTGGACGGTCACGGCGGACAGCACGAACGTGCGGTTGTCCGGGGCCGCCGCGGCGAGCTGCCAGGACGACCAGAGACCGTGCGGCAGCGGGATCGTGTGCAACAACCTACCGGTGGTCGCGTCCAGCACGACGGGTTGCACGGCAGTGTAGGTGATCTTGGATTTCCAGTCCGGGCCGTGCGCGTCGTGCATGATCGCGGTCGTGGCCGCGACGATGAACTTCGGCGGGCCTGTGGGGTGCAGCGACGGGCCGATGCTGAAGCCGCCCGGTGGGCGTACGCCCGGTGCTGGTAGGGCCGTACGCCCGGTAGCGATCGCCATCCCGGCCACGATCACGGCGCTGGCGGTGGCCACCGCCAGCGGGACCACCCATCGGCTGCGCGAGGCGTGGCGAGCCCGCGGCAACTCCAGCGGGGGCATCTCATCGAGGGTTCCGGCGGCCGTGCCGAACGCGTCCCGGACACGATTCTCCATTGTCATCAGAACTCCTCTCCGAGCAGACCGGCCAGCGCCGTCAGTGCCCGGGACGCCGTGGACGACACGGTGCCCCGGCTGACCCCCAGAGCCGAGGCGATCTCCGTTTCCGGCAGGTCCAGGTAGAACTTGAGCACCAGCACCTCCCGCTGCCGCCGGGGCCGGATTCGCAGGGTCCTGCGGCGCAGCACCGAACGGCAGCCGTTGAACACCGCGGTCCGTATGTACGCCACAGGGTCTCGGGGTGTCCCGTCTCGTAGCCAGCGGCGGTGCAGGCCGAAGAAGGCCTCCTGAACCACATCCTCCGCGCTCGGCCGGTCACCAACCAGCAGCAACGCGGCCCGGCCGAGCCCGACGGCATGCTCGCGGTAGAGCGCCGTCACCGCCGCTCCCGCATCGGTCGCGGCCTTCGGGGGGTCACTGGTCTGCACGGTCACCTCTTCATCTCGGCCCGAGTCCACACATATGACGCTGCCGCGACCGGAATGCTGAGTCTCTTCCTGCCCTGGGCGTCGTCACCCCGACAACCTGGACAGAGGCCGTCCGGAGTGGTCGTCGCGTGTGTAGTGCAGGCGCCCGGTTGTACTGCCCTGAGGATCTTCTTGACTGAGCGATTGAACAGCGTGTCGTCCAACACCATCAGGACCGCCCTGGCCGGTAGTGACCCGTACTGGAAGCCTGAGGACTTACTGGACACAGAACTCATTGCCCTCTGGATCGGACATCATGACGTGCTCGGTCCCTGGCTCCTTGACCTCCTGAAGTACCGTCGCGCCCAGTTCGCACAGCCGGGCGACCTCGGCGCGCCGGTGCTCGGGCCCGGCGTGCAGGTCCAGGTGCAGTCGGTTCTTGACCGTCTTGGGCTCTGGGACCTGCTGGAAGAGAAGCCGTCGGCCCAGCCCTGTGCCGGTGATCTCCTGGACCGGGTCGTCGGGATGCCGGACGGCCTGCAATCCTCGGAACGCGGCCCGCCCGGACACCGTCGTGATCATGCTCGAGTCGATGTGCCCGGCGGCCAGCAACTGCTCGATGAGGACGCTGTTGTCCTCGATCGTGTAGCCGAGGGCGGCGGACCAAAATGCGGCTTGGGCGTGCGGGTCGGCGCAGTCGATGACGATCTTCCATGAAAGGGTCATGACCCCTATTGTGGCGAGGATTCCTGTCACCAGGCGTCAGGTAGGCCTACGCCCCTCGACGCCCGGAAATGAGAGTGGGGCCCGGCGACGCCCAAGACGAGA
>JAOPYM010000037.1 GCA_025964615.1 Actinomycetes bacterium
GCGACCACCCGGCCCAGGACCGATGCCTCGTCGCCGGCGATCGGGTCGTACGCCTTGTTCTGTGGTAGCAGCCAGACGTGATCGTCCTTGCGTTTGAAGGTCTTCACCGTCGCCTCGCCGTCGATCATCGCCGCGACGATGTCGCCGTTCTCCGCGACCGGCTGCTGCCGGACGACCACCCAGTCGCCGTCGGCGATGGCGGCCTCGATCATCGAGTCCCCCGACACCTTCAGCAGGAAGTGGGTGCCCTCGCCGACCAGCTGCTTGGGCAGCGTGAAGACGTCCTCGATGGCCTGCTCGGCCAGGATCGGCCCACCGGCCGCGATCCGCCCCACCAGCGGGACGTACGCCGGCGTGGGGTGCCCGGCGGTCTCCAGGCCGCCGGCGGTCTCGTAGGACTCCGGCGCGCTGCGCACCGGCTGCGTCCCCGGAACCCGTACCTCCACCGCGCGCGGCCGGTTCGGATCACGGCGCAGATAACCCTTGCGCTGCAGCGTGCGCAATTGGTGCGACACGCTGGACGTGCTGGTCAGCCCGACCGCCTCGCCGATCTCCCGCATCGAGGGCGGGTAGCCGCGGCGCTGGACCGAGTCGCGGATCACCTCGAGCACCATGCGCTGGCGCTGGGTGAGACCGGTCTCGTCCAGCGGCCCGTCGGGCATCTCATGGACCTTGCTCATCGTCGGTTCGCCTCCCTCTCTTCGCTCCCGTTGTTGCACGTTAGCGTGATCTCGCCAGATGATCAAACAACTGTTCGAAGAAAGTGCTCGCGTTTTCACCTGCCGTGCGGTACTAATCGTACAACCGTTCGATCGAATCTGCATTCGAAGTGGGCTGCAGGCGCGAGGGAGGCCGATGGTGGCGACGAGCCCGACCCGGAGACGCTTCCGCGAGGATCCGCCGCTGAGACTCACCCGCAGGGGACGCGTGGTGCTGGTCGTCGTGGCCGCGGGGATCCTGCTGGTGGGGTTGTGGGTGACCGCCGATCGGGGGGCCGCCGCAGGCGACCGGGGCCCCGCCCCGGAGATGATCACCGTGCGGCCGCATGACACCCTGTGGGGGATCGCGACGCGGACCCGCCCGCGGCTCGACCCCCGGGCCGCCGTACAGCAGATCATGGATCGCAACGGGCTCTCCGGCGTGATCATCCAGCCAGGTCAGCGCCTCGCGGTGCCGTAGCGGGCAGGTGTGAACGGCGCGACACGCCGAGCGGAACACTGGACCCCTGATGTGACCAGGGTCTACGCGAGGCACTCCAGTTTCAGCTTGCGTAGCCTTGTGTAGGGGCCTACGGTTGACCACAACATCTAGTAGTTACATGGATGTCGTTAACTACAAGTTGTGGCCTCGTAGCCGCTCGGAAGGGGTAAACGCGATGCACTGTCCGTTCTGCCGCCATCCCGACAGCAGGGTCATCGACAGCCGTTCCACCGAGGACGGCGCGGCGATCAGGCGGCGCCGCTCCTGCCCGGAGTGCGGCAAGAGGTTCACCACACAGGAGAGCGTGCTGCTCATGGTGGCCAAGCGCAGCGGGGTCACCGAGCCGTTCTCCAGAGAGAAGATCATCGCCGGGGTGCGCAGGGCCTGCCAGGGCCGCCCGGTCGACGAGGATGCGCTGGCCCAGCTCGGGCAGCGGGTCGAAGAGGTCATCAGGGCCCTGGGCCAGGCAGAGATGCCGTCCCACGAGATCGGCCTGGCGATCCTCGGACCGCTACGCGAGCTGGACGAGGTCGCCTACCTACGATTCGCCTCGGTCTACCGGGGCTTCGAGTCGCTGGACGACTTTGAAAAAGAGATCGAGTCGTTGCGGACGGCGCAACCCTAGACGGCCCCGTTCACATCAAGCAGTTCAACGTCCAGTTCTGTCACTGGGCGATGTAATCCTGGACGTGGGCCCCTGCGGGAGGGCCCAAGAGGGGGAATGTCATGACCGAGACGGTCAGCGGTTCAGCAGCCAAGAAGGGCCGAGGGGGCCGCAAAGGGCTGAAGATGGAGCGCATCTTCACCAAGCCGGGCGTGCACCCCTACGACGAGATCGTCTGGGAGCGCCGGGACGTCATCATGACGAACTGGCGCGACGGCTCGATCAACTTCGAGCAGCGCGGCGTGGAGTTCCCCGAATCCTGGTCGATCAACGCCGCCAACATCGTCACTACCAAGTACTTCCGTGGCGCCGTGGGCACCCCCCAGCGCGAGTGGAGCCTCAAGCAGCTGATCAACCGTGTCGTCCGCGTCTACGTCGAGACCGGGCGGGAGAACGACTACTTCGCCTCCGACGAGGACGTTGAGATCTTCGAACACGAGCTGACGTACGCGCTGGTCCACCAGGTCTTCGCCTTCAACTCCCCGGTCTGGTTCAACGTCGGAACCACCTCCCCGCAGCAGGTCTCGGCGTGTCAGCCGTACGACGCCCTGGTGAGCACTCCCGCCGGCCTCATCCCGATCGGGAAGCTGGTCCAGGACGACGCGGTGGGCACCAAGGTCTACGACGCGCACGGCCTCACCCGGATTCTGGCCACCAAGGCCAACGGGGTGAAGGACGTCCTGCGGATCCACACGAAGGCCGGCTACACCCTCGACGTCACCGCAGACCACCTCGTCTGGCGCGCCGTTGACGAAGTAGGCGGAGACTTCGTAGAGGCAGGCTCTCTTGTTGTCGATGACCTCTTGTTGCACGTTGAGCCTGAGGTTGGAGGCAGCGACCGCTCCTGCGACTCGATTGCGCGGATCGAGAACCTCGGTCCGATGGAGGTCTATGACATCCAGACCGAGAGTGGCGAGTACCTCTCTGGCAACCTGCGGGTCCACAACTGCTTCATCCTGTCGGTGGACGACACCATGGAGTCGATCCTTGACTGGTACAAGGAAGAGGGCGTCATCTTCAAGGGTGGTTCGGGGTCGGGTGTGAACCTGTCCCGTATCCGCTCCAGCAAGGAACTGCTGACCTCTGGTGGCACTGCCAGCGGCCCGGTGTCGTTCATGCGCGGTGCCGACGCATCTGCGGGCACCATCAAGTCCGGGGGTGCCACCCGGCGTGCAGCCAAGATGGTCGTGCTGGACGTGGACCACCCGGATGTCGCCGAGTTCATCCAGACCAAGGCGCGTGAAGAGGACAAGGTCCGCGCGCTGCGGGATGCCGGCTTCGACATGGACCTCGGCGGCAAGGACATCGTCTCCGTCCAGTACCAGAACGCCAACAACTCGGTACGGGTCTCGGACGAGTTCATGCAGGCCGTAGAGAAGGACGCCGACTTCGGCCTCCGCTCCCGCCTGACCGGCGAGGTCATCGAGACCGTTCGCGCCAAGGATCTGTTCCGTCTGATGGCCCAGGCCGCATGGGAATGCGCCGACCCGGGAATCCAGTACGACGACACCATCAACGACTGGCACACGTCGCCTGAATCAGGGCGAATCACCGCGTCCAACCCGTGTTTCCCCGCCGACCAGCGTGTCGTTACCGACAAGGGCTTGGTTCGGATCGGCGACATGGTCGAGCGAGCCGCCCAGGGCGAAACGTTCGGGATCTACACCAACGACATCACCTCGGAGGTCAGCGCCGAGGACGCCATCGCCCTGACCAACCCGGTGCGCTACATGGTGACTGGGACAAATGAGATCCTCGAACTGCGCTTCTCCGATGGCTCACGGCTGCGCTGCACGCCGGGTCACCGGATCTGGACCGCCAACCGAGGTTGGGTGCACGCCGAGGACCTCGCCGATGACGACCGTGTCGTCAAGTCCTTCCACCATGCCGACCGCTCCATGGCGAAGAACCGCATCCCCCGCGCCGCACTGAACGCCGCGCGGGCCGTGCTCGACAAGGGCAACAACCGCAAGGAACTCAACCTTCCGGAGAAGTGGGACGAGGACTTCGCCCATTACCTGGGCTGGCTCGTCGGTGACGGCTGTATTACCGACATCAGCACGGTGACTGTGTATGGCAACGAGGAGGAGCAGCAGGCGATCTTGCCCCGGCACCATAACTTCCTCACCAAGCTCTCCGGGTTCGCCCGCAAGCCGAGTGTCCAGGACAACGGCACAAAGCAGCTGCGGGTCGGTGTCGAGGAGTTCCGCGTCTTCCTTAAGGAACTGGGCGTCTCGGACGGGAAGGCGCCGAACAAGGTGGTTCCGGCGGCCGTCTATGAGGCACCCGAGCAGGAGACCATCGCGTTCCTTCGAGGCTTGTTCGATGCCGACGGGTGTGTCGTCGACCTCGCCAACGGCACTCGTTACATCGGCCTCGGTAGCCGCTCTGAAGAGCTCCTGATTGGTGTCCAGGAACTGCTGGCATCGTTCGGTATCGCTGGCCGTATCTACATGACCGGTGTGAAGAAGGACTCCTTCCACTACACCCGTAAGGACGGAGCGGACGTCACGTACGGGTCGACTGGACCGTGCTACGACCTGCGTATCAGTGCAGCCTCGATGCGTGAGTTCGCGGCCCGGATCGGCTTCAGTCTGCCGAGCAAGCAGATTAAGCTGGAAGAGATCCTGAGCCGCACCACCTTCTATAAGAAGGACCTGTCTGTCGGGATGGTCTCTCGTGAGTTCAAGGGCTTCGAGACAACCTACAATCTGACCGAGCCGCGCAACCACTCCTACATCGTTGGTGGCGTGGTCGTCGCGAACTGCTCGGAATATCTGCACCTGGACAACTCGTCCTGCAACCTGGCCAGTATCAACCTGATGAAGTTCCTGCGTGATGACGACGCCTTCGACGTCGCGGGATTCGTCAAGATGTCGGAGCTCATCATCACGGCGATGGACATCTCCATCACCTTCGCGGACTTCCCGACCGAGAAGATCATGGCCACTACCAGGGCCTTCCGGCAGTTGGGCATCGGCTACGCGAATCTGGGCGCGATGCTGATGGCCACCGGCCACGCGTACGACTCCGAGAGCGGCCGGGCCATCGCGGCCGGCATCACCTCGCTGATGACCGGTGTCGCCTACCGGCGTTCGGCTGAGCTAGCAGGAGCGGTCGGGCCGTACGAGGGATATGCGCGCAACGCCGAAGCGCACAAGCGCGTCATGCGCAAACATGCCGCCGCGAACGATGAGATCCGCACTTTCGACGCGGTGGATAAAGCCATTCATGTCGAGGCAACCAAGCAGTGGCAGCAGTGCCTCAAGGTCGGCGACAAGAACGGCTACAGAAACGCCCAATCCTCACTACTCGCGCCCACCGGAACAATAGGCTTGATGATGGATTGCGACACCACTGGGATCGAGCCGGACCTGGCGTTGTCGAAGTTCAAGAAGCTCGTCGGCGGCGGCTCGATGAAGATCGTCAACAACACGGTCCCTCGTGCTCTCAAGAACCTCGGGTACCAGCAGGAGTCCATCGAGGCGATCGTCGAGTACATCGCCGAGCACGGTCATGTGATCGATGCTCCGGGGCTGCGCCAGGACCACTACGAGGTCTTCGACTGCGCGATGGGTGAGCGGGTCATCAGCCCGATGGGTCACGTCCGGATGATGGCGGCGGTCCAGCCGTTCCTCAGCGGGGCGATCAGCAAGACCTGCAACGTGCCGGAGAGCGCCACCGTCGAGGACATCGAGACGGTCTACTTCCAGGGCTGGAAGATGGGTCTCAAGGCGCTGGCGGTTTACCGGGACAACTGCAAGGTCGGGCAGCCGCTGTCCGTGGGCAAGAAGACGAAGGCCGAGCCGGTCGTCGTGGCGGCCGTTCCGGCGGAGGTACGGCCCGTACGCAAGCGGCTGCCAAAGCGGCGGCCGGCGACCGTCACCCGGTTCTCGGTGGCGGGGGCGGAGGGGTACATGACGGCGTCGTCCTACCCCGACGACGGTCTGGGCGAGGTGTTCCTCAAGCTCGGCAAGCAGGGTTCGACGCTGGCCGGCGTGATGGACGCGTTCTCGATGGCGATCTCGATCAGCCTGCAGTACGGGGTGCCGCTGGAGACGTGGGTGGAGAAGTTCACCAACATGCGGTTCGAGCCGGCGGGCATGACTGACGACCCGGACATCCGGATGGCCACCTCGGTGATGGACTACATCTTCCGACGCCTGGCCCTCGACCACCTGCCGTACGAGCAGCGCGCCGAGCTCGGCATCCTGACCGCCGAGGAGCGGACGCTGCAGGTGGCGGGGGAGGACCCGGCGACCCTGCACGCGGAGCAGGAGACCGTACGGGAGACGCTGGCCCAGTCGGCGCCGATCGAGCAGGCCGTGCAGCCCCGGCAGGAGCTGCCGGTGGTGCCGGTGGTGCCGGTGGTGCCGAGCCACGTGAAGTCCGACGTGATCGAGGGGCACCAGCGCCGTACGGCGGACGCGCCGCTCTGCCTGACGTGCGGCACGAAGATGCGCCCGGCGGGCAGCTGCTACGTCTGTGAGGGCTGCGGCTCCACCAGCGGCTGCAGCTGAAAACGGGCTTACTCAGGAGTGAAATGCCTGGTCGGTATGGGGAGTCGGATGGTGATCCGGCTCCCCATACCGATGCTCGGCCTTCAACTGTTGCGTCGGGTGCAACCGGGCAATCGCCTAGGTTGTTTGCTCTTTAGCTCCTGTGCTATAAAGCAACCGTGAGCGAGATCGGGTTGGATGCGGAGGCGAGCGTCTTCCGGGCGCTGGCGGACTCCACGCGTCGGCAGATCCTGGAAGAGCTCCACTCCGGTGAGTTGGCCGCAGGCGAGATCGCGGGGAAGTTTCCGATCAGCGGTCCCTCGATCTCGAGGCATCTGGGAGTGCTGAAGGCGGCGGGGTTGATACGTGAGCGCCGAGAAGCCAATCGGATCTTGTACTCGCTCGTCGAGGAGCGGCTGGCGCTGTGTGTCGGCCGCTTTCTGAGCGCGGTCTGCCCCGAGGAGGCCATCTCGCGTCGGCACAGGCGGCGCGCCGCCGAGTGAGAGGAACCAGCATGAAGCAGCCCCGTCTGTCGAGCGTGATCGAGCGTCGCCTTCTGGTGAACTACCGCGTCGACCCGAGGTCCGTAGCCTCATTGTTGCCGTCTCCGCTGCGGCCTCAGCAGATCGATGGCTGGGCGGTCGCCGGTATCTGCCTCATCCGCCTGGGGCGGGTCCGTCCCCACTGGGCTCCGGGCCAATTCGGTCTGCGTAGTGAGAACGCGGCACATCGCATCGCCGTCGAGTGGGACGGCCCCGACGGGCCTGAAACTGGGGTCTACATTCCACGTCGAGACAGCGGATCGGTCATCAACGTCCTGGCAGGCGGGCGCCTGTTCCCCGGTGAGCATCACCACGCAACGTTCGACGTGCGTGAAACGCCGCAGGACCTGCATGTGGCCTACACCAGCCGCGACGGCGCGACGCACGTGAGCCTGGATGTCAGCATGGTCGAGCACTTCCAGGGCAGTACGCTGTTCGCTGACCTGGAACAGGCATCGGCGTTCTTTCAGCAGGGATCGGCGGGCTTCTCCGCCGGCCGCAGCCTGGGACATCTGGACGGGATGGAACTGGGAACCGACTCTTGGCGCGTGGAGCCCGTCGAGGTCCGAGCGGTTCGTTCGACCTTCTTCGACGACCAGGATCGGTTCCCGCAAGGAAGCGCCACGCTCGACTGCGCGCTGCTGATGCGCGGTGTCCCCGTGACATGGAACCCACTCCGGCCGATGCCGCTTCCCGGAACCCGAGACGTCCTGCCGGTGGGGAATACCGCACACTCCGAATAAGTGCTCTGCGCCAGTATCTCGAGGTGTCCTCGGTAATGAAATAGCAGGTCAGAGTGGGGAACCGGTGAGCTACCGGTTCCCCGCTCTGTTTATGGCCGGGTGCTCGTCCCCGCCGGAGGAGATCGCCGGCGGTCGTCCGGGAGGATCCGGGGCCCGGGAGACCGCTGGCGCCTAATCGGCCTATGGGGCGTGGCGGCTGAGGTTCAGAAGAGCGACGCCCCGCTGACGCCTCGTTCGAAGGCGAGCAGGTGCTGCTTCGTCGGGAGGCCGCCGCCGTAGCCGGTGAGGTCGCCAGTGGAGCCCACGACGCGATGGCAGGGAACGATGATGCCGATCGGGTTCTTGCCGTTGGCCAGGCCCACGGCTCTGTCGGCGGTGGGCTGCCAGATCCTGTCGGCCAGTTTCCCGTAGCTGATCGTCTCGCCGTAGGGGATGTCGCGCAGGGCCTCCCAGACCCGTTGCTGGAACGGGGTGCCGCTCAGGGCCATGGGAAGGTCGAAGGAGGTCAGCCGCCCGTCGAAGTAGTCCCGTAGCTGGTTCGTGACCTGGTCGAAGGGTCCGGTGTCGGGTTCGCC
>JAOPYM010000059.1 GCA_025964615.1 Actinomycetes bacterium
GAGCTCTTCGACCAGGACGACGACGGACTCGTCGTGGTTCTCCGGCCCGTTCCCGAAAACGGCGAGCAGTCCGACGCTCGCGAGGCCGCTCGTCTTTGCCCGTCCGGTGCGGTGCGAATCACCGATTGAAGAATAGTTAAACCCCTTGACTTTTCGCGCAAAGGAGCGGGTGGTCGCTGCCCAGGATCCGCACGCTTCGGTGAGGGTTTGTTCGTACAGCGGGATGGCCCGCCCCAGATCACCGGCCGGTCGGCTTGCCTCCGAAAGAGGCGATGGAAGTCATGGAGCCCGTTTTACACCTCGGGTGCATTGTCCATCGCTGACCGCCGTGCCAGGAGGGGCTTGGCGGCGGTCAGCGTCGCGGCCGTGACGAGCGCGCAGGGGAGCGCGCCAGCCCAAGCCGGTGCGGCCCCACGCACTGCCATGGCCGCAGCCGCGCCTGCAATCAGGGCCCCGAGGCGCACCGGCACCCACCGGTCAGGCCGCGATGAGGAGTTGCCCAGACCACGCACAATGTAAGTCGCAAGCGTGCCGGTCAGGTATGTCGTGGGCGCAGCGGCTCGCCCAGCCGCGACCATCGCCGCGGCCTGCCCGCCCATCGCCGCGGCCGCCCCGAACTGCAGCACATCCCGAGCTCCAGCACTGGGCGTGCCGCCCGAGGCCGCCCAGACCCCCGCGCCCACAGCCAGCAGCGCCGCCTCACCGACCAGGCAGAACATCACCCGAGGCGGCCAGTACACGCCGGCGCCGGCTCGACCGTGGGTCACCCAGGCGACCACCGCCGCGCCCGCGCCGAACCCCGCCAGCGCCAGCAGCGCCGCTGTCACATCCGTGCCGCGGGTCCGGCCGATCGCCATCCCCAGCAGCGCCAGGTTGCTGGTCATGACACCGGCGAAAACATGGTCCAGCGCGGTGAACGAGATGGCCTCCACCGCGCCGGACGCAGCTACCAGCAGCACCACCGCGATGTGCGTCACCCTTCCCGGGCCGTCATCCGGCTCCAAATGATGCTCCAACGCAGCTCCTCTAGAGTGGCCAGACACCGAGCGTCTCGCATGCCCTTCAGGATCCTGGGAGCGAACGCCCGCTTACCCTGATCTGAACCTCATGCCGGGAGCAAGGCCGTGGACACCGTACAGCCGGTTTGCCGAGCGGCGGCGAGGCTGGTCAGGGAATTATTGGGCGAGATGTCGAAGCTGGTATCGCGGTGCTTGAGGGCAATTTTCCATTTCGTGGCAACGCAAACGACCGACGCAGATCAGCTCCGCCCGTTTAAGCGGCAAGGAAGCATCTGCATCGCTGAATTCCCCACTCGGAGGGCTGTAAAACCCAATTAATTCCCAGCCCTGACGGGTGCGGCTCCGACCTCACCGCCGACCCGGACGCCAGTGCGCCCGTACCTTTCGCCGTCAGTGAACTCGACACCGAGTCCTCTGCTGGCATGAAAGGCAAGCTCAGCCCCCGGACCTCACACGATCCTGATCCTTCTCGCGGGAGTGTCGACCGCGCTGACAGGGGCAGTACCGTCCGCGTCGGCGACTCCCACGCCCGGCACACGGTGACGAACGACAAGCACTCCCTGCAGATCGACGGCGCCTCCGCCGTGGCCGGGTCAAACATCCATTGGTGATTGCTGGGGCTACCCGGTCAGGCGAGCGGGTAGGGCATTGCATACGAAGGGAGGGAGCGGCGTTTCCTGCCCGGCCTGAAGGCCGGAGTATCCGCGCCGCAAATCCGATGACAATCTCGGCTCCCGTCATAATGGACGTCCAGTTGTCGGTCAACCAGGACCAGCATCCGATCACCGTGGACACCCGGGAGACCCTCCTGGACACCCTGCGCGAGCAGCTCGACCTGACCGGGGCGAAGAAGGGCTGTGACCACGGGCAGTGCGGGGCGTGCACGGTGCTGGTGGACGGGCGACGGGTGAAGTCCTGTCTGGCGCTGACGGTGACGATGGACGACCGGGAGATCACCACGGTGGAGGGGCTGGCCGATGGCGACACCCCGCACCCGTTGCAGGCCGGGTTCATCGAACACGACGCCTTCCAGTGCGGGTACTGCACGCCGGGGCAGCTCTGCTCGTCGGTCGGCATGCTGGCCGAATTCGCGGCGGGGTGGCCGAGCGTGGTCACCCCGGATGTGAGCGCCGCGCCGCATCTCGACGAGGGGGAGATCCGTGAGCGGATGAGCGGCAATCTCTGCCGCTGCGGCGCGTACGTCAACATCGTCGCGGCCATCGGGCAGGCGGGGCGATGAGGCCCTTCGCCTATGAGCGAGCCACCGACGTGCGGTCGGCCGTGGCAACGTTGAGTGAGCGGCCGGACGCCGTGTACCTGGGCGGCGGCACGAACCTGGTGGACCTGATGCGTCTGGGCGTGGTCTCGCCCGAGATGCTGGTGGACGTCACCCGCGTCGTCGACGCCACGATCGAGGAGAGCGCCGGTGGCGGGCTGCTGATCGGCGCCGGTGTGCGCAACGGCGACCTGACCGCGGACCCCCTGGTAAGAGGGCGTTACCCGGTGCTCGCTCAGGCGGTGCTCTCGGGGGCCTCGGGCCAGATCCGCAATATGGCCACGGTCGGCGGCAATCTGCTGCAACGCACCCGCTGCTCCTACTTCCAGGACACCTCCAAGCCGTGCAACAAGCGGCGGCCCGGCTCGGGCTGCCCGGCCCGTGAGGGCGACCACCGAAACCTGGCCATCCTCGGTCACTCGAGCAGCTGCGTGGCCACTCATCCGTCGGACATGGCCGTCGCGCTCGCCGCGCTTGGAGCGGTCGTGCACGTGGAGGGGCGGCATGGTCCGCGGACCGTGCCGATGCCGGGGCTGCACCGGCTGCCGGGTGATGAGCCGGATCGCGACACGGTGCTTGAACCAGGCGATCTGATCACCGCGGTGGAGCTACCCGAATTGCCGTTCGCGACCCGGTCGCGCTACCGCAAGGTGCGCGACCGGGCGTCGTTCGCGTTCGCGGTGGTGTCGGTGGCGGCGGCGCTGGACGTGGCCGACGGGGTGGTGCGGGACTGCCGGATCGCGCTGGGCGGCGTCGCGCCTGTGCCGTGGCGGGCGGAGCTGGCGGAGTCGGCGTTGCGCGGTGCGGCGGCCACCGCGGCGGAGTTCGGGCGGGCGGCGGACATCGAGCTGGCCCAGGCGCGCCCGCTGCGGGACAACGGGTTCAAGGTGCCGCTCGCCCGCAACGTGCTGGTCGGTGTCCTCACCGACCTGGCTGAGGCACGATGAGCGACGGTGCGCCCGACCTGGAGGAACTTCGATGACCACAGTGGACATGAGGTACACCGGTTCGGCGCTGGACCGGGTCGAAGGCCTGGAGAAGGTCACCGGACGGGCCCGGTACGCCTTCGAGAACTTCCCGGCGGACCTGGTCTACGCCGTACCGGTGCAGGCCGCCATCGCCCGTGGTGAGATCCGCGCGGTCGACGTCGACGCCGTGCTCGAGCACCCCGGAGTGATCGCCGCGATCTGGTACGGCAACGCACCCAGGCTGGTCCCCTCCGACAACGCCGACCTGGCCGTGTTCCAATCTCGACGGGTGGCGTACCGGGGTCAGTACATCGCGGTCGTGGTGGCCGAGACGTACGAGGAGGCCAAGGAAGCGGCGCGGCTGCTGCGGGTGGAGTATGCAGCCGAAGATCACGACGTACGGCTGCGCGCCGACCATCCGAACATGTACCGGCCCGAAAAGGTCAACCCGAACTACCCGACCGACACCGAGCACGGCGATCCGGACACCGCCCTCACCGTGGCCCCGGTCCTGGTGGACGCGACGTACAGCACGCCGGCAGAGCACAACAACCCGATGGAGCCGCATGCCACGGTCGCCGAGTGGGACGGTGACGCGCTGACGCTCTACGACTCCACCCAGGGGGCGTCGGGGGTTCGCGACACGGTCGCACCGCTGTTCGGCGTGCCGCCCGCGAACGTCCGCGTGATCTCCCCGCACGTGGGCGGGGGTTTCGGGTCCAAGGGCGGCCCCTCGCCGTACGTGATCATCGCGGCGCTCGCCGCCAGGCATGTCGGCCGTCCGGTCAAGCTCGCCGTGACCCGGCAGCAGATGTTCGCCGTGACCGGCTACCGCACCCCGACGATCCAGCGGGTACGGCTCGGCGCGAACGCCGACGGGCGACTGACCGCGATCGTCCACGACGCGTTCGAACAGAGCTCCACGATCACCGAGTTCGCCGAGCAGACCACCACACCTACCCGGATCATGTACGCCGCACCCCATCGGCGTACCACCCACCGGCTGGTCCGCCTCGACGTCCCGACGCCGTCCTGGATGCGCGCGCCCGGCGAGTGCCCGGGCATGTTCGCGCTGGAGTCGGCGATGGACGAGCTGGCGATCGCATGCCAGATCGACCCGGTCGAGCTGCGGATCCGCAACGAACCCGACGCCGATCCGGAGAGCGGCCTGCCGTTCAGCTCCCGGAACCTGGTGGCCTGCCTGCGCGAGGGAGCGCGGCGGTTCGGCTGGGCCGACCGTGATCCCGCGCCGGGGGTCCGGCGCCGGGATCGGCTGCTGATCGGGACGGGGGTGGCGGCGTCCACCTATCCGGTCTACCGCCGCCCCTCCCAGGCGACCGCCCAGGCCCATCGGGACGGCCGGTTCACCGTACGGATCGCCGCCGCGGACATCGGCACCGGGGCTCGAACGGTGCTCACCCAGATCGCCGCCGACACCCTGCGCACCTCGCCGGATCAGGTCCTGGTGGAGATCGGCGACAGCGCGCTGCCCGCCGCCTCACTGGCCGGCGGGTCGATGGGCACCGCCTCGTGGGGTACCGCCGTGGTACGGGCCTGCGAGGCGCTGGTGGAGGGACTCGACCGGCGGGATGGCGACCTGCCCGCGGCCGGGATGGAATCGAGCGCCGACACCACCGAGGAGATCGGTGCGCAGCGGCGGCTCTCCCGGCACGCCTTCGGCGCCCAGTTCGCCGAGGTCGGCGTGGACACCGACACCGGGGAGACGCGGGTGCTGCGGTTGCTCGGCGTGTTCGCCGCCGGCCGGATCATCAATCCGAAGACCGCGCGCTCGCAGTTCATCGGTGGCATGACCATGGGCCTGTCCATGGCTCTGTTCGAGGAGAGCATCATGGACCTCGAGTTCGGCGACTATCTCAACCGCGACCTCGCCCAATATCACGTCGCGGCCTGCGCGGACGTGCGCGACATCGAGGCGCTCTGGGTCGAGGAGGACGACCCGCACCTCAACCCGATGGGGACCAAGGGCATCGGCGAGATCGGCATCGTCGGCACCGCCGCGGCGGTCGCCAACGCGGTGCACCACGCCACCGGTGTCCGGATCCGCGACCTGCCGATCCGCCTCGACAAGCTGATGCGCTAGGCCCACTGGCGAGGTTCACCATCGTCGGTTATGCGAGGGTCTGCGGAGACAGCATCGCATAGCGGGCGGCACCGACCAGACCGGCATCACGGCCGAGGGCGGCACCGGTCACGGTGAGCCGACGGGCAAAGCCGAGGGCGGTCTGCCCGGCCACGTGCCTGCTCACGGATCGGACGCCTCTCCACATCCCCCACCGTAGATGATAGATCACTTACCGTAGCCGACGTCGAGCCGTCGGCACCCTCGATCACGGACATGGTGGTCATTCCCCCCGAAGCAACAGATGATCTTGTCGGCTACTCACATGCCCTCAAAGATCTGTTCCCTGACTCCAAACGCCGCCAATTGCATCGGATGCGGATACGCGACGTTAGCAGTTCGGATGCCGGTGATCTCACGGCTTCCCCCGTCGGGCGACCACCGCCCTACGCCGGGCTAGCAGGGTACGCGGGTCAGCTGGGAAGACCGCAGACCGCCCTGCATGCTCGTCGCGATGACGGTCGTCACCGGCGCGCCGCCGTACCGTCGGAGCAGGTGGACCGGGCGAGCCATCGATCAGGCTCCGGTGGATGGCGCCGTTTTGACTATTACCTACTATTCTGGTCAACTTTGTCTGATGACTCTGCACGGCGTTGACACCAGCAGACCGGAGCCAGGTCGACTTCCCTCCGGTGTGGACCTGATCCTGTCCGCCTTACCCGCAAGGCGGCAATCGTGCGCTGGTAGGCGGGGGCGGCAACGGCCCGATCTAGGTGCTTGGGCCGCGTGGCCTGGACTGAGGAGCGAGGAACGAGCGACGAGGGAAGGCCGCGCGTAAAGGCCCAAGTACCGCGCGAGCGGAGCGAGCGCCAGCAGCTAGGTGCAGTGCTCGCATACCGCGCAGCAGGGCGACTTCGCCGTCGACATCAAGAACATCTCGCGGATCACAGGCGTGACCGCGATCACCGCGCACATGACTGTCGGCGCTGCGCGCCGACAATCGGGAGAACGAACATGAGCACAGTTGAAGAGAATCCACGATCCATGCCCACGCGGCGTGGCCTCCTGATCGGCGGAGCCGCGGCCCTGGGCATGGCCGCGCTCGGAGCAGAGCCGGCTCGGGCCGGCACTCGCGCGCCGGTCGCCGGGGAAGGCGTCCTCGGGCGCCGGCTCTACGACGTCGTCAAGGCGTTCAGCCGGTGGCCGGTGCACCGGACCGGAAGCGGACCGGAGAAGGCCACGCTCGACTGGTTCCAGTCCGAACTGCGGCGGCGTGGTGCCACCACCTCCCGGTGGGAGTACTCCTACCCTCACTACGAGTGGACGGCCGAGGTGCGCGTGGGCGGCCGGCTGGTCGACACGGTTCCGCTGTACTACGAAGGGGTCGGCAAGGTCAGCAGTGACGCACCCTTCGTACGACCGGTCACGATCACGGACACACATGGTGACGCGAACGTCCTCGCCGCGGTGAAGGAGGCGAAGGCGGAGAACGCGAGCCTGGCCGTGCTGCCGGTCTTCAACGCGGTACAGGGCTATCCGACCTACGACGGTCTCGTGGCCGACAACCGCGATCCCGCCGCGGCGACCACCGGAGTCCCCACCCTGTTCATCCCTGGCCGGCTGGCCGACCAGGCCCAGCGCGGAGTGCAGGCACGCATCCAAGCGCGTATCGTGACCGACCGAAGTCACGACGTACTCGGCTGGTTCGGCAAACCGGTCAAAGACCCCATCATCGTGACCACCCCGTTGAGCGGCTGGTTCACCTGCGCCGCCGAACGGGGCTCGGGCATCGCGGTCGCGCTGGAGTTGGCGGCGGATCTGGCCCGCACCCATCCGGTGTTCTTTCTGGGCAACAGCGGACACGAACTGAACAACTACGGAGTCCGTGCCTACCTCAAAGACGCGTTCGACCTGCAACCTCGCGCGGTCATACACATTGGAGCCTCCATCGCAGCCGGAGCCACCGACCCGGCAAGTGGCCGGTTCGAGCTCGCCTCCTCCCGGCTAGTGGCGAGCAATCCGCCGGTCGCGTCGGTACCGGGCCTCGCGCAGGCCGTGCAGGCCGGCCGCTTCGCAACCACGCCGGTCTTCCCCGGCGAGGGAGCGGTATGGCACCAGCGACTCGGGGACTCCGTTCCGCTCCTGTCCTTCGCCGGTCAGTTCCCCCAGTTCCACACCCCGGACGACCGGCCCGGCGTGACGACGACGCCCGCTCTCCTCGACACCGCCTACCAGTCCGTTCACTCCGCCGCACTCGCCCTCATCGGCGCCTAGCCAGCCAGAACGCCCCCGGCACAGGATGGCCGTACAGCGCGAATGGCAGCGGTAAACCTCAACTCCACTTCGACGGGCAGGGGCGACAGTACCGCCCCTGCCCTGCTAAGGGGTGTCCCGTGGATCACGGGACGG
>JAOPYM010000077.1 GCA_025964615.1 Actinomycetes bacterium
CGACGGCGGTGATCTCGGCATGGTCGTACGCCGGGGCCACCTCGACCACATCGGCGGAGACCACGTCGCACCCGGCCAGCCCGCGCAGGATCTGCAGCAGTTCGCGGGAGGTGAGCCCGCCGGCCTCGGGGGTACCGGTGCCGGGGGCGTGTGCCGGGTCGAGCACGTCGATGTCGACGGAGACGTACAGCGGGCGGTTGCCGACCCGCTCGCGCAACTGCTGCACCACCTCGTCCACACCCCGCCGCGTGACGTCGTCGGAGGTGACGATGCCGAAGCCCATCTTCTCGTCGTCGGTGAGGTCCTGCTTGCCGTAGAGGGGACCGCGGGTGCCCACGTGGCTGAGTGCCTCGGTGTCCAGGATGCCCTCCTCCACCGCCCGCCGGAACGGGGTGCCGTGGGTGTAGGCGGCGCCGAAGTAGGTGTCCCAGGTGTCCAGGTGGGCGTCGAAGTGGAGCAGCGCCACCGGACCATGCTTACGGGCGACGGCGCGCAGTAGCGGCAGCGCGATGGTGTGGTCGCCGCCGAGGGTCATCAGCCGCGCGCCGGTGTCGAGCAGCTCTCCGGCCTGCGCCTCGACCGTCTCGATGGCCTCTTCGATGTTGAACGGGTTGGCCGCGATGTCGCCCGCATCCGCGACCTGGGCGAGGGCGAAGGGCGACGCGTCCTGGGCCGGGTTGTAAGGGCGGAGCAGGCGGCTGGCCTCGCGGATCGCGTTGCCGCCGAACCGGGCGCCCGGGCGGTAGGAGACACCGGTGTCGAACGGCACCCCTACGACTGCGATGTCCGCCCGGGCCACCTCATCCAGCCTGGGTAGCCGGGCGAAGGTCGCGAAGCCCGCGTAGCGGGGGGTGCGGCTGGCGTCGACCGGGCCGCGCGGTTCGGTGCTGCTCACGTGGTGCGCCTTTCTGGGTGGGTACAGGCGGTGGTCTCGGCATGGTGGGAGAAGATCGCCGCGTCGCCGAAGACCTGGACCAGCTGCTGCGAGGAGGCGCAGGCATCCACCTGGAAGCTCTCGTCCCGTACCCAGGTATGCCACAGGTCACGGTACTCCGTGACGGAGGCGAGGCGCTCCGGTGCGGTCGGGAACAGGAAGGTCGCCTCCGGGACGAAGGACCCGAAGTAGTCGTCCAGCCGGTTTGTGGCCTCAGGAGCCGCTCGAGGGTTCCGCCGAGGCTGGTGACGGCGGGCCCGCGGAGAGGATCTCGCGCCATGCGGACCTGTCGTACGCGGCGGCCTCGGTCGTGCTCAGAAATCCTTCGATGACCTTGACGAAGCGCTCTGGGTCGTCGTGGTGGGGGAAGTGCCCGGCGCGCTCAAAGATCTCCAGTTGGCTGCCGGGGAGCGCGTCGTGTGCCACTTCCGCGTGCCTGACCGGGATTATCCCGTCCCGGGTGCCCCACACGATGAGGGTGGGGAGACTCTGGGTGAGATAGCTGCGGTCGAGCATCGTGATGGCCTGTCCGCGCAGATCGACGCCGGCCCGGATCGTCCGGAGAAAGGCGCCGCGGGCGGTCGGATCGCCGAAGTTCTGGTAGCGGCTGATCGCATAGTCGAGATCGGGTCCCAGCCCGGCGCCGCCGGTGGCGCGCAGCAGCGGAGTGGCCAGCCGCACCGCCGCCCGTACGCCCGGTCTGGTCAGCAGGTACATGCCCATGGTCGCGCCGGGGCCGGACGCCAGGCGGAAGACCGGGTGCACCTCCCGTCCCATCCCCACGCTGCTGACCAGTGCCAACCGCTCGCATCGTTCGGGAAACTGGTAGGCGAACTGCATCGCGACGCCGCCGCCCAGTGAATGGCCGATGACGCTGACCCGGTCCACCCCGAGCACGGTGAGCAGGTCACGCATCCCGCAGGCGTACGCGGCGATCGCGTAGTCGGCCCGGGGCTTGGCGGAATCTCCGTGCCCGAGCAGATCGGGGGCGATGACCGTATGCCGCTCGGCCAGTGTCCGCATGACGCCCGACCAGGTCTGCGAGCTGTCCCCGATGCCGTGGATCAGCAGGATCGGCGGTCCCTCGCCCAGCATGCGGAACGCCCGTCGGTAACCGTGTACATCTCGGTACTGCAACATGACCGCAGGGTGAATGACGTTCGTTTCGAGCTTGCTACCGGCGAGTGAGCAGCAAGTAAGCGAACTTCGGCTGCGCTCCCCCCGACTCTACGACGGCCGGTCCCGATCGAGGCCGCGCTCGGGGAGCGGCTGTCCTACGCTCGGAGTATGACGATCCTGATCGCCGGCGGTGCCGGGTTCATCGGAAGCACCATCGCCTCGGCCTGCTCAGATGAGGGCCTGCCCACGGTGATCCTCGACAGCCTCGTGACGGGCCGCCGGGAGTTCACCCGGGACCGGCCCTTCTACGAGGGTGACATCGCGGATGGGGAGCTGGTCGATCGGATCTTCGCCGAGCATCCGGACATCGATGCGGTCATCCACTGCGCCGCGTTGATCGTGGTCCCCGACTCCGTCAGCGACCCGGTCGGGTACTACCGGGCGAACGTCACCAAGAGCCTGGAGTTCGTGGCGCACCTGCTGCGCAACGGATGCGAGCGCATGATCTTCTCCTCGTCGGCCGCCATCTACCGGGCGGGGGAGGACTTCAGCGTCGACGAGGACTCCGGGATCGACGCCCAGAGCCCCTACGCCCGTACCAAGGCGGTATGCGAGTCGATGTTCGCCGACATCGCCGCGACTGCGCCGATCAGGATCCTGTCGCTGCGGTACTTCAATCCGATCGGCGCCGACCCGAAGATGCGCACCGGGTTGCAGCTGCGCCGGCCGAGCCATGCGCTCGGGAAGATGATCGGGGCGATGGAGGAGGGGGTGCCGTTCCAGATCACCGGCACCGGCTACGCCACCCGTGACGGATCCGGGATCCGGGACTACATCCACGTCTGGGACCTGGCGGCGGCACATGTCGCGGCGCTGCGCAGGTTCGACGGGCTGTTCGCGGACGGGAGGTCGTCGACCGTGATCAACCTTGGTACGGGCACGGGCACCACCGTCAAGGAGCTTCTTGATGCCTTCAATTCCGTGGTCGGCACTCCCATCACGGCGGTGGTGACGGGACCGCGGCCCGGCGACGTCGCGGGCGCGTACACCCGCAGTGACCGCGCGGAGCGGCTCCTGGGCTGGCGCCCTCGGTACTCGGTCGCCGAGGGCATCCGCGACTCCCTGGACTGGGCGGCCATCCGCGACGAGATTCTGACCCCCCGCGCCTGACGCGGGCGTCCTGCCAGGGGAAGCCCGGAGCCCACCGCACTTACAGCAGCAGGCGGGCGATCGTCTGCTCCAGCCGCTGCACCGCCATCGAGTCACCGACGAACCCCCGGATCGCCTGCAGCACCTCCTGCAGACCGCCCGGGTAGTCCAGGCAGGTCCGGATGATGGCGTGTACGTCGGAACGTGCCTCGGCGGACCTCGGGATGACCCCGGCGATGTCGATGGAGAGCACGCCCACCACCTGCTCCCGGCCCCGCTCGGCCCGCATCAGCGGGATGTCGAGTACCCGGTCGACCAGCTCGAAGAGGATCTGGACGTCGCTCTCCCGGGTGAGCGGTGGCACCGATGGCAGGTCGCTCTGCGGGACCACCTCCTGGGTGGGGCCGGTGTCCTGCCAACGATTGCCCGGAATCGTGATCCAGGCGGTCGTCTCGGTCTCCTTGACCCTGACCTCGACCTGCCGGTATTCGCCCGGATCGACCAGTCCCCGGCCGTGCTTCACCACGTCGTCATGGACCCGTTGCGACACGATCAGGGCCAGGCCCGCACCGGATTCGCTGAGTGCTTCCTTGAACACGGCGGCGTCGAGGAGCCGGAACACGTGGTTCACGGCCGTACCCACCAGGCCCTGGCCGTCCCAGCGCACCTCTCCGGTGTGCACCGCGACCCGCAGGCGCATCTGCGCGGCCGCATTGGAGACCCCGTTGTGGCGGCGGACCTCCGCCCGGAGCCGGTCCACGACCGAGGTGAGCAGCAGCGCGGTGTCCAGGTCCGGCGGCACGGCGATCATCGCCCCGTCGCCACGGTCCTCCTGATAGCACTGGTCGTAGCCGACCTTCGCGTCGTCGAAACTGACGCGCAGCGCGGCGTACATGACCGCCCGCAGGTGCTCCTGGACCCCGTCGGTACGGGAGGCGTGCCCGAAGGAGGCGATGTCGCAGACGAACAGCGAGCAACCGCCGGACGGGCGCCACCCGCGCGATGTCGTGTCAGAGGAATCCCGCATGGGAACATCGCCCCCCGCTCTGGTGGTGGACAGCTTCACAGTCTGTCCTGTGCCCAGAACCCGCAAGGGGGATTCGCGACAGCTTGTTCGCGACACGGGCCCATGATCTGGTGGAAAGTCCGGCTGGCGACCCGTCCCTGTGCTTGGATCAGTCCACGTAGGTGCAGGCGTGCCGTGGGCGCTCCCCAACCGTTTCATGGACATCAGAAAGCCTTCGGGTCAGAGGGGGGATCGTCCCGTGCCGGACACGCGTGACGGGGTCGTTTCAGGGTTGACCGTCCTCGATGGCGTTCCGCCGGCCTGTGCGGGGACTGCGTTCGGCATGGCTCTGGAGCGTGCATTGGCTGAGCTCCGCAGCCCGGTCGCGCAGGTGGCTGGTTTCGACAACCGGATCTAGATGCCGGACACCGAGTGGCCCGTCAGCGGGCTGGACCTCGATGGACTGGCGGCCTCGATGGACTGGCGGCGGCCGGCTGGTGCCCCGTGCCGTTTCAGGAGTTCATCCTGAAGATCCACGGCCGCTGTAATCTGGCCTGTGACTACTGCTACGTGTACGAGGCGGCGGACCAGAGCTGGCGCTCGCGGCCCGCGGCCATGTCCGTCGAGACCGTCCGCGCGATGGCCGCCCGGGTGGCAGGGCATGCCGAGAGGCATACCTTGACGACGAACTCGTGGAAGGGCGTGGGGCGCCAGCCCTCCTCGAGCAGATCGCGAACGTTGATGGTCTCCGGCCACTCGAGAGCTTGAGACGGGTGTCCGACGCCGATGACCACGCTGATCGACCCCCTGAGACGAGATCTGGGCGCGGCGCTGCGCACTATCCCCCTTTTGTTACGTTATATACACTTCTGGGAGATCATTAAACGCCACAGGGGAGACGGTGATGGCCCAGCGCTCGTGGTCCCGCCATATTCCGTCGATCTTGATGAAGCCCGGAGAGTAACCCTCCCGCCGGAACCCGAGGCGCTCGACCAGGTCCCGTGAGGCCTTGTTGCCCGGCTGGATGTCGGCCTCGATGCGGTGCAGGCCGAGCGTTTCGAAACCGTGGCGGACAGCCAGCCCGACCCCCTCGGACACATACCCATGGCCGGCACTCGGCCGGAACACCCCATAACCCAGCACCGCCCGCTGGTACGAGGCCCGTACGATCTGGCCGATGTTGACGATCCCGGCGATCGCCCTGGTGTCGCGGAGGCAGACCAGGAAACCGACCGCCGTCTCCTGGTCGAACCGGGCCACGTAGGCGGCGAACTCACCGGGCGTGACCGGCAGGGAGATCCAGGGGCGGTGCAGTTCGGCACTGGCCCCGGTCAGTTCGAGGAACTCGTCCTGATCTTCGTACCCGACCTTCCGCAGGACCACCCGGGAGGCCGACGCCGGCGCAACGCTCACCCGCCCGAATCTAGCTTGCTGGCGCTCGCAACGCTCCCCGGCGTACTACTTCCGGTTGATACGGAATCGACCGACAGGGGGGCGAAAACCGGCAGGTAGCGGCCGTAGCGTTGGCTCGTGGCGATTTCTCCGATGGCCGGGCGGCTGCGTGCGAAGACCGCACTGGCCGGATCCTCCGTCCCG
Source organism: Actinomycetes bacterium (assembly GCA_025964615.1). GTDB lineage: Bacteria > Actinomycetota > Actinomycetes > Streptosporangiales > Streptosporangiaceae > RYN-227. Next base: position 5,805 of record JAOPYM010000077.1, read on the forward strand.
CAGCTCGTGATCGGCCTGGCGGTCGCCGCGGCCGTGGCCGTGATCGGCATCCTGCACTTCCAGGACGTCAGCGCGGGCGGCCAGAGCCTGGCCGGGGCCGACACCGAATGGCTCGTGCTCGCCGGGTCGGCCACGGTGGCGATCTGGCTGGTCTGCACCGTGACGCAGTTCGGTTCGATGCCGACCCTGATCCCCTTCCGCCGGGTCTTCGCCGTGCAGGTCGCCGCGCAGTTCCTGAACCACCTGCTGCCGGCCGGGGCGGGCGGTATCGCGGTCAACGTGCGATTTCTCCAGCGGCACGGGATGAAGCGGGCCGCGGCGGTCGGCTCGGTGGGGCTCAACTCGCTCGCCGGGATGGTGACCCACCTGATCCTCCTCGCGGGGGCTCTCGCGATCAGCCCGGCCATGCTGGACAACGTCAAGTCCCAGGTGCCCGCGATGGGCCGCCGGGTCGGTGCGCTCGGCCCCTGGCTCGGCCTCGCCGCCATCGTCGGAGCGCTCGCGCTGGCCGCCTTCGTCGCGAGGCGGGGCCGGGAACGGGTGAAGTCCGTCGGCGCACGCGCACTCCGCGAGCTGAAGGCTCTCGCCGAGGTGCTCCGCCACCCGGCCAGGGCCTCCGCACTGTGGCTGGGTTCACTGACCGTTCCCCTGCTGCACTCGTTGATCCTGTACGCGGTGTTGCGCGGCGTCGGTGCCTCCATCGGGCTGGTCGCGGTAGCGGTGATCTACGTGGTGGTGTCCTCGCTGTCGGCTGCGGTGCCCGCTCCGGGCGGCATCGGCGCGCTGGACGTCATGCTGATCGCCGCCTTCATCGCCGCCGGAGTGTCGTCCCCGGACGCGTGGGCCGCCGTGGTCGGCTACCGTCTGCTGACGGTCTGGGTACCGCTGCTGCCGGGCGCCATGGTCTTCGCCCTCCTGCTCCGCCGCCGCATCATCTGAACCGTAGGCCGCCCTCTTTCCGGAAGACCTCGTCGATGGGAGCATGATCGCCTGCCGGGTTACGAGGGAGACATTCCGTGACAGAGTCCCGATTCTGGTCCGACGCCGACCGCCACCTGGTCCGGTACGGCGGATCTTTCGTGCCTGCGGTCATCGAGCGGGCTGCCGGGTCCTTCGTGTACGACAGTGCCGGACGGGCGATCCTGGACTTCACCTCCGGTCAGATGAGCGCGATCCTCGGGCATGCCCATCCCGAGGTGGTGGAGACCGTCTGCTCGTCGGCGGCCACCCTCGATCATCTGTTCAGCGGCATGCTCAGCCGGCCCGTCGTCGATCTCGCCCGGATGCTCGCCGAGGCGACGCCCGCACCGCTGCAGAAGTCGCTGCTGCTGACGACCGGCGCCGAGGCGAACGAAGCCGCGATCAAGATGGCCAAGCTCTACACCGGCGGCTACGAGATCGTCAGCTTCAGCCACTCCTGGCACGGCATGACCTCGGGAGCGGCCGCGGCCACCTACAGCGCCGGACGCCGTGGCTACGGACCGCCGGTCCCCGGCAACATCGCCATCCCGGTACCCAATGCCTATCGCTCTCGGTTCCTCGAAGAGGGCCGCCACGACTGGCGGGGTGAGCTGGACTACGCCTTCGATCTCGTCGACCGCCAGTCCAGCGGAAGCCTCGCCGCCTGCCTGGTGGAACCGATCCTCAGCTCCGGCGGGCTGATCGAGCTACCGCCCGGCTATCTGGCCGCGCTGAAGATCAAGTGCGCGGAGCGCGGGATGCTGCTGATCCTGGACGAGGCGCAGACCGGACTCGGCCGGACCGGCGAGATGTTCGCCTTCGAGCGTGACGGAGTCGTACCCGACATCCTCACCCTCTCCAAGACGCTCGGTGCCGGACTGCCGCTGGCGGCGGTGGTGACCAGCGCCGAGATCGAAGAACGCTGCCACGAGCTCGGCTACCTGTTCTTCACCACCCACGTATCGGATCCGCTGCCCGCAGCGGTGGGACGGACCGTGCTGACCGTCATCCAGCGCGACCGGCTCGATCTGCGGGCCGTCGGTCAGGGCGAGCGGCTCCGGGCCGGGCTCTTGGCCCTGCAGGAACGACACGAGTGCATCGGGGACGTCCGCGGCCGAGGACTGATGCAGGGCATCGAGCTCGTCCTCGACCGCCAGACCAAGACCCCTGCCGACGACCTCGGCCGGCAGGTGACCGCCGAGTGCCTTGAGCTGGGTCTCCACATGAACATCGTGCAGTTGCCCGGCATGGGAGGCGTGTTCCGCATAGCCCCACCGCTGACCGTCTCCGACGACGAGATCGACCTCGGCCTCGGCATCCTCGACACGGCCCTGGCCAAAGCCACCCGCTCGGCCCCGGCGAAGCACTGAAACGCTGGGGAAGCAGCGCCGGTACGGCGCCCAACGCGGTGTCGTCTGCGTAGTAGTCGTCTGCCGCCCACCAGGCGGCGTTCAGCTGAGCAGCGATCAGCAGAGCGTCGGGATCGTCGGTGTCGGGGTGGGTGAGCATCGTGAGCCGCCCGAACGAAGACACCAACGCCAACCGGCGCCAAGGTGCCGGTTGGCGTTGGTGTCTTCGTATGTTCAGCTCACGTTGACCGCCGTGTCGTCGATGACGAACGAGGTCTGCTTCGTGTAGTCCTCGCTACCGGTGAACTTCAGCGTGATTTTCTGTCCGGCGTAGGACGCCAGGCTGAAGCTGTGCTGCGCATATCCGGTGACGTGGTTGAGGTTGGAGTACGTGGCCAGCGTTGACAGCACCGTGCCGGAGCTGTTGAGCACCTGCACCTTCAACGTGTCGTAGGCGGTGGTCGTGGAGGTTTCCGCCGTGTCGATGTGCAGCCAGAAATTGAAGTTGTAGTTCGCGCACCCGGTCGGCAGGGTGATCGACTGCGACAGCGTGTCGGTGTGGGTGGTGCCGTAGCCGTCCAGCCAGGTGTCCCACGATCCGCTGTGCGGCGGCTCGGAACTGCTGTTGTTGATCACACCACTGCTAGCCGACCACGGAGAGGCGCTGCCGGTCTCGAAACCGGGGTTTCCCAGCAACTGCTGCGCCGCGCAACTGACGACCGGCGTGGCACTCGCCTCGTTGCTCTGTGCGCCCTCGCCGATGGCGTTCACGGCGCTGACCTTGTAGTAGTACTTCTGGCCGTTGGACAGGCCAGTGTCGGTGCACGAGAGCACGGCGCCGAGGCCGCTGCAACCACCCGACGTCAGAAGAGTCTCCGTGCCCGAGGACGTGCCACGGTACACCCGGTAGGAGGTGATGTTGACGCCCCCGTTGCTGGTGGGAGCCGTCCACGACAGGGACGCTTGGCCGTTGCCGGCGCTCGCCGTCAGACCCGTGGGCGCGCCGGGAGCCGTCCCGGCGATGGGCGAGGCCGTGATCGTGACGCTCGACGCGGCCGTCTTCGCCGCGCTGTCCGTGATCGTGAGCGTCGCGGTGTAGGTCCCGGCGGAACTGTAGCTGTGGCTCGGGTTCTGGGCCGTGCTCGCCGCCGACCCGTCGCCGAAGTTCCAGCTGTAGGAGTAGGGCGGGCTTCCGCCCGTGCCAGTGCCGGTGAAGGCAACGTTCAACGGGACCTGGCCGGAGGTCGGCGTGGCGGAGACGGTGGCCGCAAGCGGGTTGCCGACGGCGCTGACCGTGATGGTGACGTTCGACGTTGCCGTCTTCGCCGGCGAAGAGGTGTCCGTGACCGTGAGCGTCGCGGTGTAGGTCCCGGCGGAACTGTAGCTGTGGCTCGGGTTCTGGGCCGTGCTCGCCGCCGACCCGTCGCCGAAGTTCCAGCTGTAGGAGTAGGG
>JAOPYM010000084.1 GCA_025964615.1 Actinomycetes bacterium
CCCGCACGCAAGGGGTTGGAGGTGCGGGAAACGCCACGACTCAACGGAAGTAACTAGACCCCGAAGACCTGGGTGGTGTAGGGGTTGGCGAAACGGCGATCCGGGTCGAGTTCGTCGCGGAGCGAGCGGAAGTCGCCGAAACGAGGATAGACCGTCTCCAGGTAGGACGCGTCCCTGGTGTGCAGTTTGCCCCAGTGCGGACGGCCGCCGACGGCGGTCATCAGCTCCTCGACGCCCCCGAAGTAGTCCTCGTGCGGGTTGCGGTGGTAGACGTGCACGGCGATGAACGCGGTGTCCCTGCCGTAGGCCATGGACAGCCAGCCGTCCTCCGGAGGCAGCAGCCGCACCTCGATCGGGAAACTGATCCGCCAGTCCCGCCTGGCGAACAGGGCGCGCAGCTCGCGCAGCGTGGAGACCAGCTCGGAGCGCGGGATGGCGAACTCCTGCTCCTTGAAACGCACCGTACGCGGGCTCGTGAAGATCTTGAACGAGTCGTCGGTGTAGGTGCGGGCCCCCAGCACCTTCGCCGAGATCCCGTTCACCGTGGGCACCGACGCCGGGACGGCCCTGGTGAACTTGTTGACCGCGTTGAACAGGGTGTTGGACAGGAACTCGTCGTCGAGCCAGTGCTTGAACCTCGACAGAGGCTCGGCCGGTCCGCCGGCACGGTTGTTCCGCTTGGTCAGGCAGCCCTCGGTGTGCGGGAACCAGTAGAACTCGAAGTGCTCATTCTCGGCCGCCAGCTCGTCCAGGCGCGACAGCACCTCGTCCCAGGCCATCGGTTCCTCCTGCGCGCGCAGCAGGAACGACGGCACGGTCTTCCAGGTGATGGCGGTGACGACACCGAGCGCGCCGAGCCCGGCCCGGGCGGCGTCGAACAGGTCGGGCCGCTCGTCCCGCGAGCAGGTGACGACGGAGCCGTCGGCCAGCACCAGCTCCAGCGCGGCGACCTGGGAAACCAGTCCGGCGGCCTCCCGGCCGGTGCCGTGCGTGCCGGTCTGCAGGGCGCCCGCGACGGTCTGTTCCTGGATGTCGCCCATGTTGGCGAGGGCCAGACCATGCTCCTGCAGGATCGCGTTGAAGCGGTGCAGCGGCAGCCCGGCCTCGACGGTGACCAGTCCGGTGGCGGTGTCGAGCTCGCGTACGGCGGTCAGAGCCGAGGGGGCGAGCCGCACGCCCGAGGCGAGGGCCGCGCCGGTGAAGGAGTGTCCGGTGCCGGTCATCCGGATGGTCAGGCCGTCCTCGGCCGCCTGCTTGACGGCTGCGGAGACCTCGTCGGCCGACCGGGGCGCCAGGACGCGCTGGGCATCGGCCTGCTGGTTACCGGCCCAGTTGCGCCACGTTTGGTTGCTAGCGGGGGACATGGTCGAACTCTACCTATGGAGGGTTCATGAAGAAAATTCATGTTTGCTGAATTGTGATGTACCGGCCACCCCGACGACCACCGCGATCAGCCCCGCGCTCAGCGGGAACAGGAAGGCCCTGCCCGCCCCGAAGGCGTCCACCAGGCGGCCCGCCGAGGGAGCCCCGATCGCCACCCCGATCCCGATGAAGGTCGACAGGAAGGTCAGTCCTTCGGTCAGCCGGTGCGAGGGGACCAGCCGCTCGATCAGCCCGAACCCGGAGATGAGCGTGGGCGAGATGGCCAGCCCGGAGAAGAAGACCGCGCCCATCATGATCCAGAGATTCGAGATCAGAGTCATCGGGACGAGGCCGATGATCACCAGTGCGAGGGTGATCCGGAACCGGCGGTCGAGTGGCGTCTTCCAGTGCTGCGCGCCGTACCAGAGACCTCCCGACGCGCTGCCGGCCGCGTAACAGCCGAGCAGCACACCCGCGAGGGCCTCGTGGCCCTGCTCCTTGGCGAACGCGATCGCGCTCACGTCGAAGGCCCCGAACACCGAGCCCATCAGCAGGAAGATCACGCAGAGCAGGATCATGCCGGGAGAGAACACCGAGCCCGCGTCACCACCGGCTACGAGCGGGCGCGGTGGCGGCTGGGTGCGGTGCTGGGTGGCCAGGGTCAGGCAGCCGATCAGCGTGAGGAACCCGGCGGTGGCCAGCCCGCTCGCCGGATACAGGCCGGTGGCCAGAGCCGTGACCAGCATCGGCCCCAACACGAAGATCAGCTCATCGGCCACCGACTCGAACGAGAACGCGAGATGCAGGGCGGGCCCGTCACCCTCCCGCAGTGCGTGCGACCAGCGGGCCCGCACCATCGCGCCCAGCGACGGCGAGGTCGCCCCGGTCAGTGCCGCCGCGACGAAATAGAGCCAGATCGGGAAGCCCAGAACCGCGCAGAGCACCAGGAACGTCAGGCTGGCCGCGTTGGCCAGCACCAGCGGGCGCAGCACCCTGCCCTGCCCGTACCGGTCGGCGAGGCGGCCCCCGATCGGTGCGCCCGCCGCGAAGGCAAGCGCGCACGTTGCCGACACTTCACCCGCCGTACCGTACGATCCGGTGACCGACGTCACCATCAACACGATGCCAATACCGATCATCGACATCGACATCCGGCCGATGATCCCTGCGGCGACGAAGAACTTGGCGCCAGGCACGGCGAAAAGCTCCCGGTAGGGGTTTGTCACGTGTCTCCCTCCGGACGCTCCTGACGCCGATCACGGTACCGTGCTACGACAACCAGCCCGACTCCGACTCGTTGGACATACCTGTGAGAGCGACAGATGCCCCGCAGCGAAGCCGGCTGCTGCCGTTCCTGGTGGCGGGAATATCGCTGGCCTGTACCGGAACGATCGCCGGTGGTGTGGCCATCGCGCTGCACCCCGGGAAGTCCCAGATCAACACCGCGCCCGTGCCCACCGCGCCGGGGCAGGTGACCAATGTCTCGCAGAGCAATCAGGTCGCTCCGCTGCAGCGGGTCGTCCCGCCGGACCTGCTCGCCGTCGCAGGCCGGTCCGTGACCCCGGACCAGGAAGCAAGGATCCACAATCTCAAGCAGGTCCAGGACGTGATCGTCCTGGACGCCGGAGCCGTACAGCTGCAGAACCACCAGGTCAACACCTTCGCCGTCGACCCGTCGCTCTTCCGGTCCTGGACCCCGCCGGTCACCGCGACCAACGAGGACCTGTGGGCGGCGCTGGCGGCCGACAAGTTCGTCGTCTCGGCAGCCGCGCAGCAGGCCCTCGGCGTGCAGAGCGGCTTCAACTATCCGATCCTCGGCAAGAGCAATCCCAGCGTGACGATGGGCGGCTCCGGGTCCCTCGGGGTACCCGGCATCGACATGCTGGTCAGTAAGAAGACCGGCGGCGCGCTCCAACTCATCCCGTCCCTGGCGGTGATGGTCAACGCGCCTGGCGCCGACCCCGCCAAGCTCGTCAAGAGCGTGCAGGAGATCCTCGGCACCGGCTCGACCGTGCTCAACCTGCATCTGAAGAAGAACCAGACCACGACCGCGGCGGGGTCGGGCGGCCGTCCCGCCACCTATCTCGACATCTACCGGCAGGCCGCCACCAAGTGGTGCGCGGGCCTGTCCTGGACCGTGCTGGCCGCCATCGGCCAGGTCGAGAGCAACCATGGCCGCAACGTGGGGCCGTCCAGTGCGGGCGCTCTCGGCCCGATGCAGTTCATGCCCGCCACCTGGAAGATCTACGGCGTGGACGGCAACGGGGACGGCAAGGCCGACATCATGGACCCCTACGACGCCATCCCCGGAGCCGCGAACTACCTGTGCCACAACGGCGCGGCCCAGGGCGGCAACCACCTCTACGCCGCGATCTTCGCCTACAACCACGCCGACTGGTACGTGCAGAAGGTCCTCAACCTGGCCCAGGCCTACGCCCGCGCCTACCCATGATGCGAGCTCCGCTCGCGGGCCTTGACGCGCAGCCTTCCCTCCTGCGCTCCCGCGCTCGCCAGTCCGGGCGACGCGGCCCGCGTGCGGGCCCATAGGCTGTGAGGTATGTACGACGCGTTGCTGCTGGTCTCCTTCGGGGGGCCGGAGGGTCCCGACGACGTGATCCCGTTCCTGGAGAACGTCACGCGGGGGCGGAACATCCCGAGGGCCCGGCTTGAGCAGGTGGGGGAGCACTATCACCGGTTCGGCGGGATCAGCCCGATCAACTCCCAGTGCCGGACGTTGAAGGCCGCCCTTGAGGCATCGCTGGACATCCCGGTCTACTGGGGCAACCGCAACTGGGCGCCGTACCTGGCCGATGCCGTCCAGCAGATGAAGGATGGCGGAGTACGGCGCGCAGCGGCATTCGTGACCTCCGCCTATGGCGGTTACTCGTGCTGCCGCCAGTACCTCGACGATCTCGACCGGGTGGCCGTCGAAGGGCTGCGGATCGACAAGCTGCGGGTCTACTTCAACCACCCGGGCTTCGTGGAACCCTTCGTCGAGGCGACCCGTACCGCGCTGGAGGGCCTTCCCGGGGACGCGCCGCTGATCTTCACCGCGCACAGCGTGCCGCTGGCACAGCCAGGCCGGGAACGGTACGAGGCGGAGCTGACCGACCTCGCCACCACGGTCGCGGCCGGTTTCGGGCGCCCCTGGCGGCTCGTCTACCAGAGCCGCAGCGGCCCGCCCGCGCAGCCGTGGCTGGAACCCGACATCCGCGATCACCTGACCTCCCTGCACGCCTCCGGCGTGACGGCTGCGGCGATCGTCCCGATCGGGTTCGTCTCCGACCACATGGAGGTCGTGTACGACCTGGACGTGGAGGCCGCCGACCTGGCCGCGAAGCTGGACATGACGGTCGTACGGGCCGCCACCCCGGGCGCCCACCCACGTTTCGTGGCCATGATCGGTGAACTTCTGGCCGAACGCTCCGGTACGGACCGTCGCGCGCTCGGCTCCCTCGGCCCCCGCCCGGACGCCTGCCCGGCGGACTGCTGCAAGATGGGCGCATGAGCCTGCCTTCGGAACTCCTGGACCTGGCCGTCGCGACCGCCGGGGAGGCCGGCCGGATGCTGGTCGACAAGCGCCCGTCGGACGGACCCGACGTCGTACAGACCAAGTCCAGCCCCACCGACGTCGTCACCCAGATGGACCGGGCAGCCGAGCGTCTCATCGTGCAGCGCCTCTCCGAGGCCCGCCCGCTCGACGGTCTCCTCGGCGAGGAGGGCGCCGCGGGTGAGGGGTCCTCCGGCATCCGCTGGGTGATCGACCCCATCGACGGCACCGTCAACTACCTCTACGACCTGCCGGACTGGGCCGTCAGCATCGCCGCCGAGGACTCCTCGGGGGTCATCGCGGGCGCGATCTTCCTGCCCATGCGCGGCGAGCTCTACGCGGCGGTACGAGGCGGTGGCGCCCTGCTGCACACCTCAACCGGGGGCGTCGTTGAACTGCGCGTCAACACCGGGGTCCCACTGGACCGTGCCCTGGTCGCCACCGGATTCGGGTACGTCGCGTCCCGCCGCGCCCACCAGGCCGCCGTACTCACCGGCGTGCTCCCCAACGTCCGCGACATCCGCCGCAGCGGCTCCTGCTGCGTCGATCTGTGCGCCGTCGCGGCCGGCCGGGTCGACGCCTACTATGAGCGCGGCACCCAGGCCTGGGACCACGCGGCGGGCTCGCTCATCGTCGCCGAGGCGGGCGGGCACGTCGCAGGACTCAACGGCGTCCCGATGAGCCCGGAGCTGGTGATCGCGGCCGCACCGGACCTGTTCGCCCAGATCCACGACCTGCTGGCCCCCCTGGACCCGGCCCGCGACTGAAGCCCGGCCGGGGCTGCCGTACTCCGTCCGGGATCAGACGCTGGCGTGCCCGCAGGTCTCGATGCCGTGGTCGGTGGCGATGCGGCGAAGATCGTCGATCTCCGCCTGGTGGGCGTCGGCGAGGTAGGCGTCCCCGTCGTCGTGTGCCGAGCGCAGTGAAGCGTACGCCTCGGAAAGCCGCTGGTTGATCATGGTGGAAAGCTCGCCCATCGGCATCCTTCTTCTCGGGGTCCACACCGGCCTACCCTCATCGCCACCCTGGAAACCCTCATCAGGTTCCCTCCTCCGTTCGTACCCGCAGCAGACCGGGCGGCGGGGCGGACATGGCCCGGCCGAAGTCCCTCGTGCGGCGATCATCATGGTGTCGGCGCCGGACACTGTGAAGCAGGGACCCCCGCTGATCAGCGGGACGGCGGGGTGGCTTACGGAGGTCTTACTGTGTAGGTGGCATAACGGGAGGGTTGAAGCCGTGCATCTAATAGGGGGAAACGTGCGTCTGCTGGTCGTCGAGGACGAGCGGGTGCTCGCAGACGCGATCGCCACCGGGCTGCGCCGGGAGGCGCATGCCGTGGATGTCGCCTATGACGGGCTGGGGGCGCTGGAGCGG
>JAOPYM010000130.1 GCA_025964615.1 Actinomycetes bacterium
TCCTGGGCCAGTGCGTTGATGTTGATCTTGTCGCCGGGTTCGATCTCGTTGTCGACCAGCCGCTGCCGTACCGCGTCGTAGACCGTGTCGGTCAGCAGTTGCCTTGGCGATGCCAGGTGCAGCCGCGTACCCGTCTGGTGCGCAGCGGTCCGTGCCCCGTCTCGCATGCTCAGCCCTAGCCCTTGCTTGTATCCCTGCTGTTCGCGGATCGTACATCATTCTGCATGATCGATCATCGAGCTGGAAGGCCGAAGGGTTGGCGGCGGTGGCTCAGCAGCGCTGCTGTGGCGGAGGTCTGGCGGTATTCATGCACTAAAACCGGCATCAGCTGGCAGCCTCGCACCAGCGTCGACTTATGTTTCGGCTTGGTAACGGGCCTTGACTTGGACGGTTGGGGTGTTGCACGTTTCTCTTTTAATATACGATCCTCAAACTTACAGGTGATCAGCATGAAACATTCGTATGCTAGGCATCGCAAGCTCGCTGCCGGGCTCACCCTCCTGGCGATGGCGGTGACCGGGTGTAGCACCAAGGGGTCCTCGGCCGCCCCGGGTCCGGCGACGCACGGCACGAGCAAGCCGCTGTCGGCGGTCAAGGTCGCGCTCGTCCCCGGAGGCGCCCACCCGTACTTCCAGCCGTGGAAGGACGCCGCCACCAAGGCACAGGGCGACTTCGGTCTCGGCGGCGTCACGTTCAATGAGACCGCCGAGTGGGACCAGGCCAAGCAGAACGATCTGTTGACGTCGCTCGCCGCTCAGGGCTACACGGCGTTCGGCGTGTTCGGCGTATCACCGACCGCTATCAACAGCACCTTCAGCGACCTGAAGGCCAAGGGCTATGCGGTGGCCTCCCTCGGCTCGTGTCCGGCCGGCGGCACCGACAACGCCGACTTCTGCCTGTCGACAGATGTCGAGATGGCCGCCTACAGCGCGGCGAAGGCGGCCATCACTGCGATGGGCGGGCACGGCACGCTGGTTCACCTGACCGGGCTGAACGTCGACTCCAACACCCAGCGCCGGATCGCGGGTGTGAAGAAGGCGGTCGATGAGACGGGCGGCCAGGTCAAGCTGCTGACCACGGTGACCGATATCGACACCGATCTTCAGACCGCTCAGAAGGCCGTGGCGGATCTGCTGACCGCCCACGGCTCGCAGATCAATGGGATCGTTTCGACCGCGTACAACCCGGCGGTTGCTGCGGCGGCGGCGGTCAAGAGCGCCAAGCTGCCGATCAAGGTCGTTGCGATCGACGACGACCCCAAGATCCTCGCCGGCATCAAGGACGGCTCCGTCGCGGCGACGGTGACGCAGAACCCCGTCGGCCAGGCCTACGTCGGCGCGTGGGCCCTCGCGCAGCTGCAGAGCAAGGCCTGCACCGTGCGCCAGCCCGGTGTTGTCATCGACTCGGGTTCGTTCGTGGTGACCGGGACCAACGTCGGCACCTACGACACCGAGCGTCAGGCCAAGACGACGCAGTTGCTCAGCGATTTCAAGACCAGCGTCCTGTCCTGCTCCTGAAGCCGCTCCAGCCGAGAGAAACGGACGAATGACTAAGATCATCGAGGCGTCGGCCTACCTGGTGGACGTCGAGGTCGAGACCGAGCGCACGGACGCGGTCCAGGCGTTCCTCAAGCAAGAGACCATCTTCGTGGAGCTGCGCACCGACGACGGCGCAACCGGGACCGGCTATTCGTACACGATCGGTACCGGTGGCATGTCGGTGCTCGCGATGCTGCGCGAGCACCTGCTGCCGCGGCTGTACGGCCAGGACGCCCGAATGGTCGAGCACCTCTGGCACGACCTGTTCGCCGCCACCCGGGCGACCACCGTAGGCGCGATCACCTCGCTGGCGCTGGCGGCTGTCGACACCGCGCTGTGGGACCTGCGGTGCGGGCGGGCCGGCGAACCGCTGTGGCGGCTGGCCGGCGGTTTCCGCCGGGAGGTGCCGCTGTACGACACCGAGGGCGGCTGGCTGCATCTGTCCACCGACGAGCTGGTCAAAGGGGCGCTCGCGGCCAAGCAAGCCGGCTGGCCGGGTGTGAAGCTCAAGGTGGGCAAGGCCCGGATCAATGAGGATCTGGAGCGGCTGCGTGCGGTGCGGGACGAGGTCGGGCCGGAGCTGGACATCATGGTCGATGCCAACCAGTCGATGACCGGCGCCGAAGCCCGCCGCCGCGCCGCCGCGTTCGAGCCGGTGGGCCTGAGCTGGTTCGAGGAGCCCCTGCCAGCCGACGACGTCGACGGCCATGTGGCATTGGCCCGCTCAACGTCGATCCCCATCGCGGTCGGCGAATCGCTCTACTCGCCCGCGCAGTTCCGCGAGTACCTTACCCGCGGAGCGGCCTCGATCATCCAGGTCGATGTCGCCCGGGTCGGCGGGATCACCCCCTGGCTGAAGGTCGCGCATCTGGCCGACACCTTCAACGTCCACGTCTGCCCGCACTTCCTGATGGAGTTGCACGTCTCGCTGGTGGCCGCAATACCCAACGGCCGCTACGTCGAGCACATCCCGCAGCTGCGTGCCATCACCCGCAGTGAGCTGGCAATCCGGGGAGGCCACGCGATCGCCCCGGAAACGCCCGGCCTGGGCATCGACTGGGACCCCGACGCGATCGCAGACCGGAGGGTGGCGTGACGGCACCAGCCACCGACCGAGGCGAGATCACGGCGTCCGATGGAGCCCGGTCGGCGCCGCGCCTGCGGTGGAACGCAGGCACCGCCCAGCGGCTCGGCCTGATCGTGGTGATCGCGGGGCTGGTCGTCGCGTTCGGCTCGGCCCGTACCGCCTTCTACGACCAGCAGTTGACCATGTTCCCGCTGCTGCGCGACATCGCCGTCCTGACCGTGGTGGGCCTGGCCCAGATGGCCGTTCTGTCCATTGGTCACATGAATCTCGCCGTCGGCCGGATGGCCGCGTTCTCGGCGATGTTCATGGGGCTGGCCTATCAGGACTGGCATCTACCGCTCTATCCCGGTCTGGCGATCGGCCTGCTGGCCGGCGCGGCGATCGGCGGCCTCACCGGCTGGATCATCGCTGTGACCGGCGTGAACTCCTTCGTGGTCACCCTGGCCATGGACTTCGCCCTGCTCGGGTTGGTGTCCCTGGTGTATGCGCAGACCACCACGGTGGCCGCCTTCACCACCAACCCCGCCGGTATGGACGGGCTGCGCACGTACTCGCTGGCCGATGTGTGCGTGGGGCAGGTCTGCGGGTCGCCCGCGGTGCCGCAGCTGCTGCTGTTCACGGTGCTGGCGATGCTGATTGTCGGCTACCTGTACTCCCGTACCCGGATTGGACGCGAGCTGTTGCTGGTCGGCTCCAACATCAAGGCCGCGCAGCTGTCGGGCATCCCGGCCATGCGGCGGGTCGTCGGCGCACACGCGTTGTCGGGGACACTGGCCGCGCTGGCGGGGTTCATGCTCGCGGTGGCCGGTGGTTCTTTCACCGCGACCATCGGCTCAGAGTTCATGATTCCCTCATTCCTCGGCCCGGTGCTGGGCGGGACGCTGCTCACCGGCGGCGTGGTCTCGGTGATCGGGACGCTGCTGGGCACAACGTTGACACAGGTGATCCGCCAGGGCCTGACCCTGCTCGGCATCGGCCTGGAAAGCCTCAACATCTACCTCGGCGTGATCTTGCTGGTGGCGTTGTCCGCCAACCGCATCAGGGCTGTGCTGTCCGAGCGAAGGGCGGTGACTCCCCGATGAGCGTGCTTTTCTCGACCGCGCGGGCGCGGCGATTCGCCCGTTCCACCGAGATGTCCCTGCTCACCATCGGTGTCCTCGGGTTCCTGGTGCTGGCGGCCGGCTCGCACGGCGGCTTGCTGCACGGCAACGCCATCCGCGGTGTCTTGACCTATCTGACCGTGCCGATCCTCATCGGCCTGGCGCAACTGGTGGTCCTGGCGGCCGGGCAGATGAACCTGTCGGTCGGGGCGCTCGGTGGGTTCCTGGCGGTCTTCACCGCCGGTCTGATGGCAGACCACGGTGTCCCGGCTCCGCTGGCGATCGGAGTCGCGGTGCTGGCGGGTGCGCTGATCGGCGCGGCCAACGGCGTCCTGGTCGTGGCCACCCAGATCAACGGATTCATTGTCACGCTCGCGACGATGACGATCCTGCTCGGTCTGCAATACCGGGTGGCCGGTACCCGAACGATCGACGCGGGCTCGCCGGGCCTGCGCCGGTTCGGCACCCTGGCAGTGCTGAACATCCCCGTCATCTTCATCGTCGCTCTCGCCGTCGCGGGTGCGCTGGCCTTCGTGCTGCGGCGTTCCCTGGCCGGCCGGCGATTGCTGGCCAGCGGCGGCAACCCCCTGGCCGCGCAACTGTCGGGCATCTCCAACAACAAGTCCCTCATCCTCGCGCACACCCTGTCCGGACTGATCATCGGCATCGCCGCGGTCGTCACCATCGCCTCCGCACCAGGGGTCAACAAAAGCATCGGCGGCGACTGGCTGCTCCCCAGCTTCGCCGCACCGATCATCGGAGGCGCCGCCCTGGCCGGCGGATCGGTCTCGGTCCTCGGCATGGTGTTCGCGGCGTTCATCGTCCGGCTGGTCGACCTCGCCCGGGCCCAGTACTCCCTCGACCCGAGCTGGGTCAACTTCACCGTGGGCGCGGTGGTCCTCGGAACCGTCGTCATCGGCCGGATCCGCGAGGTCAGGCAAGCCAAAAACACCTCGCCGGGAACAGGTGACGACAGCCGCAGCATCGGGAGCGAGAACCGCAGCATCGGGAGTCAGGCATGACAGATAACACCGACCCGCTTCTGGTGGCCGATCGGCTGGTCAAGAACTTTCCCGGCGTACGGGCTCTGGACGGAGCTTCCCTGACCCTGGAGGCCGGCTCCGTTCATGCCCTGCTGGGTGAGAACGGTGCGGGCAAATCAACCCTGATCAAGATCATCACTGGGTTGTACCGGCCCGACGGCGGAAGCCTGACGGTCGCCGGAGGCGAGGTGGTGCTGCGTTCCGCCGGCGACGCGGTGCGGGCCGGTATCGCTGTGGTCCACCAGGAACGCAATCTGATACACGAGTTCTCCGTGGCGGAGAACATCACACTGCGTCGAACGCCGTCGCAGCGGGGCCTCGTCGACCGCAAAGCCATGCACGCGAACGCGCAGCGCTGCCTTGATCTGCTGGGCCTGGACCTCGATCTCGACGCGCCGGTGAAGGGCCTGTCCGTCGCGCAGACCCAGCTCGTGGAGATCGCCAAGGCGCTCTCCACCGAGAGCCGGGTGCTGCTGCTGGACGAGCCGACCTCCGCGCTCACGCTGGCCGAGGCCGACCGGCTGTTTGAGATCGTGGGCCGGCTGCGCGACCAGGGCAAGGCGATCCTGCTCGTCAGCCACAAGCTGGAAGAGGTGTTCGCGATCTGTGACACCGTCACCGTGCTGCGTGACGGCACCTCGGTACTGGAGGCGGCACCGCTGGCCGAGCACAGCACGGATGAGGTCATCTCCCTGATGGTCGGCCGATCTCACGCCGCGCAGCGGTTCGCCCCGCGGCCGGTGCCGGCGGATGGAGCGCCGGCGCTGGAGATCGACCGGGTCAGCACCGCCTCCGGCCACCGCGACATCTCACTTCAGGTGCGCCGGGGCGAGATCGTCGGACTGTACGGCCTCGTCGGCGCCGGACGCACAGAGCTGGCCAAAGCGCTCCTTGGCCTGGACCGCGTGGTCTCCGGCGAGATCCGGGTGAACGGCGACACCGTCCACGTCAAGGACGTACGGCAGGCGCTGAACACCTACCGGATCGGCTACGTACCCGAGAACCGCAAGGAAGAGGGCCTCTTCCTCGACCAGAGCCTCACGATGAACATCGCCGTCACGGTCTGGGAGCGTATCCGGCGGGCCCTCGGCTACGTTCCGCGACGCCGCGAGCGTGACCTCGCCGTGGACTACACCCAGCGGCTCGGCATCCGCAGCTCCGGACCCGACCAGCTCGCCGGAAACCTCTCCGGCGGCAACCAGCAGAAGGTCAGCCTTGCCAAGTGGCTGGCGGCCGAGACCGAGATCCTTATCATCGACGAGCCCACGGTCGGGATCGACATCCGTACCAAGGGCGCCTTCCACCAGCTCATCTGGCAACTCGCCGCGGACGGTCTGGCGATCCTTCTGATCACCAGCGACCTTCCCGAGATGGTCACGCTGGCCGACCGCATCATGGTGATGCGGGACTTCCAGATCGCCGGGGCCGTCGCCAACGACCACGAGTACGAGCGGGTCAGCCGGGCCGTCATCGGACTGATCCACGGACGCGAGCCCGCCGGACCGGTGGTTGAATGACCGGCCCCGGCCGGGACGATAGAGAGCTGATAACGACTCATAACGAAAGGCGTGATGGGTGAGTGTTGATATGAGCGGGCTCAGCGCCCTGGTCACTGGTGGCGCCTCGGGATAGGTCTGGCTACCGCGCAGTGGTGATGACCAGTCCGACGCGCATGGGCCGGCCTAGTCGAACGCCATTAGGTGACGTGGGTAATCCCGCATGACCATGATCCGATCTGCCAGCGGACGCCGATGCTGCAGCCCAGCCGGTAGGCGGCCTCGGTGACGCTGACCTCGCCGTCGGTGGCGGGAGACGGCGGGGCGGAGAGCCTATGCTTCACCATATGAGCGCTACGCACAGGCTCGGTGAGCCGGCGGACTCCGAGGCCGCACCGTCGCTGCCGTCGTGGCCGCGCCGGCCCCGGCGGCTGGCCATCGCGGTGGTAGAGGACCTGGTCGACCGGATCGTCGGCGGCGAGCTCCCGCAGGGCAGCGCGTTGCCGATCGAACCCGTGCTGTGCGAGATGTTCGCGGTCAGTCGCACCGTGATCCGGGAGGCGGTCAAGGCGCTCGAGGCGATGCGCCTGGTCAAGGTGCAGCAGGGGCAGGGCACCACGGTCCGCGGCTCCGTGGAATGGGACCTGCTCAATCCGGTGGTGCTGGCCGCCAGCGTCCGGCACGACGCCGAGCTGGCCATCCTGGAGGACCTGGTCGACGTGCGCCGCGCGCTGGAGTCGCAGATGGCCGGTCAGGCAGCCATCCGAGCCAGCGCCCAACACTTCCGACGTATCGAGACAGCGCTGCACCAGCTGTTCGCGGAGGTGGCGGACCCGGCTCGGTTCCTGCGCGCCGATCTGGACTTCCACGACGCGATCATGGTTGCGTCCGGCAATCGGTTCGCCCGGGCCGTCGTGCACACCATCAACACGGAGGCGTTCAGCAGCCTGCGCTACATCGGCGAGCCGACCGGCCAGGACTACCAGGACTACCAGGACTCGAACGTCCAGCACCAGGCCATCTACGACCGGCTCGCGGCCAACGACGCCGAGGGTGCCGCGGTGGCCATGAACGACCACATGCTGGGCTCGTGGCACAGGCGCCGCCCGGCCGCGCGGGACCGCTCCACCGGCGAGTAGGACGAGCGCACGCACCGGAATCCGTCCCACCGTTGACACGTCCGATGTCCTCGGGGCCGAAGACGAGTTCAGTCAAGGGCGCTGGCGCATTCTCATCAGACACAGCTTCCGGGCCCGGGTACAAGCGACGAAGAGCAGGCAGCGTCCATGGTCCCGCTGTCCGGGTCCTAGGCAGCGGGCCCACGCGCGACTCACAGCAGAGGCGGACGTCTTCCGTGACGCAAGCGTCCGATTCACCGGGGCCGAGCTGGACCACCCAGTTCAGGCAGGTTCGAGCACGATCCACACTTGTCCTGGATGAAAGTCCATGGTCTGGCCGTTGAACGTGTAGGTGGTCACGTCGGATGCACTGGGCCGGGACCAGGTGCCCTTGTATGCCTTTCCGTCGCGTAGGACGACGTCCTGTCCGGTGCCGACGGTCGGAGCATAGGGAGAGCGCACCCCGGGAGAGTCCATGAATCCGTGCGGGGAGGTGGTTTCGGCGACCTTCTGCACCACGATGGTCGGCGCTCCCATCTGCCCGCCGTCCGTAGTCTCGGCGGTTTTCCCGTCCATCCCGATCAGATACCTGCCCTGCGCGGCGGACCAGGTGAACGTGAAGGAAGCCGCAGGCATCACGGCGGAGAAAAAGCCGGTGGCAACCCCACCCGTGGGCGCGGGACCAAAGCGGAAGCCGACGTCGCGAGCCACTGCCGCGTCCGGATACTTGCTCAGGACGCTGGAGGGGTTCACATACTCGTTGTACGGAGCGATCCTGCTGCTCCTGCGGAAGAAGGCGCCGCCGTCCTGCGTGGGATTGACGTTGAAGACGTTCGCACGGGCAAGCAGCGGCAGGAATTTGGTGAGCGCGCCGGAATAGACGAAATCCACTTTCCCATACTGCTGCAAGATCGGCAGGTCGCTCTCCCGGGCACTGCGCACGGGCCCGATCGCGCCGCCAGCAGGAAGGTGGTTCGCGTCGAAGACGGCCAGCAGCCGGGACAGTCCTCCTTCGACTTCGATCGCGTAGACGACGTCGGCATGGTTCACGCCGGTCTGGGGCCGCGCGTAAACGATGTTATCGATCTTGACGGCCACCACACGTCCTGCGGCTCCGGGCAGGCCGGTGAGCGGCGATACGGCAGGGCCCGTCGCTCGCGAGGGCTGCGGCGTTCCCTTGGCGTGACCGACACCGGAGCAACCGCTCAGCGTGGTCGCCAGTGGTGCGGCGAGCGCGACGTAGCACACCGCGGCAACGATCCCGGCCTTGGCCCGGTGCGGCGGCGACCGCCAGCCCGGACCTGACGAGTTCACCTGGGAACACCCCCGATCGCCCCAGCATTGACAGTGGTCGGCGTCTTACCCCAATATCAGACGTCGCTCTTCCGACCATGACATTTGATGCCCGTCATTTCAGGCTACATCAAGCCGAGACGGCGTCATGCGTCGAGCGCAGGAACCGGGAGCCCCCCGGGGGGACAGCGGTGAGTAACTGAGCCCGTCACACACTCGTCACGGCCACCGATCTCGAGCAGAACAAGAGGGAGGACGAGGAAGACCTTCACACTCTCATCGGCATGAGCTCTACTGGTCCTTTTGGTCGATGCCGGTCTCAATCGCGTAGCGGACGAGTTCTACGCGGTTGTGGAGTTGCAGCTTGTTGAGTGTGTTCTGTACGTGGTTCTGTACCGTGCGGTGGGAGAGCACGAGCCGCTCGGCGATCTGGCGGTAGGACAGGCCCTTGGCCACCAGTCGGAGGATCTCTGTCTCGCGGGCGGTGAGGGTGGGGGCGATCTGGCCGGGTTCGGCCGGTGGTTTCGCGGCGAGCCTGCGGTACTCGCCCAGGACGAGCCCGGCCAGGCCGGGTGTGAAGACGGCGTCGCCGTCGGCGGTGCGTCGTACTGCGTCGAGGAACTCTTCCCGGCCGGCGGATTTGAGCAGGTATCCGGCCGCGCCCGCTTTGACGGCTTCCAGAACGTCGGCCTGTTCACCGCTGGCGGACAGCACGAGTACCCGGATGGCCGGGTCGGCGGCGATCAGCCGTCGGGCCACCTCGACTCCGGAGATGTCGGGCAGCCGGAGATCGAGGATCACCACCTGTGGTCTGGCGGCTGCGGAGATCCTGAGCGCCTGGTGGCCCTCGCCCGCCGTGGCGACGACGTTGTACCCGGCGTCGGTGAGGTCGCGGGCGACCGCTTCCCGCCACATCGGATGGTCGTCGACCACCATGACCCGCGAGGATCCGCTCTTTTCGTCATTCGGCACGCCTGGCAGCCTATTGCGGGATGTACTGGTTTCGGCTGTGTGGCACCCGAAGCTCGATCTCTGTTCCCTGACCGGGTGCGGACATGATGGTCGCGCTGCCGCCGAGATCGCGGACGCGGCCCTGAATCGACTGGGCCACGCCCAGGCGGCCCTCCTGGTCCGCCTGGTCGAGGCGCCCTCGGGCGATGCCGGGCCCGTCGTCGCGCACGCTGATCGTCACCGTGTCGGTGTCGTCCTCCAGCAGAACCCAGGCCAGGGTGTCCTGCCCGCAGTGCCTGCGTACGTTGTCGAGCGCAGCTTGGACGGCGGCCGTCAGCTCCGCGGTGACGTGCGCTGGGAGCAGTACGGGACCGACCGGGGCCGAGACGGTGACCGTGGCCGAGGCGCAGGAGTTCAGGGCGGTCCGCAGGTCCGCCTGGCCCTGCCGTTCCTCGGCCGGTTGTGCCGCGGTGCCGATGAGGGTGCGTAGTACGGCCTCCTGCTCGCCGGCAAGCCGCCCCAGCTCGGCGGCCTCGCCACCGATGGCCGCTCCCCTCCGTTGCACGAGGGTCAGTACCTGGAGCACCGAGTCGTGGATGTCGCGGGCGATCCGCTCACGCTCGCGGGTGGCCGTGGCGAGACGTACCGCCCTGGCGAGGGTGTCCTCGGCATCGGTCGCCAGCCGGGCGACGTGGCCCACCACGAAGGCGGCGATCAGCAACAGGACGTTGCCGTTGAATCGGTTGGCGGTGAGCTGGGGACCCACCCAGCCGTGGATGCCGAGGTCGGCCACGGTGAGCACGGTCGCGGCGAGTACGCCCCGGCCCCTGCCGCCGGCCACAGCCCAGGCGAGTACCGAGCCGCAGACCCAGGCCCCCGTCAGGTTGGCCACCCCGCTGTTCAGACGCGCCGCCGTCTCCACCCAGGAGGTCGCGACCAGGCAGGCCACCGCGATCGTCAGGTCGGCCACCAGCAGCGGCAAGCGGCGCCACTGGGGCCTGGCGTACGCCAGGCAGGCGACACCGGTCCAGACGATCATGACGGTGAGTACCGCCCAGCCGCCCAGCGGATGCCGGTATCGGTGATCATGCTGGGCGATGAGCAGTCCCGTGTAGATCAGCGACACGATTCGGTACACCGCGACGGACCGCCAGAGCGGCATCTGGAATCCCACGGTCGACATGGTGCCCCAGACTTCGCCGGCGCCCAAGGCGGTCTCCTTTGCTATGCGTTGGTCGTGCCGTTGTTGCGTGTCGCCGATCAGCGCATCGCGGTCAGCGTGTCACGCAGGCGGCGCAGGTCGCGCCGATAGCGCTCGTAGTTCGCGCCGAGCACCAGCAGGGCCAGCCCGATCACCGCGATCGGTACCCAGCGCGGCAGGTCCCCGACGAACTGGGCGACTGGCCCGAGTTCATGTACGGCGTCCAGGACCAGCACCGCACCACCGATCAGCAGCGGGGCCTGCAGCCGGGCCCGTGCCCCGGCCACAACCACGGCCACACAGCCCACCCCGAGCAGCAGCGGCCGCACCCACCCTGGCTCCGGTGGTCGGTGTCACCATGTAGCCATGCAGGACTTCATCGATGATGATCCCGGCTATCTCGCGTGGCTTGCGGCTAATCCGAGTGGTTTTGTGCTCAACTCCTACCGTCAGCCCAGCCGGGCGTACTTGATGCTCCACCGCGCCACCTGCCGGAGCATCAGCACTCTGCCGACCAGCGGATCCACCTGGACGAAGGACTACCGGAAGATCTGCGGAAGACGGGAGGAGCTGGAGTCGTACGCACGCGGCAACGTCGGCGGGGACCTGCATCCCTGCGGTCTGTGCCTGTGAGTCTGCCGAACGGCGGCGTGCGATGCCTGACCGGTGATGACGTTGCAGGACCGAGGTCGGACGGTGATGACCGTCGGGTTGGGGTGTGGGGCGTGGACTGGGTGCAGCGTGTGCTGGGTATCCGCCGATACTCCCGCAACGGTGAACGCGCTCCGCATAAGCCTCTGCTTTTGTTGTACGCCCTTGGCCGGTTCCAGCGCGAAGGTCCTCGCGCGCTGGAGTTCTCGGCCGTGGAGGAGGATCTGCGCTGGCTTTTGCGGGAGTTCGGGCCACCTCGTGCGACCAGCCCGGGTTACCCGTTCCATCATCTGACCAATGACGACCGCCTGTGGGTGGTCGAGACCGCCGGTGGGGGTGCCAGCCCGGGTTCCGATGTCGGGCCGTTGAGAGCTCGGCACGCCAAGGGCCGTCTGCATCCGGATCTGAGCGCCGCGCTGGCCATGGACTCGGTGCTGCTACCGCAGCTGGCCCGGGTTCTGCTCGATGCCAACTTCGCGCCGTCACTGCATGCCGACATCTGCCAGAGGATCGGTCTGGACCTGGAAGATGCCCAACTGCCGGCCCGGCCGCGTACCGAGCTCGCCCACCGCGACCCTGCCTTCCGGGTGGAGGTACTGCAGGCGTACGAATTCTGTTGCGCATTCTGCGGCTACGACGGCTGGCTGGATGGCGTGGGCGTCGGCCTGGATGCCGCACACGTCCGGTGGCGCACCTACGGAGGTCCCGATCAGCTGGGCAACGGGATCTGCCTGTGCGCCCTGCATCATCGTCTCTTCGACCGCGGCGTCGTCGGCCTGAACAACGACCGGACCATCACCGTGTCACGCAGGTACATCGCCCGCGCCGCCACCTCCCAGAGCCTGGTCCTGCAACTCGCCGGCAAGCCCGCCCGCGAACCACAGGCCGGACTGATCCCGGTCGAACCCCAGCACATCCAATGGCACACCAGCCAGGTCTTCCGCCGACCAGCCCGTACAGCGCAACCGCTGCCAACGCCGTGAGCCACCCCGGGACCTGCACCGACACCGAGCACCCGGACCGCAGCATGAGCGGATGTTTCCGGCGAGGGATGCCAGGTCAGAGATTCTCTCAGGGTGATGATCTTGAGTTTGGGGTTTCTGCAGCGTGCGGTGCCGCTGGTCTGGAACACCACTTCGCCGAGTACTTCGGATAGCCGGGCGGTGAGGTCGATGTTCTGCCGCCGGAGCCGCTGGTTGTGTTCTCGGAGGTTGGCCAGGTCTGCGAGCAGGGACTGTTTGCTGGCGGCGGTGGATGCGGGGCTGCTGTTGGGGGCGGTGGAGCGTGCGTGGATCTGGGCGCGGAGATCGTGGTGACGGTAGAGGAAGGACCGGTCGACGCTGGCGGCGCGAGCGACGGCCGAGACACTGATCTCCTGGCCGGCCGCGGCCAGCTGGTCCAGGGCGATGAGAGATTCCGCCGGTCTTGCGCTTCCCACAACGTTGAGTCGTGACGTTTCCCGCACCTTTTACGCGCGAGGTGCGGGAAACGCCACGACTCAACGTTGTTCAGGCGCGGAGGGTGACGAGGAGCTTACCGTTCTGGTCGTAGGTCTTGATCGTGCTGGGGCGGAGGTCGCCGTTGGGGCGGGGGGGCTCCAGGAGGCGGGCCAGGAAGAAGCCGTTGCTCAGTGCGGCGGTGGTCGTCTTACCCGTGGGCCAGGTGATGGTGACCCTGGCGACCTGGGGCTTGACCCGGCCGGCCAGGGTGATCACCCATTGGTCGGCGACGCTCTTGGGGACGTTCGAGGGCCATTTGCCGGTGGAGTCGGCATAGATCCCGCCGGTGGCGTCGTCGATCGAGACGAGCCCGGGGAAGGGGCCGAGGCGGGTCTTCCGGCCGATCCCCTGCCATGTGTTGGCGGTCTGGTGCGGGATCTTGGACAGCGCGTTCGTGGCGCCGTCCTTCTCGATGAAGCAGACGTTGTGGCCCACGGTGCTGCCCAGGAAGGCCGCGGTCCCGGTCGCGTCGCGGAAGGTGACCAGCACCCGGTAGTCGCTGATCCGGTGGCCGGGTGAGGTGTAGTCCGGTGTGACTGGCCCGCCCCCGCCCGGTGTGGGCAGCGTGTCGGGGAGGGACGGGGGGCCGTTGAGGCACTGCTTGACGATCGCCAGTTCGGCCCGGGTGTTGGCCGGCAGGCCGGGATAGGCGGCGGAAGGCCCCGGCGTGGTGGCCTTCGGTGTCGGGAGCCCGGCCGCCACGGGCCGGCCGGTGGCGGCCGTACCGCTGCCGAGCAGCAGCGGGACCGCCGCGATCGCGGCGGCCACGCCTGCCGCGGTGGCGGCCAGTGCCGCGTTCCGGCGTACGGCCGAGCCGCGCACCGCCTTCTCCGCCAGTCCGTCGACCGGGGCGGCGCGCCCGGCGATCCGTTCCAGTGCTTGTCTGAGTTCGGGGTCGTTCATGCGGTCCTCCGTGCGGGTTCGAGCCGGGAGAGGCCAGGGCCGAGTTCGGGCGCGACTTCGCGGAGCCGGGCGAGGGCCTTGTGGGTCTGGCTGCGCACGGTGCCGACCGAGCAGCCGAGCATCCGTGCCACCTCGCGCTCGGGCAGGTCCTCGTAGTAGCGCAGGACGATCACCGCCCGTTTTCGCGGCGGCAGCGCAAGCAGCGCCCGCTCCAGAGACAGCCGCAGGTCGACCTCATGGCTGCGGTCGCTCACCGGCTGCTCGGGTACGGTGCCGTGCCGCCGCCACGGGCTCCGCCAGCGGCTCACCTGTTCGTGGTACATCGCCTTGCGGACGTACGCCTCGGGGCTGGCATGCACACTCCGCCACCGGCCGGCGGTCTTGGTCAGCGCACTCTGCAGCAGGTCCTCGGCGGCGTGCTGGTCACCGGTGAGCACGTAGGCCAGCCGCATCAGACTGGTCGTCCGCGCCGCCACGAACTCGCCGAACTCCCGGCGTGCCTCAGGGTTCAAGGGTGCTCCTTCGCGTCTCGCACCTCTAGACGCGCGAGCACCCCCGGAACTATGCCGCCGTCAGGCCAGCAAAGCTCGAGGAGGGCGGACGGGGGTACGGAGGCCGGGGAGGGCCTCGTGGTTCCCGGCGGCGAGATGGGCCGTGACCATCGTGCCGACCCCGCCGATCAGGAGCTGACAGGTGAACAGCGGATCGGGCAGTGCGCGCCAGCGCTCGTCCTCGGTGAGGATCTCGCTGAACAGTTCGATCCAGCGGGCCTGCACCTCGAAGCGGCGGGCGGTCACCTCGGGCCCGGCCGCGTAGCTCTCGATGAGGGCGGTCTTGGCCAGCGCCGGCTCGGACGTCATCAGATCGAGGTACGCGGCGTGCTGGTAAACGAGACAGACGCGCAGCACGTCCGCGCCGACACCGATCGGGCGAACGCGCCGATGGCCGCAGCCTTCAGGCGTGCGGGTTACCAGGACGCCGGATGTCGCCTTGTGCTACCCGCACGGCTCCCGTCGGCCCAGGTCGGTCGGCGGTGATACTGCAGGAGGGCCGGTGGAACTATGCCAACGTCGGCCGACTGGCTCTCGACCTCAGTGGACGGTTCGGCTTCACCATCCTCACCCACGAGCTGAACCTTGAGGCCACCCCGCTGACGAGGGCGTTTCGGCACACTGGCCCGTCCGAATTGAACGAAGCAGAGCTGGTCGGCCGACCTGCCTGAATGGATAGCTGAGAACGCGCCAAACCGAACGCGACTCAGTGAGAATCAGCCGACTCCCGGGAGACGGGACAATCCGCTCATCGGCAGAGCCGGACGTGTCCAGCACGCGGATCGCCGACGCCCGACCAGCGGCATGAGCGGACGTCTTTCTCAGCTCCTCTGGATGTCGCATGAGCGCGTGCAGTCGGTGTGCCGGCTTGGAGTTCCAAGCGCGTGGCCTCGCGCTTGGCCGCTGGCACGTGAGCTCGGCGTTCGCGGCAGAGGAAATGCGTATGGTCAGCCTCGGTCCATTGCCAGTTGACAGCAGGATCGAGGTCCGGTCGGGCCATGTCGGCGCTGGCACACCTCGCGAGTGCTGACCTCGGCGGCGTGCCCTGATCATCGTCGTCCGAACTGAATGCACAGTTGGTGGCGGGAGTCAACTCCCATCGACGATCGTTGGCCAGAAATGGTCACTTCATCGGCGAATAGTTTTCACACGGTCGGATGTGTGGCACGGTGGACCTCATTCGGTTGGTTGCCGAATGCTATTGGCTTGCGATGGGAGCTTGGCGAATGTCACGACGTCCTCGATGGTTGTTGCGTCCGTACATGATCTTGATGGCGGCTGCCGCTCTCGTCGCTGTGGTCAGCACGACGCCGGCCGATGCCCTCCCGTCAGCCGCAGGAGCCGGCCAAGCGCCAAGCTCAGCTGGTTGTGCCAACCGAGTCAACGACACACCGGGCAAGCTTTTGCCTTGCATCCGAACCGAAGATCTCTGGCGCCACATGGAGGCCTTCCAGGCGATCGCCGATGCCAATCCGGGTCCCGGCGGCCATCCGTCGCGCAACTCCGGCGAGCCGGGCTACAAGGCGTCGGTGGACTACGTGGCCAGGCTGATGCGCCAAGCCGGCTACGACGTCACGATCCAGACCTACAAGTTCTTCTATTTCGCCTACACGGGGCTGCCGACGTTCCGCGCGGTGTCTCCGACGTCGCACGACTACACCGTCGTCGCCGACTGGAACCCCGGCCAGAGCACCGGGTCCACGACGGCGCCCCTTCAGCCTGCGGGCGGTATTGTCATCCCGCCGACGCCGTCGCCCAGCTCGTCCAGCGGCTGCACGAAGAGTGACTTCAACGGCTTCGTGCCGGGTCGCGTCGCGCTGATCCAGCGCGGCAAGTGCACCTTCGGCGTCAAGACCCTGAACGCGCAAGCGGCCGGCGCCTCCGGAGTGATCATCTTCAACGAGGGCAACCCGGGACGTACAGGCGTGTTCAGCGGCAGCATGGTGGACGCCTCCGGCAACCGGATCGTCCCGACGATTCCGGTCGCGTTCACCTCGTTCGCGACGGGCAGCGACCTGCTCAGCCAGTACAATCAGGCTGTCCAGGGCGGGACGGCACCGCCGGTGATGAACCTCGACATCAAGGCGACCGTCAACCCCAACGCCGACGACTACAACGTCATCGCCGACTCCAAGGGCGGCGACCCGAACCATGTCGTGGTCGTCGACGCGCACCTCGATGCGATCTACGGCGCCGGAATGCTCGACAACGCATCCGGCTCCGCGACGATCCTCGACATCGCCCAGATGATGCGCAAGGTCACGCCGCGCAACAAGCTGCGGTTCATCTGGTTCGGCGGTGAGGAACTGGGCCTGCTGGGTTCGACGTACTACGTCAACAACCTCAGCCCGACCGAGCTGGCCAAGATCGGCTATGACCTGGACGCGGACGTGACCGCGACACCGAACTACCTGGTCGGAGTGCTCGACCCGGCAGGGGTCGACCTGTTCAGCCGCACCGTCTCGACGACGTTCCCGCCGCAGGTGTATCAGCCATCGACGGTCGCCCGGGACCAAGGCATCCAGTACTTCGACTCCATCGGGCTCAACCACGAACTGTTCTCGCCGGTCGGCACGGATGCGTTCAGCTTCAACCAGGCCGGAATTCCCGCGAGCGGAGTGCTGACCGGGCAGGACTGCTGCAAGATCCAACAGGATGTCGCCCTGTTCGGCGGATCCCTCGGCAACTTCGAAGGAAACGTCCCGAGCTTCGACGGCGGATGCGTCGACAACCCGTTCCGCTGGTGCGACAACCTCAGCAACAACGACCCGAACGTGCTGAACTTCATGTCCAAGGGATTCGCCAACATGGTGGTCAACATGGCGTACGACACCACGGTGCTGTCCCCGAGCGGCAATTCCACCCACAAACCTGCGCCGTCGACACCGGCGCACGCCACCAGGGGCGCCCCGACACGTTGACCCGCGGCCTCGGAGCGACGTGGCCCGCGTCCATCGGTTGCGCGACTGTCAGGTCAGGCCGACGGCAGGCGTCGCTCTCGAGGAGCCAGTCACACCAGGTCATCAGCGTGCGTTGTCGCGAACTGTCGGCGAGCACCAGCGAACCGGTGCCACCGAGGCTGGTGGCGACGTGGGGCCGGGGCGTCGGATCGACGCCCGGACGCGCATCCGGTCAACCCAGCACGCCGTCAATGCTGCCGCAGTGACGGGCGACAGAGCCGTCGGGACGGAACAAGCCGCTCGCGGATGCGGTCAACCTTGGACGGCACCTGATCGCGTTCTCAGTCGGACCCGAGAGGCAACGGGGGTGGTTGGGCTGTCACCGGCTCGATCCAGCCACTCGGACAACAGGGCGCGCTCGGCGTCGGTGAGCATCGTCAGCTTCGGCGCGGCGGCCCGGAATGCGACAGCGGCCGCGGTGGTGCTGTCCGGGGGAAGCGTCGGTATGTCGGTGAGGGAGTTGGCCACATAGCGGCCTATTCGCTCGACGAATGGACACGTGGATCCGTTCTCTACACCAGACCTTTAGGAAACCAGTGAAGTTGAGCACTATCTCTATGGATTTACGGGATAGTCAAGCACATACTGAGACGTTTGTTTCTCGCGGCGTGTCTACGGTGGATGGGTGGCCTGGCGGATGTTCTGGATCAATTTGCAGGCGCGTCACATGGCCATGCGTACCAAGATCCAGGTGAGAGCGGCGTTCATGTGCGCGGCGGCCGAGGCTGCGCGGACCGCCCGGACGGCGGTCGCGCGAGCGACCCAGGCTGCCGGAGGGGCCACCACGCCAGGTGCGGCACCGCCCGTTCCTGACATGGATTACTACGGGGGTCTGGCGGACCAGGTACACAAGCTGGCCAAGAAGGCGGTGGATGCTATCGAGCCGCCGGACGGCCGCACTGCGCCCACTGGGCACAGCAAGAACACCGTGATCGACTACGGCTGGAGCCAGTTGAACTCCGCCTGGCTGCTCTTGATAGAGCTGCAGCCCGACGATCAGCTTGCCGGGTCAGTGCCCGACATCCTGGCCACCGTGGTGAACCTGGGCGTCGACGACCCACGCCGGGTGGCGGTGGAACAACGTTGGCCGGGCCAGGGCGGCGCTCCGACCGTCAGCCCGGCCACACTCCAGGCGGTGACCCAGCACGCGCAGAATGCCGCGACGGCAGCACACGACGCGCTGAGCGTTGCCGGCGCGCCGAAGGGCCGTATGCGCCGCAACCAGACTGCCAAGGCCAAGGCCGAGGCCAGCGCGAGCAGCCTGCAGTCCGCCACCACGAACGCGGAGCTGGCAGCGCGGGCTGCGCTGGCCGGCAGCACCATCACTGCGGCTGACCGGAGATGCCTCGCGGCGGCGCTCGAGGCCGGCTTCGAGGCCGCGGCCGAAAGCCGTGACGCCGTGCGGCATTTCGTCCGGATGCTCGCCGGGGCCGCGCTCGTCTTCGCGGTCGTACTCGGTTCCTTCACCGTGGTGGCCGTCTGGAAACCCGATGCCGTGCCGTTGTGCGTTAAGACGGTTGGGCCGCCGTGCCCGTCCACCTCCGGGCACAAGCCCACATGGGGAGACATTCCGCTCATCGAGCTGCTAGGCATAGTGGGAGCGGCGATGGCCGGCGCCCGCGCGCTGTCTGGCATGGCCATCAACAGCATGTCGTACTTCTCACTGCCTGTCGTGCATGCGTTGCTGAAGCTTCTCTTCGGGGCGGCGACAGCGGTGGTGGGCACTCTCTTCGTCACGGCCGGCCTAATAACCACGATCAAACCCACCACCAGTCTGGAGATCCTCAGTTACGCCGTGATCTTCGGGTACGCGCAGCAGATCCTCACCGGACTGATCGACCGGCGGGCCAACGTCCTCCTGTCGGACGCCTCCTCCAAGACAGCCGCCGGAGCAGCCTCCTCACCCTCCGGTCCTGTGACTCCGGGGCCCTAAAGCCCGCGCCCCTCCGGCGGCACCAACCCAGGCCAAGGGACGTGCGCCTACAGTAAGCTCCTCCGAAGACTGGCCGGCCACTAGCGCTGCTGGTCCCCGACGGTGGAAGGCGACAAACGCCGGAGTGGGCAGCTGTACCGTCAGCACCGATCACGGTCGCTCGGAGCGGCCAAGGGAGGCTCCCCGATGGGCGGCGCAGTAATGCGTCGCCCGCTTTGGATCTCGTCGCCTGCCGACAACGGCGGTTCCGGCGGACCCTTCGCCACCACGGCGCCTCGTGACCGCGTACCCGTGGTGGCGAAGTCCGAGTATCGCGGCACCCAGCGCAGCAGCGCGGCCGCGGCCGCCACCCCCATCACGCCCATCGCAGCGATGCCGGCGGCGAGGCTGCCCAGCCCGGCGGCGACGGAGACGACCAGCGGTCCTCCGGCGCTTCCGGAGTCCGCGCACAGCCTCCACACCCC
>JAOPYM010000227.1 GCA_025964615.1 Actinomycetes bacterium
GGTGCGCCAGCCCAGCCGCGATCTTCGCCTCGCCGATGAAACGGGCGACGAACTCCTCATCGCGCGCCACGTCGGAGTGCATGACCTTGACCGCGACCTCCCGGCCCAGCTTCAGGTCACGGGCCACATAGACCGTGGCCATACCGCCCCGGGCGACCCGCGAGGCCACCTGGTAACGCCCCTCGAGCACCTGCCCGATCAGCGGATCACCAACCAACCGCCCGACAAGAGGATCAACAACCACAAGTCCACCATATGAGTCGGCCACGACCCACCTGCGTGCACTACGGGCGCTAGGCGTGGGCGTAGCCACTTCAGAGGGGTCAAAGACCGAAACGTACCGCACTTCGATGGAAACTGGCCGCCGCCCTGCGGCCCGGGGTCAGGGGCCGTACTTGAAGATCGCGGATCGGGGTTACGGAAACGATCAACGTGTCCCATCCGTCGGTCGTCAGGTTCTGGGGATGGCTGAGTCGAAGGCCAGATGGCTCGTGCCCTCGCCGCGTCCCTCGGCTTCGGGGCGTTCCGGAGGGGGCACGGACGGTCTGTTCCACGGCCCAGGCCAGGTTGGCGGCCTCGTCGCGGAGCAGGTGCACCTCCTCCAGGGTCCGGCCTTCCAACGCTCCCAGGGTGGCGGGCGGGACCAGCAGGCCGGCCAGCCGGTCGATCTCGAAGAGCTGGAAGCCGTCAGCGGCTCTGGGGACGGTGATGGTCTCGTTGAAGGTGGTGGTGTAACTGAGGGTCTCGATGACGGTGAGCGAGCCGACGGGTACGTCGAGCGGGATGACCAGCCAGTCCTGCCCGTACACGAGGGCGAACTCGACGAGCCCCAGCCTGGCCAGGTCGTACGGCTTGGCTTCGAGCGCGCCCAGGTTGACCTCGGCGCCCTCGAACTCCCCCCTTGGCGAGCTCGCCCGCCAGCATCGAGTCGAAATCCACCCCGAGATGTGATCGAGGGGCCTGATGAGTCCGGGCACGCTTTCCGGCAGCCCCGGTAAGCGCGAAGGGATGGCTCGATCCTGACGCAGCCGACCAGAGTGTGGCCGCACGGAACTGGGTAGGTCATCGTCTGGTGCTGGGCGTCTCTATCTGGGCGGATCGCCCACTACGGCCAGCCCATCACATCACGGAACTCGGCCGGAGAGGGCGTCAAGGTAAGGCGGGGTCAGGTCCGGCGATCGACCAACCGACCCGCCGCGATTACCGCTACATGGCGTACTTGAGGCGGCCGCCTTAACTCATGCATACATCGCAATATACTAATATGTGCTTATCCGTTAACAGTCGTCGTTCAACCCGCCGGAGCAGGTTTCCTGGCACTCCGCTGGTGGACGCACCATCCGAGCATCGAGGGAATTGACTATGCCGACCTCGGCACAACATCTCACGCATACCGACCATGCGCATGACCACGGACCCGGCTGCGGCCATGTGACGGTCCCGCACGAAGGCCACGTCGACTACGTGCACGACGGTCATCTCCACCGAACCCACGATGGTCACATCGACGAGTGCGAAAGCAATGAGCACATCGTGCATGACGCACACACGCACCAGCACGGAGCCGGTTGCGGCCATGTCGCGGTCCCACACGAAGACCACGTCGACTACGTGCATGACGGTCACCGTCACGTGGCCCACGAGGGGCACTGGGACGAACACTGACCGCACCCATCGGCAGCGACGAGGCGGGGCTCAAACGCCCTGACCACTCCACCGGCGACAATTATTGCCATATGCTAATTTGTGCATATGGAAGTGGGCGCTGCTTCGCCCGACGGCGCGGCCCAGGATTCATTGCACGCAGCCACCGAGTTGCTGCGTGCGCTGGCGTCGCCGGTCCGGCTCGGCATCGTGCGTGAGCTGGCGAACGGCGGCCGCGAGGTCCACCAGCTGGTCACCGCACTGGGCGTCTCGCAGCCGCTGGTATCCCAACATCTACGGGTACTGCGCACCTCCCGGCTCGTGGTCGCGCACCGGCGGGCGAGAGCCGTCGAATACTCCCTCACGGATGAGCACGTTGCCCACATCGTTCTCGACGCCCTACGACACGTACAAGAGATCCCTGTAGCGGCCAGTGGCACCGCGGAACGCGACACAGCCGGAGAAGTAGAGTAACCGCCCCGCCAGCACAGCGAGCCGCGCATAGCGGACATGCACAAGCACCATCGTTAAAGGAACCCTCAGCCAGATGAACCTCGTCGTGCTCGTGGCGGGTCCGCGGCCTCATGGCAACTGGCGGCGCTCGTCGAGGAGCACGATAATCGCGGAAACGATTTTCGTTCCTGTTAGAATCCTTCCATGAGTGGCTGCTCTATGGCTGGATATCCACACGAGCTGGTCGCGTGGCGTTCGCGGCTGCGCTGCCACGACAGTGGTTACTCATGTGATCAAGTACTTGCGCTACGTCATCGCCTGATAAAGGTGCGGCGTCACTGTCTGGGGGGTTCATGAAGATCGCTTTTGTGGGGAAGGGTGGCAGCGGCAAGACCACGCTGTCATCGCTGCTGGTCCGGCATTTGTCCGCAACGGGCAGACCGGTGATGGCGATCGACGCCGACATCAATCAGCACCTCGGAGAAGCACTCGGGCTCGCTCCGGCCGATTCGGCGGCCATCCTGGCGATGGGCGCCCACGTAACCGAGATCAAGGAGTATCTCCGCGGGACCAACCACAGGATCGGCTCGGCGCAGGCGATGGTGAAGACCACGCCGCCCGGGCAAGGATCACGGCTGCTGCGTCCCGGCGGCGATGACCCCGTCCACCAGCGGTTCGCCCGCCCTGTCGGCGGGGCCCATCTGATGGTGACCGGCCCGTTCTCCGAGGACGAACTCGGGGTGGCCTGCTACCACTCCAAGACCGGAGCGGTCGAGTTGTACCTCAACCACCTCATCGACGAGGCCGGCGAATACGTCGTCGTGGACATGACCGCGGGCGCAG
This sequence comes from Actinomycetes bacterium, assembly GCA_025964615.1. GTDB lineage: Bacteria > Actinomycetota > Actinomycetes > Streptosporangiales > Streptosporangiaceae > RYN-227. Next base: position 2,941 of record JAOPYM010000227.1, read on the forward strand.
AGTCGTTCGCTTCAGGCATGTTCACCCGTTTCGACATGACGTTCCTGGTCGCCGAGCCGACCCGCAAAGGGGTGAGCGTCTACCGGCAGTGGACCCAGTACGCCGCCGACTACGACGTCGCACTCGCCGTCGTCGGCAACAAGGTCCAGAGCGATGAGGACGTCGCGTTCCTGCGCGACCAGGTGGGTGAGGATCTGCTCGGCTGGTTCGTGCAGTCCCCGGCGGTACGCGCGATGGAACAGGGCCGCCACTTCGACCTCGACGACCTGGAAGAGCACAACCGGAACCTGCTCGCCAACCTGCAGGCGGCCGTTGACAACCATCCCCGGGACTGGGCGAAGTTCACCCGGCAGGCGATCGAGTTCCACTACAAGAACGCCGCCGCCTGGGCCAACCGCGCTACCGGCCAAGACCTGACCGCCCAAATCGACCCCGATTTCGTCATGGGACCGCAGGCGCTCACCGCCCGGCAACCGGCTCCCATCGGCTGAAACGGCACAAGCCCCGCACCTCACAGCGCACCCATACCCGACACAACGTCATTGCGGCACTTCGGGGTGCGGCTGGCGTTTCAGAACTGCCACCGAGTCGCGGTATTCACCCCCGCCGCCGACACCGCCTAACACCCCGGCCAGTACGGCGACGATGGTCCCGGCCTGGAAGGCGTTGACCATGAGCGGGAAGGACCACAGGTCCTGCAGATCAGTGACCAGGTTCCAGGAAAAGCCCGCGTCCGGCATCACAACCCCCCCGCGCCGTTGGCCGGCGTGGCGATCGTTTGTTGTGCAGGGCGGGGGGTTCGGGCTGGCCGACGACGACCAGGCGGCCGTCCGAGGCGGTCAATACCTCGATGGGCGTCTGGTATAGCCGGGTCAGGGTCTCGCTGGTGATGGACCTGCTGGGTCCTCAGCAGGAGCGGTCGAACGGACCCGGTCCACGAGCCTCACTTGCCCGTCGCCTGGGAGAGGGCTTGCTGAATGCCCTGGAGCTCGGTGGTCTGCCACTGCTGGAAGGTGGCGCCGGTGGGCGCGAGGGTCTCGGTCACAGTGGTCACCGGGATCCCGGCGGCCTTGGCCGCATTGACCTGGGCGGCGACGTCCGGGGTGGAATTCTGGCTGTTGTAGATGTAGACCTTGATCTGCTTGCCCTTGATCTGCTGGTCGATGGTGGCCTTGTCGGCCGCGGACACACCGGTGCCCTCGTTGATGGCCTTCAGGAAGGAGTACGGGGTGAGCATCTTCAGGCCGAGGGCGTCGGCCAGCGGCGAGACGATCGACTCCGAGGCGCCGACCGGGGTACCCGCGTACTTGGCCTTGATGGTGGAGATCAGCTGGTTGTAGGTGGCCAGCGTCTGATTCTCGAAGGTCGTCTTCTGCTGGTCGAAGTAGGCGGCGTCGGCGGGGTCGAGCTGCTTGTAGGTGGCCGTGATCTTCTCGATCATCTTGTGGACGTCATCGGGCGAGTACCAGCGGTGCGGGTTGTCGCCCGCCTTCAACCCGACCAGGTCCCCGACGACCAGGCTCTGGCGGCCCGGTACGGGGTTGGCCGCGAGCAGCTTGGTGGTCCAGGTGTCGTAGCCGATCCCGTTCACGATCACGAATTGGGCAGAGGCGAGGGTGCGGGCGTTCGCGGCGGTCGGCTCGTAGGAGTGCGGATCGGTGGCGGGGTTGGTGATGACGCTCGTCTCGCTCACGTGGATACCGCCGAGCTGGGTGGCGATGCTGCCCCAGAAGTTCTCCGCCGCCGCCACAATGATCTTCTTGCTCGACCCGGCGACCGCGGTGGTGCCGCCGGAGCTCTTCGATGAGGTCGAGCAGCCCGCCACGGCGGCGAGACCGGTCAGGACCGTCAAAGCGACGACGGGGGCGCGGTGACGCCGCGAGGGCGATCCGATGTTCACGTGCCTGAACCTTCCGAGTGAGTCGGCCGCACCAGCGCGGCCTGCGAGGGGAACGCCGCCGCCCACAGGACGAACGAAATCCGTCACCGTTGCAC
>JAOPYM010000255.1 GCA_025964615.1 Actinomycetes bacterium
CCGAGCAGCCAGTTGAAGCTCTGGGTCTCGGCCATCATCTGTGTCATCGTGCTGTTCTCCTCATGAGTCTCTCGAATCATCGCGGCCGCGCTCGGCCCGGTCGACACCGGACCTGAGGTTGTCGAGCATGTTCCGTACCTCGGCCGGGGAGCGCAGCACAGCCGGTTCGTGGCCGGTGCGGACCGGCCGCAGTGGCCGGGCGGGCAGGCGGGTCTCCCCGGGCCTGCGCCTGACCAGCCCGTTGCGGGTCATGTCGCCGTACGGCTCAGGTTCGGCGCGGCCCGGAGCGAGCGCCACCGCGACGCCACTCGGCTGCAGCACTGGAGGCGAATCGGGAGGTACGAGCAGGACGTTGTGACCGTTCAGCGCGGCCGCAGGGGCCTCGGGTGGGTCTTCGGCCTCGAGGAGGCTCGCCGGGATCACGACCCGTGCGGTGACCCCGTTGAGCGGCGAGTCGTGCAGCCAGACTCGTACGCCCAGACGCGCGGCGAGCCGGCCGACGACGTAGTGGCCGAGGTCGCGGGTGGGGGTGACCAGGAAGCTCTGCTCGCCGCGAAGCCGCGCGTTGGCGTTGGCGATCGCCTCCTCGGACATCCCGATTCCCTGATCGACGATCGCGATGTGATAGCCCGCGGCCGCGCCGCGGGCGTGTACCTCGACCTCTTGGTCGGGCGGCGAGAAGGTGAGCGCGTTCTCGACCAGTTCGGCCAGCAGGTGGGACAGCTCGGCCGCCGCCGCGCCGCGTACGTTCGTGTCGTCGGCCCGGCGCAGGATCACCCGCCGGTAGTCCTCCACCTCGGAGAACGCCGAGCGGAGCACGTCCCCGACCGGGACCGCGCTGGTCCAGCGGCGCGGGCTGCGCTCTCCGACCAGGACCAGCAGGCTCTCGGCGTTGCGCCGCATCCGGGTGGCCAGATGATCGAGCTCGAACAGGTTCGCCAGCGCGTTCGGGTCGGATTCGGCCCGCTCCAGGTTCGTGATGAAGCCGAGCTGGCGGCGGACCAGGTTCTGGTTGCGGCGGCCCAGGTTGGCCAGTGACTCGGCGGTGTTGTGCCGCATGACCGCCTGTTCGACGGCGAGCCGGACCGCGGCCTCCCGCAGCCGGTCGAGGGCCCCGGCCACCTCGGCGAACTCATCGGCCCGCCCGGCGAGGGCGGAGGTGGACCCTTCGATGGTCAGCTCCGAGGGGTCCTCGGCGGTCTGGATCCGCGCGACCGCGTCCGGCAGTTTCTGTTCGGCGGCGTCCTGCGCCTCGGCCGTCAGTGTCCGCAATGGTCGCACGATCGACCGGAACGTCACCAGGCCGAGCACGACCGCGGCCAGCAGCGTCAGGGCCGCGCCCACCCCATAGAGCGTCAGGTCGTCGATCGCGGCCGACTTGACCTGCTGGGCCCGCGCCCGCTCATCACGTCCGACTGTCAGCTGCACACCGTGCAGGTCGTCGATGAACGTCGTCATCGCGGCCCACCATGCGCTCGGGTTCACGCCGAGGTGGGTCGCCGTCGGTTCCGCCAGCGCCCGCTCCTCGAAGCCGGCAGCGGTCATCGCCTCCGGGGTGCGCTGGGCGGTGCCGAGTGCAGCCGACCAGCCGGGGGTGGCGAGCCGCAGAAAGTTCTCGAACCCAGCCAGCTTGGCGGCGCGCAGCTCGGTGAACTGCGCGTAGTCGCCCTTGGCGAAGGAGCCGGCCGCGAAGACCCCGTTGACCACCGCGCGCTCCTCGCCGGTGTACTCCTTGGCGTCGCTGAGCGCCTGCAGGGCCTGCATCCCCTGCCGCAGCCCCGCGTCGCTCTGGTCCACGTTCCCTTCGAAGGCCGCGTCGTTCAGCGCCCCGATCGCGGTGGTGTAGAAGGTGAAGACGTCGGCCTTCACGATCAGCCCGGCGTCGACCTCTCCCCGCAGCGTGGACAGTTCGTTGAGCTTTCCCTCCCCGGTACGGACCCGGGTGGCAGATTGCGAGCCTGCCGTGGAAAGCAACCGGTCCAGCGAGATCCGGGCCGTGTCGGAGGTACGGCGCTGGGTGGCGAGCGCCGCCCGGAACCCGTACGCCCCACTGGCCACGCCGACGCTGAGCCCGCGCTCGCGTTGCAGCGAATGGACCAGCTCCTGGTCGGCGAGCACGAGATCCACCGTCGCCGACGTGCCGCTCGCATCCTGCGCCTGGCGCGCCTGCGCCAGCACCCCGTACACCGAGATCGCGACGAGCAACGCGGTGGGCAGCGCGAGGATGACCACGATCCGGCCGCGCACGGTACGGAGCCGGGAGAGGCGACGGCCTGCCGGCTCGGCGAACTCACCGTCTCGGCGTCGTGACGCACGGTGACGATGATTGACGTTGGTGGTCCTGGACAGCGTTTTCACGGATTCCCGCCCCCTCCAGCCGACGCCCCGCCGGTGGTTACTCCCTGCACTCGAGTTGATACGCTGCGGGCAGCTTAGGACGGACTTGTCGCCCCCGTGTGCGGATGGCGGAAAAAGGAAGGAGTGGACATCACCCGAGGGCCGCGGTGATGTGAGATCACCGCACCGGGAGCGCTTCAGGCGATCTCTTCGACGAACTCGAGGAGCTGGGTGAGGTTGCGGCACTCGAACATCGGCACGACGGCATCGTAGGCGGAGGCCGCCGAGTCCCCGGTGTCCCAGTCGCGGCGCGGTTCCGGGTTGAGCCAGTACGCGTGCCGCGCCCCCGCCACCAGGCGCTTCAGCGTCGGCAGCGCGAGATCGCCATAGTTGGACCGGGCGTCGCCCAGGATCAGCAGGGACGTCCTGGGCCCGATGGCGTCGGCGTAGCGATCGGCGAACACCTCGATGGCGTGCCCGTAGTTGCTGCGGCCTGTGATCCAGACCAGGTCCGCTTCCCGGGCCAGCCTGGTCATGGCGTCGGCCACGTCCACGCCGGGCTGGAAGAACCGGGTGATCTCGTCGGTCGAGTCGATGAACGCGAACGCCCGTACCTTGGTGAACTGCTCCCGCAGCGCGAACGTCAGCAGCAGCGTGAAGTGCGCGAAGGACGACACCGAGTCGCTGGCGTCGCAGAGGATGACCAGCTCGGGCTTGTGCGGACGCCGTGGCTTGTGGTGTGTGGTCAGGGGTACGCCGCCGGTCGACAGCGACGCACGCACCGTACGGCGGAAGTCGAGGCGGCCCCGGCGGCCGTGCCGGTGCTTGGCGGTCAGCCGGGTGGCCAGGCGCCGGGCCAGCGGATAGACCTCGCGGCGCAGCGCGGTGAGCTCGGCGCGGGTAGCCCGGTTGAAGTCGAGGCGCTCCAGTGGTGGCCGGACGACCAGGCGGGCGGTCCGCTCCACCCCGGTCTCCTCGGCGATGCGGCGGCGTACCTCGGTGGCGACCAACTGCTCGAAGCGGGTGATGCGGTCGCGGAACCGGCGCCTGGCCACCCGCTCGGCGAGCCCGCCGCGCTCCTGCCCTTGGAGTACGGCGCTGAGCAGCCCGGCCATCAGGGTGTCGGCCGACATCGCCCGCAGCACCCCGGAGGAGAACCAGGAACGCTGCCCCGGAGCCCTGCCGAACCGGCCCACGGCCATCCGGACGAACTGGCTGAGGGCCGCGTCGTCCGCGGTCAGCAGCAAGTCCGACAGTTCCCTGCGGATGGCCTGTACCTCCGGATCCAGGGCCGGCGGCCCGGTGGAGCGCGACGGCTCCTGATCGGCGCCGGCCGAGGCCGTACCGCCGCCGAGCGCGGAGGGGAACCAGAGGTCGAAGAGCATGTCGAAGGTCACCCGGTGCGCGGGCCGTTTCACCAGCGTCGCCGCGTACGCGGATCGCAGCGAGGGCCGGTCGACCAGATCGATGACCTGCAGTGCCCGTACCGCGTCCAGGCCCTCGGCCAGCGACACCGGCAGCCCCGCCTCGCGCAGCGCGGCCACGAAGCCGGTGTGCCGGTCGACGAGGGACACTATCGCAGACCCAGTTCCTTGACGGCCCGCTCCTGGTCGGAGACGTGCTTCAGGACGACCCCGAGGGTCTGGGCGACGGCCGCCTCGTCCAGCTGGTCGAGTCCGAGCGCAAGGAGGGTACGGGCCCAGTCGATGGTCTCGGCGATGGACGGAGCCTTCTTGATCTCCAGAGCCCGCAGCGTGCCGACGGTGCGGACCAGCTGCTCGGCGAGATCCGCCTCAATACCGGGCACCTGGGCCAGCACAATGTCACGTTCCCGTTCGGGCCCCGGATAGTCCAGGTGCAGGTACAGGCAGCGCCGCTTGAGCGCCTCCGACAGCTCCCGGGCCGCGTTGGAGGTGAGCACCACGAACGGCTTGCGCACAGCGGCCACCGTGCCGAGTTCGGGGATGGTCACCTGGTAGTCCGACAGCACCTCGAGGAGCAGGCCCTCGACCTCGACGTCGGTCTTGTCGGTCTCGTCGATGAGCAGCACCGTCGGCTCGCTCCGCCGGATCGCGGCCAGCAGCGGCCGCTCGAGCAGGAACTCCTCGGTGAAGATGTCGTCGTGGGTCCGTTCCCACGCCTGGTCGGAGCCTGCGGCCTGGATGCGGAGGAGCTGCTTCTTGTAGTTCCACTCGTACAGCGCCCGGGCCTCGTCAAGGCCCTCGTAACACTGCAACCGGATGAGCTCGGCGTTCGCGGCCTTCGCCACCGCCTTGGCCAGTTCCGTCTTGCCGACTCCGGCCGGCCCCTCCACGAGCAGCGGCTTGCCGAGCGCGTCGGCGAGGAAGACCGTCGTGGCGATCGCGTCGTCCGCGAGGTAGTCGACCGCGGCGAGCCGCTCGCGGACGTCGGCGGGCGAGGCGAAGAAGGCCGTCACTGAAATCTCCTACGGTGTCTTGCCGGTCACTGGGGTCTTGCCAGCGGACTTCTTGTAGGTCTGCTGGTTGCCCTGGAAGACGAGCGTGGCTCCGCTGTCGGTGAGCTTGATCGCCCAGAACGAGGCCTCGTTGGGGTCCAGGCCCTTCCAGGACAGGCGGTACGCGCCGGTGCCCGCCGGGATCACCTGCCCGTTCCACAGAATCTTGGCCTGCACCTGCCAGGTTCCGGTCCCGTCGGTGTTGAAGACGAAGGAGTCCTGCACCGGGTTGTTCTTGGTCGTGTTGAGCCAGGTGCCGACCAGGGCCTTCACCTGCTGGGCGGAGACCTTCGGCAGCGGTTTGCCCGTGACCCCCAGGTTGCCCGGGTCGAGGTTCTTGCCGTCGAAGGTCGCGATCGGCGTTTCGGGCGAAGCGGACTTGCCGCCGCCACCGCCGCCGCACCCTGCAAGTGCGAACATCACCGCAACGGCCGCCGCGGCCGTCTTCGAGCTCGTCTTCAAGGGGACCTCCGGACGCGTACGGATTGGGCAGTTTATCCGTACTGCCCGGACGGCGCCGGACCCCTTGACGACCAAGGGGCCCGGCCGCCGCTGCTACTTGCCCGGCTCCGCGTCGCGGGGCAGACCAAGGAGGCGCTCACCGATGATGTTGAGCTGCACCTCGGTGGTGCCACCGTAGATCGTCATCGCCCGGCTGAAGAGCATGGCGCGGGCGACGATGCCAGTGGGGGCCATCGCCTGCTCGACCGCCGCTTCGGTACCCTGCGAGGCCCAGCAGTAGTCCGCGACGTCCTGGTTGAACTGGACGCCGAGCAGCTTGCGGACACTCGCCTCGGCTCCCGGCTCGACGCCGTTGAGCTGCTTGAGCGTGGTCCGCAGTCCGAGCAGGTCGATCGACTGGCCCTGGGCGACGAGCTTGCCCACCTCGGCCGTCGCGATCGCGTCGAGGTGCTTGCCCTTGAACCAGCCGAGCAGTTCGGGCACGCCCATGCCCATGCCGCCGCCGGTGGACAGCGACACCCGCTCGTTGCTGAGGGTGTTGCGGGCCACCTGCCAGCCCTTGTCGACCTCACCTACCACACAGTCGTCCGGTACGAACACGCTGTCCAGGAAGACCTCGTTGAAGATGGCCTCACCGGTCAGTTCCTTGAGAGGCCGCACGTCGACACCCTCGGACTTCATGTCGACCAGGAAGTAGGTGATGCCGTCGTGCTTGGCGGCGTCCGGGTTCGTCCTGGCGATACAGAAGCCCCACTGCGCGAACTGCGCGACCGAGGTCCAGATCTTCTGGCCCGTCAGCCGGAAGCCGCCCTCGACCCGCTCGGCCTTCATCGACAGCGAGGCCAGGTCGGAGCCCGCACCGGGCTCGGAGAAGAGCTGGCACCAGATCATCTGACCGCGCAGCGTCGGGCGCAGGAAGCGCTCCTTCTGCTCCTCGGTCCCGTACCGCACCAGGGACGGCACCAGCCATGCGCCGACCACCAGGTTCGGGCCCTTGACCTTGGCGGCCTTCAGCTCCTGCTGGATGAGGATCTGCTCGACCGGCCCGGCGTCCCGGCCCCACGGCGCCGGGAAGTGCGGCACGGTCCAGCCCTCGTCGCCCATCTTCGCGTTGAGCGCGTTCCTGTCCTCGACCCCGGCCAGTTCGGCGACCTGCGCGCGAATCCGCTCCCGGACCGGCTCGGTGTCGTCGTCCAGCTCGATCTCGACGGGGCGGCGGCCACCGTCGAGGGCCTGCGAGGCGACCGAGGCCGCCCACTCCTTGGACGGGCCGAGCAGTGCGCGCAGCGTCAGGCTGCGGCGCAGGTACATGTGCGCGTCGTGCTCCCAGGTGAAGCCGATGCCGCCCAGGATCTGGATGCAGTCCTTGGCGATCTGCACGGCCGCGTCCGGGGCGATCACCGCGGCCACGGCGGTGGCGAAACCCGCCTCCGCTGCGCCCTCGTCGAGCGCGCGGGCGGCGTCCCAGACCGAGGCGCGGGCCTGCTCAAGGCCGATCAGCATCCGGGCGGCCTTGTGCTTGACGCCCTGGAACTGTCCGATGGGGCGGCCGAACTGTTCGCGGACCTTCGCGTACTCCGATGCGGTGGTCATGCACCAGGAGGCGACTCCGGCGGCCTCGGCACCGAGCAGCAGGGCTGCGAGGTCGAGGACCTCAGGACCCTCGAGCCCGTCGAGGATCCGGTCCGCGCCCACGCTGACGTCGGTGGCGGTCACCTTGGCCACCCGGCGTACCTTGTCCAGGCTCTCCAGCGCGGAGATGGTCAGATCAGCGGTGTCGACCGCGACCCACTCCTCGCCCTTGCCGGTCTCGACCGGTACGACCAGCACGTCGGCGAGCAGTGCTCCCAGGACCGGCTCGACCGAACCGCTGATCACCAGCATGTCGCCGTCGCGGCGGCCGGACAGGCCGGTGGCCAGGGACAGCGCGGCGGTCCTGGTGCCATCGGCGATGCCGGGCAGCAGTTCCGCCTTGGCCTTCTCACTGGCTGACGCGGAGATCGCGGCGCCGGCCAGCACGGTCGGCAAGTACGGGCCTGGGGCGACGACACGGCCCAGTTCCTCGAGCACGATGGAGGTCTCGAGCAGCCCGAAGCCCTGACCGCCGTACTGCTCGGCGATGTTCAACCCGAGAAGTCCCTGTTCGGCAAGTCCGGCCCAGAACGGCGGCCTGGTCTCCTGCTCCGCCTCAAGGGCGGCGCGGACGACCTGCGTCGTGATGTTGCGCTCGGCAAACCCGCGCACCGATTCGGCAAGCGCCTCGTGCTCTTCGGTCAGCCCGATGGCCATTGGACACCTCTTCTTTCGCTACCCCGCGGGGGGATCTGCCGCAGCACCGTCATTGAGACCGATTCTAGAACGCAGTTCGGGTCTTGGTGAACGGTGACTCTACTCACCCCGCGGGACCATGTGCGAAGGGGCCCGCTGCGGTTGCGGTACGGCCCCGATCGGGCGCACCGACGACGGATCCCTCCTGGCCTTGATCAGGCTCGCCACCGTGGTGACGGCCATGATCCCCCCGATCACCACGAGGGACGCCCAGATCGGCATCACCGGGGTGAAGGGCACGTGGTAGTGGTCCAGCGCCTCATCGATCAGTTTGACACCGATGAACCCGAGGATGACCGCAAGCCCCTTGCTCAGGTAGACCAGCCGCTCCACCAGGCCGCCCAGCAGGAAGTACAGCTGCCTGAGCCCCATCAGCGCGAACGCGTTGGCGGCGAAGACCAGATAGGCCTCCTTGGTGAGACCGAAGATCGCCGGGATCGAGTCGAGGGCGAACAGCAGATCGGTCGAGCCGATCGCGATCATGACGATGAGCAGCGGGGTGAAGACCCGCCTGCCATCCCGCCGGACGCTGATCTTCGAGTCCTCGTACCGGTCGGTGGTGCGCAGCACCCTGCGGCTCCAGCGCAGCAGCCGGTTCTCCTTGAACTCCTCGGCCTCGTCGTGACCGCCGCGGGCCAGGCCGACGGCGGTCCAGATCAGGAACGCCCCGAAGATGAAGAAGACCCAGACGAAACGGGTGATCGCCGCGGCACCCAGGGCGATGAAGGCACCACGCAGGATCAGGGCGATCAGGATGCCGATGAGCAGCACCTTGTGCTGGCTGGGCTTCGGGACCGCGAACCGCGCCATGATCACGTAGAAGATGAAGAGGTTGTCGATGCTGAGGCTGTACTCGGTGAGATAACCCGCGAAGAACTGGCCCGCGTAGGTGGCGTTGACGACCAGCAGCAGGCCGACGCCGAACGCGATGGCCAGCGCCACGTAGAAGGTCACCCAGGCCCCGGCCTGGCGGAGCGTGAAGTCTCGTGGCTCACCCCGGTCGGTGAGGAACAGGTCGACCAGGATCAGCGCACCCAGTACGGCGAGGGTGACGGCCCATGTCCACAGGGAAACATCCACGATTCACAACCTCCGGCAGCGGCAAACATCGCCGGAGGTCTCTCCCGCTTCCACCGAACAGCGCGGAAACCGACGGGCCCGGGCTCTCTGAAGCCGTGCTGACGAGGCCGTCACGTGGGGATACTCCCCTCCTGGTCGAACACTATACCGACACGGCCGCCCCCGGATCCGATACTGGCGCAGGAGGCCCGCAAGGCCGTGGCCTCCCGCTTTCCACGGTAAGGCCCCGGAGACCAGAACGGCAGGCCCCACCGACCCTGTTCATGGCCGCGCCTTCGGCACGGCGCCGGGTGGGCCGCGCCGTCTTCCCTCGTCGCTCCCTCGCTCCTCAGTCCAGACGACGCGGCCCACCCGGGACAGCCCCTGGAAAAGCGGCCTTCACGGGAACGGTGGCGGATCCGCTCCGCTGGGTAGGCGACAATCGACAACGTGAACTCGCCAACGACACCGACCTTCCGCTCCGGGTTCGCCTGCTTCGTCGGGCGCCCCAACGTGGGCAAGTCAACGCTCATGAACGCCCTGGTCGGAACCAAGGTGGCGATCACCAGCAGCCGGCCGCAGACCACCCGCCGGGCCATCCGAGGCATCGTGCACCGCTCCGACGCACAGCTGATCATTGTGGACACGCCGGGCCTGCACCGGCCGCGCACCCTGCTCGGCGAGCGCCTGGACAGCCTGGTCCGCGCCACCCTGACCGAGGTCGACGTCATCGGCTTCTGCATCCCGGCAGACCAGGCCGTCGGGCCCGGCGACCGGTTCATCGCCCGCGCGCTGGAGAACGCCGGCAAGACGCCGATCGTGGCGATCGTCACCAAGACGGATCTGGTGTCCAGGCAGCAGGTCGCCGAGCAGCTCCTCACGGTCGGCGGCCTCGGTCCGTGGGCGGACATCGTGCCGACCTCTGCGCTCGGCGACCCTGGCGCCGCGAAGGGCGAGGGGTTCCAGCTCGACGTGGTGGCGGACGTGCTGGTCTCGCACCTGCCGCTGGGGATGCCCCTGTATCCGGAGGGTGACCTGACCGACGAGCCCGAGCAGGTGCTCGCCGCCGAGTTCATCCGGGAGGCCGCTCTTGAGGGGGTACGGGACGAACTGCCGCACTCGATCGCGGTCGTCGTCGACGAGATGATGCTCCGTGAGGGGCGCGACGACCTGATCGACGTCTATGCGCACCTGTTCGTGGAGCGGCCCAGCCAGAAGGCGATCATCATCGGGCACAAGGGGGCCCGGCTGAAGGAAGTGGGTACCAGGGCGCGCAAGCAGATCGAGGCGCTGCTCGGTACGAAGGTCTTCCTCGACCTGCGGATCAGTGTCGCCAAGGACTGGCAGCGCGACCCCAAGCAGCTGCGCCGCCTGGGCTTCTACGACTGAGTCCGCCGGTCCCTCATCAGCTCGGCCACCGCGAAGCCGCAGACGGCCAGCGACGCGAGGAGCGCGATGAACCAGCCGACGCCTGGGGAGACGGAGACGTCGAAGGCGGTGACCGGACCGCCTGTCAGCTGGTCTTTCATGGCCTGTAGCCGGACCAGGAAGACCACACAGCACAGGACCGCTACGGCGCCGGGCACCGCAGCTGACGCCGCATAGCGGGGCGCGCCGGTGGACAGCGCGGCGGCGACCAGACCGAGGACCGTGACCGCCATCAGCGCCGTGAGCATCCCGGTCCCGTCGGCCTTGAACCCCGAGGCGTCCTGGCTGTGCGCCACGGCCTCCCCGAACAACCCGGTGCTCGCCCGTACCGTCACCCAGGGCAGGAACACCGAGATCAGCAGCAGCAGCGCCGATCCGGCGGCGGCGAGGCCGAGCGGGCCGATTCCCTCCGGGCGTGTGGCAGGCGGGTCCGCGGGTGAGTCCTGCGGTGGCTGGTCCATGGCGCCCAGGGTAGAGCGGAAGCCCCGCAATGGGACGCGTGAACATGCCGGGGTCGCTACCTTGGGGCGAACGTCCGATTCGCGAGGAGAAGCCCGATGTTCCTGCATGATCCCGTGGCCGGTATGGCGCTGGTCCGCAGGCCGGGGCCGAACCTGGCCTCCGGCTTGGTGACGCACGTCGACCGCCGCCCTCTGGACCTGGCGCTCGCCGCCCGTCAGCACGAGGCGTACATCGCCGCCCTGACCGCTGCGGGCTGGGAGGTACGGGCCGTACCATCCGCCGACGAACTGGCCGACGCGCCCTTCGTCGAGGACACCGTGGTGGTCTGCGGCAACCTGGCCGTGCTGACCAGGCCCGGGGCGCCCGAGCGCCGCGCCGAGGTGGCGGGCACCGAACGGGTGATCAGGGAACTGGGCCTGGAGATCGTGCGGATCGAGGAGCCCGGCACCTTGGACGGCGGGGACGTGCTGCAGACCGCCGGCACCCTCTACGTGGGGCGGTCGGCCCGGACCAACGAGGAGGCGGTCTGCAAGCTGGCCGGGCTGGTCGGCAAACGGGTCGTCCCCGTCGAGGTGCGCGGCTGCCTGCACCTGAAGACCGCGATGACCGCCCTACCCGACGGCACCCTCATCGGTGTACCGGAGTTCGTGGACACCAGCGTCCTGCCCGGGCTGCGGGTGGCCCTCGAACCGGAGGGCGCCCATGTGGTCGTCCTGGGCCCCGACCACCTGCTGATGGCGGCCTCCGCCCCCCGGACCGCCCAGCAGCTCGCCGCCGAGGGCTACCGGATCTCGATCGTCGACATCAGCGAGTTCGAGGCCCTCGAAGGCTGCGTAACCTGCCT
>JAOPYM010000267.1 GCA_025964615.1 Actinomycetes bacterium
GGTGGCCCTCAATGGGGGCGGTCGTCTTCGAAGCGTTCCCGGACAAGGTCAACGCGGGCCTGTTCCCGGAGGGCAACCGTGTTCCACAAGGTCGCCACCCATGCTCTCGTACCAGGCGTTCACGCGCTGGCGCTGGTCGGCGAGCTGTCCCGCTTCGATCTTTTCGATCGCCTCGGATCGCGGCGGTCGGTGAAGCGCAGATTTCCTAGTGCGCTGATCATGAACGTTCGCCGCCACGGATGTCGATCGGCGTGTACGTGCAGGACCCCCGGACCGACGTCGCCCACGCGAACGGACTACTGGTTCTCACCCTCGCTGGGAGCCGGATCAGTGCCATGACCCGCTTTGATAACAGCACGCTGCCCCACTTCGGACTCCCGCGAACCCTGCCGGACTAAGCACGTCCGACCCCGGACACCGTTGCCCAAACTGTCACGAGTATTTCCAGATGCTCGAATGCGTGGTACCGGTCCAGATCCGGCGCAGCCGCCAGGCGCTGCCGCCGCCTGGCGGGGCACCGTGGTGGTGCCGATGGCCGAGTACCAGACGTTGCGGGCGCTCGCCCGCCGTGCCAGCGCGCGGGAGCTGGCCGAGGCCGAGGGTGGAGGACTGGCAGACCCGTAAGGCTGCCGGGCAGGTCACCTACGTCCCGGCGACCGAGGTCCGGGAACGTCTGGGGCTTCCCGCCCGGTGACCCGGCGTGAGGTCGTCTACGACGACAAGGTGGCGCTGGCAATGTCTCGTTTCCTCGACGACCCCGAGGGCCTGGCGCAGGTCATGGACGCCGTTGACGACCTGGCCGACGACCCTCGTCCGGCCGGCCGGTGCCGTCCCCTACAGGCCGACCGTCTGCCGCCTGCACATCGACCAGCTGATCCGGAGGGCGGGACCCAGTGACAAAGCAAGGGAATGTGACGGATCACCTGGGATTGTATTATCTGTGGCATAAGATTTTCCTTGTTTGCTGTTGTAATTCAGCATTCAGCGGGAGAGGTTCATCGAATTACCCCTGATCGATTAAGCTCTATGGCGTGAGGAATTTTCATGCCAGCGCTCCGCAGTCCAATGGCCGCCGTGGATCAACTACCTGCGGGTACCCGTTGGGCTGTCCGGACTGCTGCTGCTCGTCTGGTTCCCCCCGGTCCCTCCGGCGAGCCGAGGGCCAGTACAAGGCATTGGCAGGGCTGGACCCAAGCCCGTATCTGGGGAGGTGGCTCTTGGTGACCGGTGTGCTCTTCGCCGGGTCTGCGCTCGCGTACACCGTCCGGCTGCGACGGGACAAGTCCCCGCGCAGACCCCGGGCCCGTGCGGAACAGCGACCCGACGGTTGATGAGGTGACCATGAGCACGCGACCGATCGGCGACTACGCGCTCTTGTCGGACTGCCGGTCTGCGGCCCTGGTCACCTCCGATGGTTCGGTGGACTGGTTGTGTTTCCCCCGTTTCGACAGCCCTGCGATCTTCGCTCGGCTGCTCGATGAAGAGGCCGGGTATTGGTCCGTCCGTCCCACCTGCCCCGCAGAGGTCACCCGCAGGTACCTGGAGCATTCCTTGGTGCTCGAGACCACCTTCCGCACCCGGACCGGAACCGCGGTGCTCGTCGACGCACTCGCCTTGGGCGACCGCGAGCGCGGGCACTCGATGGGCGCATCCTCGCCCGGCGCGCTCCTTCGCGAGGTGACCTGCGTCGAAGGGCACATGCCCCTGGAGATGGCGTACGCGCCGCGACCTGAGTTCGGGCTCATCCGACCACTCATGGATACGGTTCGCGGCGGCCTGATCGCCTACGGCGGCGCCCAAGTTCTCACCCTATCGGCGCCCGTCGACCTGCAGGTACGCGGTTCCACCGCGCACACCACACTCACGCTGCGCGCGGGCGAACGCCTCGGCATGGCCCTGCACGCCGGCTGGGGCTGGGGGCCGGAACCGCCGCGCTGGCGCCCACGCCGCATCCACCGCCGCATCAAGGACACCATCGAAGGCTGGCGCTCGTGGTCCCGGCTGCACACCAGCTACCAGGGCCCCTGGCAGGAGCAGGTCGGCCACAGCGGACGGGTGCTTCGGGCACTGACCTTCGCACCCACTGGAGCCATCGTCGCCGCGGCCACCACGTCTTTGCCCGAGAGCGTCGGCGGAGAACGCAACTGGGACTACCGCTACACCTGGGTCCGGGATGCCAGCTTCACCCTGCAGGCACTTGGCACGGCCTCATGCGAAGTAGAGGAGACTAGGTTCTTTTCCTTCCTTGCCCGGGCCGCGGCCACCCAGCTGGACCGTGGCGCGGACCTACAGGTCATGTACGGTGTCGGCGGCGAACGCGACTTGAGCGAACGACCGCTCCCTCACCTGACCGGCTGGCGCGGCAGCGCCCCTGTACGCGTCGGCAATGACGCGTGGCGCCAACGCCAGCTCGACGTCTACGGAGAACTGCTCGACGCGGCCCACGAGCTCGCCTGCGACCCGGGCCAAGACCGATTCGACCCGCTCACCCGAGCCTTCCTGCGCGGCGCGGCCGACACAGCCGCCCGCCGCTGGCGAGAACCCGACCAGGGCATCTGGGAGACACGCGGGCCGAGCCGGCACTTCCTGCACTCCAAACTGATGTGCTGGGTCGCCCTGGACCGGGCCATCGCCCTGGCCCCCATCCTCGACGCCGCCGACCGCATCGCCGACTGGAAGCGCACCCGCGCGCAGATCCGTGCCGCGATCCTGACGCAGGGCTGGAACCAGCAGGCGGGCGCCTTCACACAGGCATTCGCCGATCCGAACCTGGACGCGTCCGCGTTGACGCTGCCTATGGTCGGATTCCTGCCCGGCGACGACCCCCGCATACGATCCACCGTGGAGGCGATCGCCACACGCCTGACCGACCCGCGTGGCCTGGTGCACAGGTACCGAACCGCCGACGGGCTCCCCGGTGGAGAGGGCACGTTCCTACTCTGCACGTTCTGGCTCGCCCATGCTCTCGCCCTCGCAGGCGAAGACGCCTCCGCCAAGCAGGCATTCCAAACCGCGGCGTCCTACGCCAACGACGTCGGCCTGCTGGCCGAGGAGGTCGACTCAATAACCGGAGAACCCATCGGGAACTTCCCACAGGCATTCAGCCACATCGGCCTGATCAACGCAGCCCGCGCCATCCGCGACACCGGCACAGGACACCTACACGGGCGGCACACATGACGCTGTAGCTCTCGGCGCCCACAGGGTTCTTACTCCAC
>JAOPYM010000269.1 GCA_025964615.1 Actinomycetes bacterium
CGATCTGTCAGAAGAGGGTGAATCCGCCATCAACCTTCACGATCGAACCGGTCATGAAGCTCGATGCCTCGCTCGCGAGGAAGATCACCACCGGACCGAGTTCATGCGGCAGGCCATATCTCTTCATCGGCGCGGGGTCCACGCACCAAGGCTTGAATTCCGGCTGGTCCACCGGTGACATCTCGGTCAGGAAATAGCCGGGGGCTATGGCGTTGACCCGAATGCCATAGGGAGCCCACTCGGCGGCCAGTCCCTTGGTCATCTGATGGACTGCGGCCTTGGAGCTCAGGTAGGAAACCTGCCAGCGCGGCTGGTTGACGATCTCGGCCGACATGGAGCCGATGTTCACGATGGTGCCGCCGCCACGCTCACGCATCCGGCGACCGACCGCTCGACTGCAATACCAGACGCCGTCGACGTTGGCCGCCATCACCTCGTGCCACGCGGCGTCCGGTGTCTCGAAGGCCGCCCCACCGACACCGATACCAGCGTTGTTCACCAGGATGTCGATCTCGCCGAACTGCGAGCTCACCGTCTCGACGGCTCGTTCGACGACGTCCACGTCAGAGACCTCCAGGCGAACGGCGAACGAGCGGATGCCGAGCTCATTCAGTTCCGCGGCCGCCGCTGCCGCGGATTCGTCCGTCCTGGCCGTCACCGCGACCGCCGCGCCGGCTTCACCGAGAGCCTGCGCCATCGCCCGACCGAGACCACGGCTTCCCCCGGTTACCAGCGCGGTCTTTCCCTCCAAGGAGAACTTCTGCAGAGCGTTCATGTGTCCTTCCAATTGATTGTCATTTCCATCGCAACGTCATCGAATGACGCAGCGGACATCCCGGTTCGACGATTACATAATGGCCGCTAGCAACCCGCTCATAGGTCCGGAGAGAGGTTCGATGCAAAATGCGTCCGGCAACGTCTCGAAGACAATCCAGTGCGACCCGTTCGTCTCGATCCGCAGCTGTATCTGATCACCCTATCTGACCGTGGGCGGACGCGTGATGTTGGTGAACGAGTCGTCCCGCGGCCGGTCTCCTCCACCCGGGATGCTCGTCAGTAGAATCCCGGAGTCGTCGCAGACATATCTGGTGCCAGGGCGGAAGTCGAAGCGTGCCTTGGTGCCGTCGGTCAGCCGTTCCCTGACCCACGGATGAAAGCCGACGATCGCGGGCGACGCCAGGACTTCCGCATCCTTGGCCACGCGACTGCGCAGCACACTGGCGGGCACCGTGATCAGATTCCGGACGAGCGCAAAGACACCCCAGAAGCAGGAGCAGAGCGTATGACCCTGGTCGACCGGCAGGTTGCCGAGCAGCAGTACGCGCAGTAGCGCCAAGACCCGCTCGAAACGGTCGAGTGCAGGGTGTGTGGTGATCCGTACCTCACGCACTTCCAGAACCCGGACGGGACGCAAGGCTGCGTGGCGGAGCGTGACGGGCTCGCGTGCCTGTGCGGCGGGTTCGAGCGCGGAAGCCTGCCGTACGCGCTTGTCAAGCACTCCCGCCAGCATCGCCGAGATCACGAACACGTCGGCGTAGGGGCCGAGCGTACGGGCGGTGGCCGGCGCGTCGTAGGAGTCCCGCGAGATGGTGGCGAGCGGACGGAGCAGCCGACCAGGGCAGGAAGATCCGCCTGCGCCTGTGGCGCAACGGGCAGTCCGCGGCCGACTACACCGACACCGACAGCGTGGTGCCCAACGGCGGCGTGGGCCTCTTGGTGTCCAGGGACGGCGGCAACGACAGCGACAAGGTCGTCGTGGACTACTCCAACTTCGAACTGGACCGGATCACCGGCTGCAGCGTCGCCGGCTGTCGTCCGGTCAGTGGCCGTCGGTGTTCGACTGTCGTGATCCACCGGTCAGCATGCTCTCCAACAGTGCTGTTATCTGTACCGTCAGGCCCGCCGGTGTCGTCCCGAGCGACACGCAACGGCCCTCCAGCGGTCCGTCGAGCCACAGGGTCACGATGCCGATCGCGAGCGCCCATACCATCCCCACGAGCGGGCTGGGATCGCCGGGCGGGACGATCCCCTCGCGCTGGCAGTCCTCCACCGCCTCGGTCAGCACCCGGATGGCCCCTTCACCCGCGGTCTGCGCCTCGGGGTGTTTGGCCGGCTGCGACAGCTCGGGCCGGAGCATCAGCTGGACGTAGGCGGGGTGGTCTCGGGCGAACCAGACGTACGTCTCGACCAGCGCGCCGAGCGCCCGCGCCGCGGTCGGCGCGAGCTGCCGCGCCTGCCGTAGCCGGCGCTCCAGCCGCTCGTAACCCCGGACCGAGATCGCCGTGAGCAGGGCCGAACGGTCGGCGAAATGGTGGTACGGCGCGCCTGGGCTCACCCCGGCCTCCCGCGCCACGCGGCGCAGGCTTACAGCGCCGATGCCCTCCGCCTCGATGAGCGCTACACATGCGGTGATGAGCTCCTCGCGCAGGGAGCCGTGGTGGTAGCTCTCTCTGGTCTCACTGACTGGCACGTCCCGAGCGTATGCGGTTGACAGCCGCCCTCTCCTCCGTCTATACAGTGCTTAGATTCTAAGCACTGTATAGATCTGTCCCTGGAGAGAGGTGGTCATCCGATGGCCGACACGAAGGTTCTGGTGACCGGAGCCACCGGCTTCATCGCGGGGCATTGCATCCAGGAGCTGCTGACGCACGGGTACGCCGTGCGGGGCAGCGTCCGCGATCTGGAGAGGGCGGAAGTGGCGCACCTGCATGCGATCGCGCAGCGCACCGGCGGCTCGCTGGAACTGGTCCAGGCTCGCCTTGACGCCGAAACGGGCTGGGCCGAGGCCGTCGACGGCTGCACCTTCGTGTGGCACGTCGCCTCACCCGTCCCGCCGAACGTGCCGAAGGACGAAGACGAGGTGATCCGGCCCGCCGTGGACGGCACCCTGCGCGTGCTGCGTGCCGCTGTCGCCAGCGGCACGGTGCGCCGGGTCGTCCTCACCTCGTCGACCGACGCGATCACGGCCGGACACGACCGGGCCGACACCCGGGTCCGCACCGAGGCCGACTGGTCCGACGTGGACCGTTCTGGACCGTACCCCAAGAGCAAGGCGTACGCGGAGCGAGCGGCCTGGGACTTCGTCCGGGACCAGCCGCTCGAGCTGGTGACCATCAACCCCGGCCTCGTGCTCGGCCCGCTGCTGCACGCCGAGCGGACGCTCTCGATCGAGGTGATCCGCCAGCTGCTGGCGCACGAAATGCCGGCCGTGCCGCGCATCGGCTTCGCGGTGGTGGACGTCCGCGACATCGCCACCGCGCACCGGCTCGCCATGGAGATCCCCGAGGCCGCCGGGAACCGCTACATCTGCGCCGGCGAGCGCCTGTGGATGGGTGGCATCGCCGCGGACCTGGCGGCCGAGTTCGGTCCGCGCGGCTACCGGATCCCGACCCGCCCGCTGCCATACCCGCTGATGTGGACGATCGCCCGTTTCGACAAGACCATCCGGCTCGCCCTCACCATGGTCGGTGTACTGCCGTTGGTCAGCGCCGACAAGGCCAAGCAGGAACTCGGCTGGACCGCGCGTCCAGCCAGAGAGTCCATCGTGGATACGGCAGAAAGCCTGCTCCGGTACGGAGTCGTACGCCGCCGCGCCGCTGACAACCGCGCCCACACGCCGTAGGCCTGCCGATGACAACCTCCCCCTGATCGTGGGGCAAACCCGCCCGGAAGACGAACGAAGACGAGATAGAGCAGTCGTAGCGCCACAAACTTCGATCCTGCTCGCCTCGGACAACGCCCGTCTGCTGAACAGAAAACCCAGGTCACGACCAGTGGCCGAGTTTCCGGCACCTACAGGCATCCGGCAGGGCCGCCCCCGCCCGATCGCATCGTCGACGGTCTGGGAGATCCTGAACGAGGCCGGTATCGATCCAGCCCCGTGCGGGTCGGGTCCTACGTGGCGGCAGTTCCTGGCCACCCAGGGCCGCCCAACGAACACATCCGTATCAATGCAGGTCACGCAGGTGGACGAGGTTTTGGGCACGCACAGGATGTGGCTTATTGGTTCATAGAGCACGGTGCCGTTGCGACGTTCGACGAAAGGGCATGACTTCTCGCGGTGGTCGGGCATCCGCGGACACGCGCGTCAGGAAGGCTTCCTGGGCGCCGGCCAGCTCCGCGTACTCACTGTTGCGGCGCAGCAGGTGCCGGCTCACCTCGGCCGCCTCGGCCAGGATCGCACTCTCATCGACGGTCTGTACGACGCCGTCGTCGACAATGAGGCGGCCGCCGACCATCACCCACCGCGCCCGGTGGTCGAAGCTGCTGAACACCAGCGAGGCCAGCGGATCCTCGTGCGTCGCGAACGCGCTGCCACGCAGGTCGAAGACGCTCAGATCCGCCTTCATGCCCATACGGAGCATCCCGGTGTCGGCAAGCGACAGCGCCCGGGCACCCCCACGGGTGGCCAGGTCCAAAACGGACCACGCGGTCTCCCACCCCGTGGGGTCGGCCTGGCCGGGGCGGTGCAGGATCGCGGCCAGGCGCATCGAGCTCAGCATGTCCATCGAGCCACCGCAGTTGACGCCGTCGGTGCCGAGCGCCACGGGCACCTCGTGACCGCGCCACCTCCCCAGCTCGGCGATACCACTGCCGAGTTGAAGGTTGCTCTGCGGGTTGTGCACGACCGTCACGCCGGCCTCGGCGAGATCCGTGAGGTCGTCCCCGTCCAGCCACACGGCGTGCGCCACGCTGAGCCGGGGCGACAGCAGGCCCACCGACTTGAGGTGATCGACCCACGACCGTGCCCCAGGAGGCGGCGGGAGGGCCGCCTGTGCGCGGCTCTCCAGCAGGTGAGTGTGCACCCCGGTATCCAGCTTCTCCGCCAGCTCCCCGCACCGCGCGAGCAGACCGGGGCCACACCGGTGAGGAGCCGAGGGCCCGAGGAAGACCGAGATCCTGCCGTCGTGCCCATGCCAGGTGCGGTGCAGTTCCTCTGTCCACTCGAGCAGTTCGTGTACGGCTGCCGGAGTGAAGGCCGGCGAATCGGCCCGCGTCGCGGGGGGCCATTCCTCGACGGGTACGCCAACGGTGCTTGGGAGCGCCATGTCGGAGATCATCGGAGCGACCGCCGCCCGGATGCCGATCTCGTCGTAAGCCTCGACCGCCGCCGACGTGGTCAGGACGTCGCCGCCGAGGTGGTCGAGAAGGGCGGTAGTGCCGGTTCGCACCGCTTCCAGCGCCTGTAGGAGCGCACTGAGCTTCGTCTCCGCCGGGGTCCGGCCGATGGTGTTGCCCCAGGAATGGACCATCCAGGGCTCGAGCGGCAGCCCGGCACCCACATGCCGGGACAGCATCGCGTACGAATGCGCATGCGCATTGACGAAGCCCGGCAGCAGAAGACAGTCGCGGACATCGATCACGTGCTCGGTTCCAATGACGCGTACGCCCTCGGGAAGCACCTGCGCGATGCGTTCATCCTCGACCAGCACGTCCGCACGCACGAGGGCGCGCCGCTGCGTATCGGCGACCAGTCCGCCGGTGAACAGGACACGCGACGACGCACTTGGCACGTCGGATACCCGTTCGGGTTCGGTGGTCTCAGGCTGCATGACTCTCCCAGGGCGCGGCCACCCTGGTCCCGGCCAGCCGCAGCGCGATCGTGAGCGGGACACTGACCCCCAGGTAGAGGAGCCCGGCGAGGGTGGGCGGTTCCAGATAGCGGTACGTGGAGTTGCCCGCAGTGATGGCGGCGTTGAACAGGTCGCCGGCGCCGATGGCGGACACCAACGCACTGATCTTGAACATCGAGTTGACGTAGTCGCCGACGACGGCAAGGCTCGGCGCGATCACCTCCGCTCCAGATCGAGCAGGCGGACGGCCGTCCCGCCGAGGATGGCTGCTCGTTCTTCGGTGCCGAGGCCGGGGAGTCCGTCTACCAGGTTCGCCGTCCGCACCGGGTCGTACCAGGGGAAGTCAGAGCCGAGCATCACGCGATCGGCTCCGATGTGGCGGATCAGTTCTGTCAGGTCGGTCGCCGACGGCGCGTGGGGGGCGCCGACCCATTCGATGATCTCGGACAGGTCGAAGGCGACCTGTGGGTAGGTGCCGGCCAGTTCGGCGGTTTCCTGCCAGCTCGCCCCGCCCAGGTGGGCGAGGACGAGGCGCAGGCTCGGCCAGCGTTGCAGAACCGGGCCGAACTCGCTGGGTCGGGCCGATGCGTCGCCACGGTGGCCGGGACCCGAGTGTGACAGGACGACGAGGCCGGCGTCGCTGCAGGTGTCATAGATGGCGTGCAGCCGGGGATCGATGGGCAGGATCCCCTGGGATACGGGGTGTAGTTTGACGCCCCGCACGCCTGCGTCGGCCAACTCGGTCAGGTGATCCACTATCTCCCGGCCGGTGAGCACCGTCGGGTCGAGGGTGATCAGCACCTCCACTAGCGGGTTGGCCCGGGCCATCTCGGCGACCCAGCGATTGGAGGCTCGCATGGCCTCGGCGACCGCCTCGGCGACTGCCTTGTCGACTGCGGCGGTGACGTGGGCCGGTTCGTCCGGAGAACGGCCAGGGGCCAGCCGGTCCATCGCATCCGCACGGGCCAGGGCCGTGTCGAACAGATGGACGACGACGGCCCGGTCGAAGCCGGCCTGTCCATAGGTGGTCGCCAGGTCGGTCATGTCGCCGGCGACGGTGGCGAACTGCACGCCCGGGTCGTCCCCGTACTCCCAGATGACGTAGCTGTCCTTTGCCTGCTGGCCGGCGTCCTTGTCCGGGTAGAGATGAACGTGGACATCGACGAGGGGATTCGATCCACCTAGTCCCATGGTCATGCGATCGCCGTCTCGGCCGCCCCGGCAGGCTGCCCGGTCGTCTGTGCGGTCGTCTGTGCGGTCGTCTGTGCGGCCGGTAGACCGAGGAGGACCTGTTTGGCCCGATCGGAGGACATGAAACGGGCCAGGAGCATGGCCGCCAGGTAGATACCGATGGTGGTGGCCCAGGCCTGCACGGCGGGGATTCCCACGTTGGTCTTCCCGAAGCCTGACGTTCCCGGGATGAGCCCACCGGTGATGGCTCCGACCACGAGCCCGGCCAGGATCGCCACCATCGCCGCCGCATTTCCTGGTGAGGCTTCCGCCCAGGATGTCACGGCCCTGGGCGTGCCGTCTTGTCCGGTGGGTCGTCGGCAACCCGACACTCGTTCCAGAAGGAACACATCTATCGCCAGGACGAGGGTCGTGCACGGGAGGAACACCGCACACATATTGGCCACGATGAAGAAGTTGTTCTGCAGTGACGACGATTGCTGCATGAATACGGCGACCACCGCGCCGATGACACCGAGTGCGATGATGGTCTCGATCCGTCGCCGACCGCGCAGGAAGTTCTGCACGGCGTTGACCGCCTCGTAGAGGTTGGCGTCGTTGAGCGCGAAGATGTTGATGGTGAACACCACGACTGCCAGCGCGGTGAGTCCGAACAGCGAGAACTTGGTGAAGAACTGGATCGTGGCGCCCAGGTTCGATGCACTGGAGAGTTCGGCCATGAGGTAGCCGGCCACGGGGAAGACGAGCAGCCCCAGTCCGTAGCCGAATCCCAGGGACACGATGTTGTGGCCGCGGTCACGGCGCGCGTACCGGAAGATGTCGGGCTCGTTGCCGAACATGGCCACGCCCACCAGGAGCCCGACCGTAAGGAGGATGCCCTGGCTCGCCGTGACGTGCGGAACGGCGAACAGGTGGGGTCCGGCGGCCGAGGTGAGGGCCTTGATGATGGTGTACGTGCCCCACACGAGCAGGACGGGAGCGGCGACCAAGCGGGCGTAGCCGGAGACGCTGCGGAACCCGAGCAGGTTGTTGGCGATCATTACGAGGGCGAAGATCGCGCAGAAGAGCTGCAGGTGGGTGAGGCCGAACAGGCCACTGAAGAGTTGTGCCAGGAACACCGCCTGGAACCCGTACCACCCCATGCCGGTGACGGCGAGAAGCAATGATGCCAAGGCGCTGCCGGACTTCCCGAGGACTCCCCGGGCCAGTACCGAGTGCGGCTGGCCCGTGATGGTCCCCACGTTGGCCGCCAACATGCCGTAGCCGATCATGACGACGACGCCGATCAGGCAGGCCCACAGCATGTCACCCAGCGACATGCCCGCGGAACGAGCCAGGTAGCCGGTGTACATGTTGGAGACGGTGGCCTGGAACGTCACCCACAAGAGGGTCATCTTCAGCGGTCCATCACGCCTGCTCGCAGGCACGATCTCTTCCAGCAGGTCCGACGACTCGAGCTTCGACAGCAGGTCCCGCGACCCGTGCCCGGCTTTCTCGGTCCCCGCCTGGGCTGGTGCGCCACTCATGGTGCAGCTCCCTACGTGTGCAGATGCGCCAGGCGCAC
>JAOPYM010000278.1 GCA_025964615.1 Actinomycetes bacterium
GCCGTCCATCAGCAGGTCGATCAGGCGGCGCGCCTGATCGCGTTGCGCCGGCTCGCCGGCGGCGAGAGACACGCCGCTCAGGCTCGTGAGCACGTCGCCCGGTTCGATGTCCGACCGCAGGGCCCCAACGGCGGCGCCGGCCGCAAGCAGCGTCGTGATCGCGGCGGTCAGCAGGTCGCGACTATGCGCGTACGGGTTCCCGCCGGAGGCGATGACCGCGCGCAGCGCGTCGGCCATGCCGCGCTTGGTCGTCATGTAGTCGACGAAGCGATCCATCCAGACGCGCGTCGCTTCGTCTGGAGGCATGGTCTGCAGCAGGTCCGCCGCAGCGTCGCAGAGTCTCGCAAGCTCGTTGCGGTAGGTCGCCTCGACGAGCGCCTCGCGGGTGGGGAAATGGCGGTAGAGCGTACCGATACCGACCCCGGCGTCCTTCGCGATCGCATCGAGCGTCACCTCCGGTCCGTCTTGGGTGAACGCGCGCACGGCGGCTTTGAGCAGCCGGTCGCGGTTCCGCTGTGCGTCGGCGCGCAGCGGTCGAGCACCGGTGGCCGACATGGCTCCTCCTCGTGAGTCTGTACGGGTGTCGTAGCTGGCTGTCCGACGTCGGGGGCACAATTTGCTAAGCGGAGGATACTCCGATTAGACTCCTTCGTAATGGAGGCTCCTCCGATTCTTAGCGTATCGGTTGGCCTCCCGGTCCGCATCACCGAGCGAGACGGGAAAGATCATGACTGCGACCACACCCATCACCACACCGTTCACCGCCCAATCCACCGCCGCCGAGGTGCTGGACGGTATCGATCTCACCGGCCGCCGCGTCATCGTGACCGGTGGGGCATCCGGCATCGGTGTCGAGACCGCCCGGGCGCTCGCCGACGTGGGCGCAGAGGTGACCCTGGCGGTCCGCAACCTTCAGGCCGGGGAGCGCACCGCCGAGGACATCATCGCCACCACCGGCAACAAGCAGGTCCTGGTCGCACCGCTGGACCTCGCCGACCAGGCGTCCGTCTCCTCGTTCGTCGCCGCCTGGGACGGCCCGCTGCACATTCTCATCAACAACGCCGGCGTGATGGCATCGCCGGAAATGCGTACGCCGCAGGGCTGGGAGATGCAGTTCGCCACCAACCACCTCGGCCACTTCGCGCTCGCCACCGGACTGCGCCGGGCGCTTGCGGTGGCCGACGGAGCCCGTGTGGTGTCGGTCAGTTCGAGCGCGCACCTGCGCTCACCTGTCGTCTTCGATGACATCCACTTCCGGGAGCGTCCGTACGAGCCGTGGGCCGCGTACGGGCAGTCCAAGACAGCCAACGTCCTGTTCGCGGTCGAGGCGACCAAGCGATGGGCAGGCGACGGCATCACCGTCAACGCGCTGATGCCCGGCGGGATCCGGACCAACCTACAGCGGTACGTCACCGACGAGGATCTCGACCGGCTGCGCGCCCAAAGCGGCGGAGCCGCTCCGGCCTGGAAGACACCCGAGCAGGGCGCTGCCACATCCGTGCTGGTCGCGACGTCGCCACTGCTCGAAGGCGTCGGCGGCCGATACTTCGAGGACTGCAACCAGGCAGGGCTGAATCAGCCGGATACCCGCCGGGGCGTCGCCGCCTACGCGCTCGACCCCGAAGCGGCCGCGCGGCTCTGGCAGGTATCCGTCGACACGCTGGCCTCCCGCGACGCGTGAGCTGTACGTGCCTCGGGTGCTGCGGGACCGTTCGGCGTCCATACGATATCCCCGGAGGGTTAAGAAACCGCAGGTCCGAGGCATCGCCGAGTGCTCGCCAACGCAGTTTCATCGGGTGCAAGCGCCTGGCCGGCCGGCCGGATCGGCACCGCGCAGGCAGGGCGCTCGGGTACAAAATGGGCCTGCGTCCGTCTGCCGTGTCGATCCGCGGCTGCTCCGTTCGACCTGGGAGTGAGAGGGGCGAGAGGCGACCCCGATGTCAAGGAGATCGAAGATGGCGAAGTACATGCTGATCATGCGAGGCACGGACGAATCCGTCGCGAAGATGATGGAGACGCCCTTCGAGCAGATGCTCGAGACGGTGGGTCGCTTCAACGAGGAGATGATCCGGGCTGGCGTGCTCGTCGCCGCCGAGGGCCTGGACGACCCGGCCCAGGGCGTGGTGGTCGACTTCAGCGGCGAGGCGCCGGTGGTCACCGACGGTCCGTATGGCGAGACGAAGGAGTTGTTCGGCGGCTTCTACGTGATCGACGTGGCTTCGAAGGAGGAGGCGGTCGAGTGGGCCAAGCGACTCCCCGCGGTCGCCGGCACGAAGTGCGAGATCCGCCGGGTGCCGAGCATCGAGGAGTTCCCGCAGAACAACGAGTGGATCATCAAGGAGCGGGCGTGGCGCGAGCGGACCGGCCAGCTTTGACGCCCGCGGCCATCAGCGGCCCGCCGAGCGCCGAGTCGGCGCGGCGGGCCGTTGAGGCCGTCTGGCGGATCGAGTCCGCACGGATCGTCGGTGCGCTGGCCCGCTACACCGGGGACTTCGCGCTCGCCGAGGACGTCGCGCAGGAGGCGGTGGCGGAGGCGCTCGTCACCTGGTCGCGCGACGGTGCGCCGGCGAACCCGGTGGGCTGGCTGCTCGCGACCGCGCGGCGGCGCGCCATTGACAGCTTCCGCCGCCGGTCGGCACTCGAGGAGCGGTACGCCATGCTCGCCGGCCAGCTCGCCGAGGGTGAGGTGAGCTCGGGCGCGGTGGCCCCGCTGGACCGGTCTGAGGACCTGCCGTGGGATCGCGACCGGGTCGACGACGACGTCCTCGCGCTGATGTTCGTGGCCTGCCATCCGGTGCTCTCGCCCGAGGCCCGCGTGGCCCTGACGCTGCGGGCGGTCGGCGGCCTGTCGAGCGAGGAGATCGCCCGGGCGTTCCTCGTGCCCGTACCGACCCTCCAGGCACGGATCACGCGGGCGAAGAAGACGATCGCCGCGGCGGGAGTGCCGTTCGAGCTGCCGCCGCCGGAGGAACGGCGCGAGCGGCTCGGCGGTATCCTGAGCGTGCTGTACGTGATCTTCACAGAGGGCTCGACGGCAACGACCGGTGACCGCTTGCTGCGCCCTGATCTCGCGTACGAGGCGATCCGGCTGGCCCGGATGCTGGCCGCATTGCTGCCCGATGAGCCGGAGGTATACGGGCTGCTTGCCCTGTTCGAGCTCACGGCCGCGCGCTTTCCCGCACGCATCGGGCCCGATGGCGAGGCGGTGCTGCTGGAGGATCAGGACCGGCGCCTGTGGGACCGGTCGGCGATCCGTCGCGGCCTGGCCGCGATCGGCCGGGCCTCGGCTATCGGACGCGGCCTCGGACCGTACGGACTGCAGGCAGCGATCGCCGCCTGTCACGCGTCGGCGTCCTCGGTGCCGGAGACCGACTGGGAGCGTGTCGTGCTCCTGTATGAGGCGCTCGGCCGCGTGGCTCCGTCCCCCGTCGTCGAGCTCAACCGGGCCGTCGCCGTCGCGATGGCGAACGGACCACAGCAGGCGCTGTCCATCGTGGACGAGCTGGTCGCCTCCGACCGCCTGTCGGGGTCGTACCTGCTCCCGAGCGTGCGCGGTGAGCTGCTCGCCCGGCTCGGCCGGACCGCCGAGGCACGGGCCGAGCTGGAGCTCGCCGCCCGGCTGTGCCGCAACGTCCGCGAGCGGTCGGTGCTGTTGCGCAAGGCGGCTGCGCTGGGGTGATAGCACACGGGCGGGCATTCAACCCACCAGTTCCAGCTCAGGTTCACCTTCCACAAAGGCGACTCAGCGGGCTACTACAACGGTCTGCTCCAGGCCGGTACGGACAACTGCGCCGACCTCGGGGTGGGCGGTGTCGACACCATCTTCAAGTCACCCTGACCTGGGTGCCACCTCCCGCGTCTGCCGGGCGACGTCGCGGCGCGCACACAGATACCGCCGGGACTTCGGGACGCGCAGTGGTTCCATTGTCGTTCGCAGACGCTCACACACAGGTCGGCCCCGGCCCCGCTCACCGGCTCACCTGCACTCCGGCCGGCCGTGCCACCCCGATCACAACGGCGGCCACGCCGTGAATGCGGCGTCCACGATCACCGCAACGTTGAGTCGTGGCGTTTCCCGCACCGGTTCTCCTTCCGGTGCGGGAAACGCCATGGGTCAA
>JAOPYM010000326.1 GCA_025964615.1 Actinomycetes bacterium
GGTGTCTTCACCTCGGGCGCCCCAGGCAGATCCGGAAGAGCAGGAGTCGATGAGCGACCTTCCGATGCGGGCTCAGCTGGCCGTCGCGCTCGGCCGTACCGCTTCCAAGATGTCCCGGCTGGCCGGACGCGGTGACGGTTCGGTGATCGGGGGCAAGATCGGCCTCAAGCTCGACCCCGACCTGCTCACCCGCCTGGCGGCCAACCGCAAGCTCGTGCTGGTCAGTGCCACCAACGGCAAGACGACCACCACCCGCCTGATCGCCTCGGCGATGAGCGGCCTTGGCGAGGTGGCCACCAACGCGTTCGGTGCGAACATGCCGACCGGACACGTGTCGGCCCTCGCCGCCGCGCCCGCCGCCAAGTACGGCGTCCTCGAATGTGACGAGAAGTACGTCCCGATGGTGCTCAGGGAGACCGGCGCCAACGTGGTCCTGCTGATGAACCTGAGCCGCGACCAGATGGACCGCGCCGGGGAGATCTGGCAGCTCGCCGGGAAGTGGCGCAAGGCCCTCGACGGCGCGGACACCCACGTGGTCGCCAACTGCGACGACCCGCTCGTCACGTGGGGCGCGCAGACCGCCAAGAGTGTCACCTGGGTATCGGCCGGCCAGCACTGGCGCGAGGACTCCTGGTGCTGCCCCGAGTGCGGCGGCCCGCTCGACCGGGAGGGCACCAACTGGGCCTGCCGGCAGTGCAGCTTCGCCCGCCCCAGGCCGGAGTGGATCCTGCACGGCAACCGGGTCACCACGCCCGATGGCAGGGTGCTGGATCTGCAGCTCAACCTGCCCGGCCGGGCGAACCGCTCCAACGGGGTGATGGCGCTGGCGGTGGTGGCACAGTTCGGGGTCCCGCCGGAGGTGGCGATGCCGCTGCTCGGCAAGGTCGCCTCGGTGGCCGGCCGTTACACCACCGTGCAGTACCAGGGCCGTGACATCCGGTTGCTGCTGGCCAAGAACCCGGCCGGCTGGCTGGAGGCCTTCGACGTGCTCGATCCCGCGCCCGGTCCGGTCGCGCTGTCCATCAACGCGCAGGGCCCCGACGGCCGCGACACCTCGTGGTTGTGGGACGTCGACTACCGCATCCTCAAGGGCCGCCCGGTATGGGCGACCGGGGAGCGCCGCATCGACCTCGCCGCCCGCCTTGAGGCCGCCGAGGTCGACTTCCGCGTGGTCGACGACATCGAGCAGGCCGTCCTGTCCGTACCGCCCGGCAAGCTCGACGTGATCGCCAACTACACCGCCTTCCAGGACATCCGAACGAGGTACGGCCGTGCCCTCTGACCGCATCAAGATCGTCTGGATCTACCCCGACCTGCTCAGCACCTACGGGGACCAGGGAAACTGCATCGTCCTGGAGCGCCGGGCCGCACTGCGCGGGATCTCCACCCGGACCCTGCACGTGCGTTCCGACGAGGCCGTGCCGGTGGACGGAGACATCTACCTGCTCGGCGGTGGCGAGGACCGGCCGCAGATCCTGGCGGCGCAGCGGCTGCGGGCCGACGGCGGGCTTGCCCGGGCGGTCGAGTTCGGCTCGGCCGTCTTCGCGGTCTGCGCGGGCTACCAGCTGCTCGGCACCGAGTTCGGTGGCGAGGAGGGCCAGCCCGTACAGGGCCTCGGCCTGCTCAACATCCGCAGCGGCCGGGGCGAGAAGCGGGCCGTCGGTGAGATCGTCGGCGACGTGGACCCCGCGCTCGGGATACCCCGCATCACCGGTTTCGAGAACCACCAGGGCATCACCCACCTCGGCCCCGGTGTCCGCCCGCTGGCCAAGACCGTGATCGGGCTCGGCAACGGCAACGGCTTCGAGGGCTGCTACCAGGGCCACATCGTCGGCACCTACATGCACGGCCCGGCCCTGGTACGCAATCCCGCACTGGCCGACCTGCTGCTGAGCTGGGCGGTCAAGGGCCCGTTGCAGCCGATCAACGACTCCTGGGCCGGCAAGCTCCGAGAGGAACGCCTCCGCGCCGTACTCCCGGCGTAAAACAAGAGTCTTGTTCACATTCACCCCGGCGGGTCAGTAGACGAGGGCCTGGGCGCCGTCCTGGGTGATCTCCTCGACGAAGGTCGGGGCACCCGCGATCCGGATGCCCTCGATCAGGTCGTCGGCGGTGATCTCCCGGCGGGCCGCGCACTGCGTGCAGACGGTCACCTGGCCGCCGCCCTTCAGCACGATGTCGAGCAGCTCGTCCAGCGGCGCCGCGAGGGGCAGCGTGAACTCCTTGGCCCGGCCTGGTATGCCGTACCAGGCGGACTCGCCGGTCAGCCAGAGCGATACCGGCACCCCGCTGGCCACTCCCGCCGCCGCGACCGTGAAGGCCTGGTTGCACCGCTCCGCGCCGTCTGACATGCCCGACGTCGCCTTGATCACCAGTGATCTCGCCATGCTCAGACCCTAGACCCTAGACGCCGACGCGCTCGATGACCATCGTACGCAGAACGATCTCGCCTTCCTCGGTACGGGGACGGCCGACGACCCGCAGCTCGTTGCCTGTGGTCACGGCCGGTGTCCGCCTCTCCCGACGTCGTTCGCGCCGGAGATCACAGTATCGGCGCTACGCTCGGCTGCGTGATAGGCATGGTGAACGAGATCGGGCTGGTGGTGGTCCTCGGGGTCGTCGCGGTGCTGGCGGTGCTGCTGGTGCTGGGGCTCTCCCGGCTTCGGTGACCTCTTGACGCGCGAACGTGCGCGGGGCCGCTACGCTCGGCGTACATGGAGCCAGATCTGCATCCCGACCTTGAGCCGCTGAAGTTCCTGCTCGGTACCTGGGAGGGTGCCGGCGTCGGCGGCTATCCGACGATCGAGAGCTTCCACTTCGGTCAGGAGATCTCCTTCACCCACATCGGCAAGCCCTTCCTCATCTACAGCAGCAAGACCTGGCGGCTCGACGATGAGGGCAGCCTGGGCGGGCCCCTCGGCATGGAGACCGGCTACTGGCGAGCCCGTCCCGGCAACAAGGTCGAGGTCGTGCTCGCGCATCCGACCGGGATTGTGGAGATCTACGTCGGGGACGTGGCCTTCTCCCGGGTGGAGCTGGTCACCGACATGGTGGCGCGCACCGAGTCGGCCAAGGAGGTCACCGGCGGACGGCGGCTGTACGGGCTGATCGGCGAGGACCTCGGCTGGGCGTACGACATGGCCGCCGAAGGCCACAAGCTGACGTCGCACCTGTCCGCCCAGCTCAAGAAGGTCTAGGCGCTTGGGCCGCGTGGCCTGGACTGAGGAGCGAGCGCCATATACAGGCGATCCCCGGACCTTCCCGCACATGGGCGGGGGATGGACAGGACTTATCCATCGGTCCGGGGATCGGGTGTCTGCCTGTTATTCGCTGGTCGCAGAAGGCGACCCTTTGGGGAACCTGACCGCGACTAGCGGACAGCCACCTCGCAAGTCCTGGAACTATGCATTCTCGGGACCACCTCCTTTCGTGCGTACCAGCAAGCTATGCGAGGCCGGCGCGGTGAGGCAAGTAGATTTACGGCCGCCTCTTTCGTGACCTCCGGCACATAGAATCGGGCCATGGGTGAGACATGGCAGGAGGAGCTACGGGCAAAGGGCTACCGGGTCACGCCGCAGCGCCAGCTCGTCCTCGAGGCCGTCACCGAACTGGAGCACGGGACCCCCGAGGAGATCTGCACCGAGGTGCAGCGCACAGCGACCGGGGTGAACATCTCCACCGTGTACCGCACTCTGGAACTCCTGGAGGAGCTCGGCCTGGTCCGGCACGCACACCTCGGGCACGGGCCGCCCACCTACCATCTCGCCGCCGAGGCCCACCACGTGCACCTCGTCTGCCGGGGGTGCGACTCCGTCGAGGACCTCAAGCCCACCGTGGCCGACGGCATGGTGGCGACACTGCGCACCGAGTACGGCTTCGAGACCGACGTCCATCACCTGACCGTGTTCGGGCTCTGCAAGGACTGTCACACGTGAAGGCCGTCGTCCAGCGCGTCACCCGCGCGAGCGTGACCGTGGACGGTCAGATCGTGGGGGAGATCACCGAACCGGGGCTGATGGTGCTCGTCGGGGTCACCCACGACGACACCGCCGATCAGGCGGCGAAGCTGGCCGCCAAGCTCTGGGGCCTGCGCGTCCTCGACGACGAGAGGTCCTGCTCGGATCTCCAGGCGCCGCTGCTGGTGATCAGCCAGTTCACCCTGTACGGCGACACCCGCAAGGGACGCAGGCCCTCCTGGCTCGCCGCCGCGCCCGGACCGGTCGCCGAGCCGCTGGTCGCGGCCGTGGTCGAGGAGCTTCGCAGGCTCGGGGCCAAGGTGGAGACCGGCATCTTCGGTGCCGACATGCAGGTCACCCTGGTCAACGACGGCCCGATCACCCTGATCCTCGAGGTCTGACGTGCTTGGGCCGCGTGGCCTGGACTGAGGAGCGAGGGAGCGTAGCGACTGAGTGACGAGGGAAGGCCGCGCGTCAAGGCCCGAGCACCGCGCGAGCGGAGCGAGCGCCAAGAGTTATGCGACCAGGCCGTACGCGGCGCCGGCCACCGCGAGCAGGATGCCGATGCCGGTGATCATCAGCATTCGCCGGTCGGACCAGGCGATGTCGCCCCGGTGGTCGGGAGACCAGACGACCTGTCCAGTGACCCGGTTGGGATCGGAGGTGGGCTGCTCCCGCCCGGGGTTCCGCATCCGTACCAGCTGCCAGAGGGCGTCGGTCTTGATGGCCTGGTGCGGCTTCCCGCAGCCGAACGGGCGTCCCCGTACCGGCTCCGCACAGGGCTGACCGCCCAGGGGCACCACCCGGCACTCGGCAGGGATCAACGCGATCTGGTAGAAGCACCAGAGCGCCAGCGTGAACAGCCCGATCCGCCAGGACGCGTCGTACCAGGACAGGAAGCCCAGCGCCGCGAACAGCGGCCACCACAGCTGCGCGGGTTCACGCCATCGTCGCCGCCGCCGGCCCATGGTCCCCCTAGGGGATTGCTCTTCCGGGTGCACCACCATGCCCATCCTTTGCCCGGAAGCGTATCGATCTACGCTCGGTGCCGCCGGACATCGACCTGAACGTGTATGCCCGCATCCGGATCCACGACGACCTCCTGCGCGGCGGCCACCCCGCCGGCGAGCAGGCCGGCCTCGACGGGCACGTTCCGCTTCACCAGCGCCAGCCCGATCGGGCCCAGCTCGTGGTGGCGGGCGGCCGACCCGACGAACCCGACCTGGCGCCCGTCGAGCTCCACCGGGTCGCCGTGCACCGGGAGGCGGTCGACGCTGCCATCCAGGTGCAGGAAGACCAGCCTGCGCGGCGGGCGGCCCAGGTTGTGCACCCGGGCCACGGTCTCCTGGCCCCGGTAGCAGCCCTTGTTCAGATGTACGGCGCTGTCGAGCCAGCCGACCTCGTTGGGGATGGTCCTGTGGTCGGTCTCGAAGCCGAGCCGCGGCCGGTGATCGGCGATCCGCAACGCCTCGTACGCCCACAGCCCGGCGGGCCGCAGCCCGTCGGGCACCGCCAGCTCCGCGCGGGGGACGAGCACGTCCCCGCGCAGGACCCGCAGGCCCTCGGCCGCCCCGTTGACCACGGCGTACGACCCGGTGACATCGGCCACCTCGACCCGGAGCATGAACTTCATCTTCTCCAGGAACTCCACCAGGGCCGGCGTGGTGCCGGGCTCGACGTGCGCCCACACCGCCTCGCCGTCGTCCACCAGCTCCAGATGGTGCTCGATGTGCCCGTTCGGGCTGAGGATCAGCGACTCGGTCGGCTCGTGCGGACGCAGGCCCTCCAGGTGCTGGGTGAGCATGCTGTGCAGCCAGCGCAACCGGTCGGGCCCCTCGATCCGGATGACCCCGCGGTTGCTCCGGTCGGTGAACCCCGTGCCCTGCGCCAGCGCCCGCTGTTCCTGCGAGGGCTCCCCGTAATGCCACGCCACGCCGTCGTCGGGCGCATCGGCTTGTACGGCTCCGGGCAGCTGCAGCAGCGGGCTCTTCATACCCCCAACCCTATGCGGCGCTCTGTCCCGGCCTCTCTGGTCATCCGGGAGACTCTGTACATGCAGATCAATCCAGTGCTGGTCGAAGTGGAACGTTCCGGGGTCGTGGAGTCCCGGCACCGTGGCGCGGTGGTCGGGCTCGCGGCCGACGGTTCCGCCGCGCTGCGGCTCGGCGATGTCGCCGGGCCGGTCTTCCCCCGATCGGCCAACAAGCCCTTCCAGGCGCTGGCGATGCTGCGCGCGGGCCTGACCCTGGACGGGGAACTGCTCGCGCTGACGGCCGCCAGCCACTCGGGGGAGGACTTCCACGTCCAGGGCGCACGGCGGATCCTCGCCTCGGCGGGACTCGCCGAGGACGCCTTGCGCTGCCCGGCGCAGTGGCCCATGGAGCCCCGGGTGGCGTACGAGGTCGCCGCCCGAGGTGAGGGTCCCTCGCGGGTCCGGATGAACTGCTCGGGCAAGCACGCCGCGATGCTCGCCACCTGCGTACTCAACGGCTGGCCGGTCGAGTCGTACCTGGATCCGTCCCATCCCCTGCAGCAGGGAGTACGGGCGGTGGTCGAGGAACTGGCCGGGGAGAAGGCGGCCGCGACCGGCATCGACGGATGCGGTGCCCCGCTGTTCGCCATCTCGCTCACCGGCGTCGCCCGGGCCTTCCGCGCCCTGGTCCTGGGAGCCCCCGGAACGCACGAGCGCCGGCTCGCGGACGCCTTCCGGGCCCACCCGGAGTGGACCTCGGGGACGCACCGCGAGGAGCGCCGCCTGATGGACGCGATCCCCGGCCTGCTCCTCAAATGTGGCGCCGAGGGCGTCGACGCCTTCGCCCTGCCGGACGGGGCCGCGGGCGCCCTCAAGATCGACGATGGGGCCATGCGGGCCCGCACCCCCGTCACCGTCGCCCTCCTCCAGACCCTGGGCGCCCCCCTCATCAACGACCTGGCCGAAACCCCCCTCCTGGGCGGCGACACCCCAGTCGGCTCCATCCACCCCACCCCCCTACTCCGTTGACTCGTGGCGTTTCCCGCACCGTTTCGTCGAACGGTGCGGGAAACGCCACGAGTCAACGGTTGGGAGGGCAGGGGTTTCGGGCGGAGGGACCCGGGATTTGTGCCTGCGGGCGGCACGGCCGGAATGGGGAAATAGGTCATATCTCACCTGGGGGGGCGGCTCGGTACCGATAGCATCTCCGCTCATGCTCGGTCGTTTGCGGTTGCTCATCGCGCCCATGGCCATCGCGGGTGTCCTCATGCCCACCGCGGCTCACGCCACCGTCGCCGTTCCCGCCGGGGAGAAGGTCGACAGTGACGTGGTGGCCGTCGCCGTCGGTCCTGACGGTGTCCTGCATGTCACGGAGACGATCGCCTACGAGTTCGCCGGGAGCAGCGGTCTCGAAAGGACCTTCGTCACCCGGGTACGCGACAACGACACCCGCGACCGGGTCTTCAAGCTGTCGAACGTCACCGTGTCCAGTCCCGACGGGGGCCCCGCCACCCTGACCGGCCCGACCGCGGAGGGCGACCGGACCCGCTTCGGGCTGAAGGCACCCGGGCCGCTCACCGGCCGGCACACCGTGAGCCTGAGCTATGACGTGAGCGGCGCGATCATGGCGCTCGGCACCGACGAGGAGCTGCGCTGGACGGCGGTCGGCGGCTGGCAGGTCCCCGTCCTGCAGGCCAAGACCACCGTCGAGTCGACCGCCGCGATCCACAGCCTCAACTGTTTCGCCGGCGTCCTTGAGAGTTCCACGGGCTGCACCCAGTTCTTCACCGACCACACCGCGACACAGGGCCAGTTCGGTCAGCAGAACCTGCTGTCGGACGAGTACCTGACGGTGGTCGTCGGCTACCCGCTGGGCACCACGAACGCCAAGCCGATCTACGAGATGCGCCGGACTCTGGCCACCGCCTTCAGCATCAACCGGGTCACCGGGGGCGCGCTGGCGGCCCTGCTCCTGCTGCTGATCGGCGGTTTCGGCGCGCTTTACATGTTGCGCGGCAGGGACGCCAGGGTGGTCGGCAAGCTGGCCTCCGAGGGCGACCGCTCGCCCGTGGAGGCCGAGGCCTTCGCGCCCCCTGCGGATGTACGGCCGGGTCAGATCGGCACCCTCATCGACGAGCAGGCCGACGTCATCGACGTCACCGCCACGATCGTGGACCTGGCGGTCCGCGGCTACCTGCTGATCGAGGAGGAGGACCGGGCCGCCACCGGCCGGCTGGACTGGAAGCTGATCAAGCAGGACCGTACGTCCGACCTGCTGCCGTACGAGCAGTTGCTGTTCGACGCGCTGTTCGCCGGCAGGGACTCGGTCCGGTTGTCGGAGCTGGGCGGGACCTTCGCCGACCAGCTCACCCGCGTCCGTGAGGCGATGTACAAGGACGTCGTCACCCAGGGCTGGTTCACCCGGCGCCCCGACGCCGTACGGACCCGGTGGACGACGGCGGGCCTCCTGCTGATCGTGCTCGGCATCGCCGGCACGATCGCCCTGGCGATCTTCACCGACCTGGCGGTGGTCGGCCTTGCCGTGATCATCGGCGGTACGGCGCTGGCGTACGGCGGCCGGTTCATGCCGGCCAAGACCGCCCATGGCGCCGCGGTCCTCGCACACACCATCGGTTTCCGGGCGCACCTGCTGCGCGGTGACGCCTCGGAGGTGCCCGAGGCACAGCGCATCCCGATCTACTCCCGCTATCTGCCGTACGCGGTGGTGTTCGACGCGATCGGCCACTGGTCCAGGACCGTGGAGAACGAGGGCATCCGCGCGGAGGGGGCTGACAACCTGTACTGGTACGAGGGCCCCGCCGAGTGGGACCTGTCCAACTTCGCCGAGTCGATGCGCGCCTTCACCCTCGCGACCTCCGGCGCGATCTCCCAGTCCCGCCAGTTCCGCAGCCTCCCCTGACGTGATGAGGCTCACGGGCGGGCGCTAGCTAGCCCGCTTGCAATTGCAAGCAAGATGACGCATGGTGGGGGTATGGCAAGTTCGAAGGTCGGCTCCATCGGGGAGTACATTCGGGAGCAGAGACAGCGGGCGAAGGTCTCGCTCCGTCAGCTGGCCGAGACCACGGGAGTTTCCAACCCGTACCTCAGCCAGATCGAGCGGGGACTGCGCAAGCCGAGCGCGGAGATCCTTCAGCAGATCGCCAAGGGTCTGCGGATCTCCGCCGAGGCGCTGTACATCCAGGCCGGAATCCTGGAGGACCGGGAGGCCGACAGCGATGTGCAGTCCGCCGTACGGGCCGACCTCATCCTGAGCGAACGGCAGAAGCAGGTGTTGCTCGACATCTACGAGTCGTTCCGCAAGGAGAACGAAGGAGCCAGCGCCCAAGAAGCCCCTTCCAGGAAGGAAGAAGTCGTATGACGCTTGCCACCAAGCTGCGCGACAACAAGCCTGTCTACACCGCAGTCGGTGCCGGGGACCTCGCGGTTGAGAAGCTCCGCGAGCTGCCCGACACCGTGATCAAGATCCGCGAGACTGTCGCCAAGTACCGCGTCGAGGTCCGGGACAACGTCGTCAAGTACCGCGGCGAGGTCCGGGAGAACGTGACCAAGTTGCAGGAGCGGGTCGACACCAGCGACCTGCCCGGTGCGGCCGTCTCCTACGTCACCCACGCCGGGAGCCGGGCCGTCGAGCTGATCGACGTGCTCGCCGAGCGGGGCAAGAAGGTCGTGAACAAGGCCGACGAGGTCGGCGACGAGCTCGAGGCCGGCGCCAAGGAGACCGTGCGCAAGGCCAAGGCCGTCGCGAGCCAGACCAAGAAGACCGCGCAGGCCGCGGCCAAGAAGTCGTCCAACTGAACGTGCTGAGAGCGGGCCTGGCAGGGGTTTGCCCCGGCCGGGCCCGCTTGCGCATAGGGTGGGTGGCCCAAGCACCGCGCGAGCGGAGCGAGCGCCAGCAAGCTAGAGATCCGGAGGGTGGTCAGCGGTGTTCCAGGTCCAAGGTGCGCTCAATTACTTCTTCTGGCTGATCGCGATCATCGCGTTCGTATGCGAGGTGTGGGCACTGGTCGACGCGCTGCGCGCG
The DNA here is from genome assembly GCA_025964615.1 of Actinomycetes bacterium. GTDB lineage: Bacteria > Actinomycetota > Actinomycetes > Streptosporangiales > Streptosporangiaceae > RYN-227. The sequence continues at coordinate 9,971 of JAOPYM010000326.1, forward strand.
CCCGCGCAGGCCTTCGCTGCCTCCGGCAAGCAGACCAAGCAGATCTGGCTGATCATCCTGGGGATCGCGAACGTGATCGGGCTCGGCGGTGCGGCGCAGTTCCTGAGGCTCCTCGAGATGCTGCCGATCATCGCGTTCATCGCCGCTGCGGTCTATCTCGCGGATGTACGCCCCGCCGTCCGCCCCTACCGCAACAAGAAGGGCACCGGCGGCAACGCGGGCCCCTACGGTCCCTGGTGACGCGGTTCCCGCTGGAAGAGAATGTAGAGCCAGGCGAGTGAGGGCAGCAGGATGACGGCGCCGGCCCCCAGGGCGATGAGGACCGCCTGCAGCACCGTGTCCTGGGCGGCGGACGCGTCGAGGTTCAGCGGGGCCAGGTCGGCGGCGCCCCACAGAACGGCCCCGACGGCGAGCGCGGCACTGACCCGTACCGCCACATAGGCGCGACGCCAGAGCAGCGTGAGCGAGACCAGCCCGGAGGCCGCGGAGATCAGCAGCAGCGGTGACCGCACGCCGAGGAGCGCGGCGCCCGGCAGGGCCAGCAGGCCGACGAGCGCACCGGTCCCCAGGGCGTAGGCGCGGAACCGGCCGGCGGGGCCGTCCGTCCGGTGGGCGTCCCAGGTGAGGTAGACGGCGGCGAGGTAGGCGCAGAGGACCACCGTCAGCAGTCCGGCATACAGACCCTGCGCGCTCAGCCAGGACCTGCGGCCGGTGGCGACGGAACCCGCGACCGCCCCCAGGGTGAACGGCGTGAGCACCGAGGAGATCCCGAACGCCCAGGCGAAGACCCGGTGCTGGGGAAGCGTCTTGTAGAAGACGAACGCGCTGCCCCGGATCACGATGCCGAGCGCGGCCAGCGACAACGGGACCCAGAACGCGGTCATGACGCCCGCGAAGACCGGCGGGAACACCGTCCAGGTCAGCACCATCACGAAGATCAGCCAGACGTGGTTGGCCTCCCACACCGGCCCCATCGCATGCTCCACGCACTCCCGCTCCCGCGAGTCGCGGCGTCCGGCGAGGTGCCAGATCCCGGCGCCGAAGTCGGCCCCGCCGAACAGCAGATAGGCCGAGAGCCCGGCGAGCAGCAGCCCTTTGGCGGCGAACACGTACGTCATCGGGTCACCCTCATCCGGCGCAACACCGCGATGGTCAAGGCGATCAGGACGGCATAGACGACGGTCACCACGTACATCCCGTACCGCAGCCCGCCCGATGGGTTGAGCGCGTCGACGGTGCGCATGTACCCGTACACGATCCAGGGCTGCCGCCCGACCTCCGTCACGGTCCACCCCGCCCACATCGCCACCACCGCCGCCACCCCGGCCACCGCAGCCCCCCGGAAAAACCACCGTTGACCCGTGGCGTTTCCCGCATTCGCAGGGAGAGTGCGGGAAACGCCAGCTTCTGTTGGACGGGCCAACGTCAGCGCCCACCAGGCGGAGAGGGCGAGCAGGAGGGTGCCGAGGGCGACCATGAGGTCGAAGGCGGTGTGCACGACGGGCGTGGACGGGCGGTCGGCGGGCGCGACGGAGTCGAGGCCCTGCAGGGTGGCGTGCGGATCGAACCGCAGCAGCAGGGACAGCCCGTCCGGGATCTCAAGACCGGGGAGCTTGAGCGGGACTCCGGCCCGGGTACGGGCGATGTCCTCCATGGCGGCGAACTTGACCGGCTGCTTGGCCGAGACGAACCGGGCGGCCCAGTCGCCGACGATCAGCTGGAACGGGGTGACCACGGCGGCCAGCGTGAACGGGATGGCGAAGCCGAGCCGGTGGTACCGGTCGCCGCGCCCGCGCAGGATGGCGACCGCGTACACCGAGGCGACGATGAAGCCGCAGACCATCAGCGAGGCCAGGATCAGGTGCACCGCCTCCGGCGGGGTCGCCGGGTTGAACATGGCCGTCAGCGGCCGTACGTCCACCGCATGCCCGCCGACCAGGCGGAACCCGCGCGGCTGGTTCATCCAGGCATTGACGGTGACGACGAAGAACGCCGACAGCAGGCCGGAGACGACGATCGGGACGCCGCTGAGCAGGTGGGCCCGGGGCGACAGCCGGTCCCAGCCGTACAGGTAGATCCCGATGAAGATGGCCTCGATGAAGAACGCGATGCCCTCCAGCGCGAACGCCGTACCGAAGACCTGGCCATAGGTGGACATGAAGCGCGGCCAGAGTGTGCCGAACTCGAAGGACAGCACGGTGCCCGACACCGCGCCGACCGCGAACAGCACCCCGGTGGCCTTGGCCCAGCGGTGCGCCAGCGCCGCGTAGGCGGGATCGCTGGTGCGCTGGGAGCGCCATTCGGCGAGCAGGGTGAGTGCGGGAAGCCCGATGCCGATGCTGGCCAGCACGATGTGGAAGCCCAGGGTGATCTCCATCTGCTCCCGGGCCGCGGCGAAGTCCGCAGGGTTCATACGACAGAGCGTAGTACTACAAGTTGTAGTACTACTACGTGTGGGTGATCACAGGTATGGTGAACGCATGAAGGGTCTTGGCGAACTGGAACGCAGCGTCATGGAGGTCCTGTGGGCGCGGCCCGATGCGGCCACCGCACGAGACGTCAGCCGCGCGCTGGCCGACGACCGGGACCTCGCGCACACAACGGTGATGACGGTCCTCGACCGGCTCGCCAAGAAGGGTTTCCTGCAGCGGGAACGCGACGGCAGGGCCTGGCGTTACCACCCTGTGGCCAGCAAGGAGGACTACGTCGCCGAGCTGATGCTGGGCGCCCTCGACCTGACCGGCGACCGCGACGCGGCCTTGGCCCACTTCGCCCGCTCGGTCTCCGGTGACGAGGCCGAACTGCTCCGCCAGGTGCTGGCCGAACTCGAGCCTCCGGGATGATCGGCGCGGCGCTGCTCATGCTGATCGCGGCCGGCACACTGCCCGCCGCGCACTGGCTGTCAGGCGCCCGCTGGACTTGGCGTGCGCCGCGTACCGCCATCCTGCTCTGGCAGGCGCTCGGCCTGGCCTGGGGGGTCGCGTCCATCGGGGCGCTGCTCGCCGTCGGGCTGCTGCCGTACCGCAGCGGGATCGCGGGCGGCCTCGCCGACCTGGTCACCGGCGGTGGCGCCGGCCTGAACCTGTTCGACGGGGTGGCGCTGGCCGCCGGGCTCGGCCTCGGCGCCTTCCTGCTCACGCTGCTGCTGTACGCGGTGCACGGAGTGGGGTCGGCGCGTCGCCGGCACCGCGCGGTGCTCGCCCTGGTGGCCCGCGATTCGGGGGTACGGGGAACCGTGGTGCTCGATCATCCCGCCGCGGCCGCCTACTGCGTGCCGGGGGTACGGTCCGCCAAGGTCGTGGTCAGCGCCGGGACCCTGGAACTCCTCGACCAGGCCGAACTGGCCGCCGTACTCGCCCATGAACGGGCCCATGTGCGCGAGCGGCACGACCTGGTCCTGCTGCCGTTCACCTCCCTGCCGCGCATCGGCCTCGTCGCCCGCTGCCTGGACGCGGTCGAGCTGCTCATCGAGATGCGCGCCGACGACCGCGCCCGGCTGCACCGCTCGCCCCGGGAACTGGCCACCGCGCTGCTGCGGTTCGCGGCCGCCCGCCCGGCGGCTGCGCCCAGCGGTGCGTTGTCGGCTGGTGGCGGGCAGGTCCTGCTGCGGGTCCGCAGGCTGCTCGAACCGGTGCCGCCCCGTGCGTATTCGCAGGTGGGCACGGTCGTTGTCGCCGGGATCATCGCGATCGTGCCGCTGCTGCTGTACGTGCTGCCACGCTGACTATTGCTTCATCGTCCAATACCTCTTGCTACTTACCGGTCAGTAGGTCTTTACTTACCTCCGGTACCGGTTCCTGGAGGTTGGACGTGCGTAGAACTCTGTCCTTGGTGACCGCGCTCGCGGTGGCGGCGCTGGGCTCCGTGGCCGCGGCCCCCGCGCATGCCGATCAGGGCTACACCACGACGTACGAGTCGATCCCCGGCGACGGCTCCACCCCGATCAGGGCGTTCGTGGTGAAGCCGGACGGGAACGGGCCGTTCCCGCTGCTGGTCATGCCGTCGAGCTGGTCGCTGCTCGACGGGGAGTACCTCGGTGCCGCCGTCAAGCTGGCGAGCACGTCGGGCTACGAGGTGATCAGCTACACCAGTCGGGGCTTCTGGGACTCCGGAGGCCAGATCGAGGTCGCCGGGCCCAAGGACGTCGGGGACGCCAGCGCCCTCATCACCTGGGCCATCGCGCACCGCCACGCGGACCCGTCGAAGGTCGGCATGGCCGGAGTGTCCTACGGTGCGGGCATCGCGCTGCTGACCGCCGCCAAGGACAAGCGCGTACGGGCCGTCGCGGCGATGAGCGGGTGGGCCGACCTGATCGCCTCGCTCTACCCCAACCGTACGGTCAGCGAACAGGCCGCGGGCGGCCTGCTGCTGCTCGGCAACGTGACCGGGCGGCCCAGCCCGGATCTGATCAAGGTGCAGAACGCCTACCTCTCCGATGACATCGCGAAGGTGCTGCCGCTCGCGGCCACCCGGGGCGCCGCGACGTACCTGAGCCGGCTCAACGCCGCCCACCCGGCCGTAATGATCGGCAACCAGTGGGAGGACGGGATCTTCCCGCCCAGCCAGGTCACTGACTTCTTCACGCGGCTGACCGGGCCGAAGCACCTGATGCTGCAGCCCGGAGACCACGGGACCGCCGACTTGCTCGGCGCGGTCGGCCTGCCGAATGACACCTGGGCCGCCGCCACCCGCTGGTTCGACCACTATCTGCGCGGCTCCGCGAACGGCGTCGACCGGGAGGACCCGATCACCGTCAAGGCGGCCAACGGCGGCGGCTGGCTGTCGTTCCCCTCCCTGTCCGCGATGGGACCCCATCTTCTCCGGTACGGCATCAGTGCTCAACGGATCTCCGCCGGAGTGCCCACGGTCGCCGACAGCGGGGTCGTGGAGGTCACCGGCGCCTCCCAGCAGGCCGGGATCTCCTGGAAGATCAAGCTCTCGGACGTGGACCGCCGCAATGCGCTGGTCTGGACCGGGCCGGTCCTGCCGGTGGCCACGTCGGTCGGCGGCTTCCCCCTGCTCCACACCACGGTCACCCCGAGCGCGCCGAACACGTCACTGTTCGCCTACCTCTACGACGTCGGCCCCGACGGGGTCGGCTCCCTGATCACCTACAAGCCCTACACCCTGCGCGGTGCGCTGCCGGGCAGGGCGCTGCCGATCGACCTCCGCCTCGAGCCGATCCGCTGGAATGTGGCCGCCGGCCACCGGTTCGCCCTGGTGATCGACACCATGGACGTCCGCTACCGCAGCATGAGCAGAACCGGCACCACCCTCACCTTCACCTCCCCCACGACCCTCACCCTCCCCACCTCATAACCGTTGACTCGCGGCGTTTCCCGCACCGTTTCTCCTATCAGTGCGGGAAACGCCACGACTCAACAACGTGCGTAGGCTTTGGCGGTGTCTCGCGTACGCCGGCCCGAGGGGGCGATCACCCGCGGCACCACCAACCCCAATCGGCTGCGCCGCGTTGACCGGTGGATCGCCGCCACCCAGGGGCCCCTGCTGAGGTCCGTGGAGCGGCCCTTGGTCGTCGATCTCGGATACGGGGCGTCCCCGATCACCACGGTCGAGCTGTTCCAGCGGCTTCGCGCGGTCTGCCCCCAGGTCGAGGTCGTCGGCCTGGAGATCGACCCCGCCCGCGTCGCCGCCGCCCAGGACTGCTCCTGTCCGGGCCTGTCCTTCCGGCGGGGCGGTTTCGAGCTGCCCGTGGACCGCCCGCCGGTCCTCGTCCGGGCCTTCAACGTGCTCCGCCAGTACTCCGAGGACGAGGCCTGGCAGGCCTGGGACCGCCTCCTGTACGCCCTGACCCCCGGCGGCCTCTTGGTGGAGGGAACCTGCGACGAGATCGGCCGCCGAGCCTCCTGGATCTCGTTGAGTCGTCCAACAGAAGCTGGCGTTTCCCGCACTGATCGGGGAAACGGTGCGGGAAACGCCACGACTCAACGAGGGGCGGTCACGCTGGCGGCACATCTCGGATCGCTGGGGCGGCCCTCCGAACTGGCGGAACGGCTGCCGAAGACCTTGATCCACCGGAACGTGCCTGGGGAGCGGATTCACGAGCTGCTGCGGGACTTCGACCGGGCCTGGGCGACCGCCGCACCCCGGAAGGCGTTCGGCCCCAGGCAGCGCTGGACCGCCGCCGTCCAGGACCTCGCCACCACCTGGCCCGTCCTCACCCGCCCACCCCTGGGCGGCCGGAAACGCTGGCGCGAAGGTGAGGTCACCCTCCCCTGGGAGGCCCTCACCCCTCGTTGAGTCGTCCAACAGAAGCTGGCGTTTCCCGCACCGTTTGAAGAAACGGTGCGGGAAACGCCACGAGTCAACGGAAGCCGAAGGACCGCTGTGTGGCGTAACGCTTCAGGTCGGACCAGTCGTCGCCGTAGTGGGTGTGGGCGGGGTCAAGGCAGCCGAGGGTCAGCGGGGGAGGGACGTGGTACTTGGGTGCGTGCAGGTTGGGCGGGGCGGAGAAGTCGAGGGCCTCGGCGATGTTGCGGGCGGTCGCGTCCCTGACCGACAGCGGTGCAAGGCCCCACCGCCACTCGATCGCCTTCAGCACCGAGGTGTGGTCGTAGGTGTGGTGCGCGACCGACCCGCGCCGGGCCCGGGGCGAGATCAGCAGGCAGGGCACCCGGAAACCGCGCAGCCCGGTACCGAGATCCGGGCGGGGGTCGGCGGCCACCGACGGGGGAACGTGGTCGAAGAAGCCGCCCCACTCGTCGTAGTTGATCACCAGGAGGGTCCGCTCCCAGTTCGGTGAGGTCGTGACGGCCTCGTAGATCTTGCTGAGGAAGTGCTGCCCGAACCGGATGTCGGCGAGCGGGTGCTCGTCCTCGGACAGGCCCTGCAGCGCCTCGCCCCCGAAGCCGGGCTCCACGAACGACACCGCCGGCAGGGTGCCGAGCGCCGCATCCTGGTAGAACTCGCTGATCAGGTGACTGATGTCCATATGCTTGATGCCCCACAGGGCGGTGAACGGCACGTCGGTGAAGTAGTACTTCGCCGGGACCTTCTTCGCCGCCAGCCGATCCCAGATGGTGGTGAGCTGGGAGAGGGTGAAGGTGTTGGAGATCCGGTCGGTCTGCCCGGCGTGCTGGAAGATCCGGTTGGGGAACGTCGAGGACATCACGGCCGCGAAATACCGGTCGCACACGGTCCAGTCGGGCGCCGCCTTGCCGTAGAAGCCCAGGTCGGCGCCCTCGAAGTAGCCGATCGAGAGGGTATCGTTGTTGCCCGCCCGAAGCCAGCCGTCGCACGCGCCGTTGTTGAATTCGGTACGGCCGCCGCCGTAGGAGTGGTCGGGGTCGGAGAATCCACAGCCGTACGGGACGGCCAGATGGTGGGTGGCCTGGGCGACCCCGTTCTTGTCCAGAAAGGACAGGCCCGCCTGCCGTCCGTCGGCGCCCGGCAGCCAGCCGAGATAGTGGTCGAAGGACCGGTTCTCCATCATCACCACGACGATATGGTCGATACCGGACCGGCCCGGCTCAGGCAGCGGCCCGACCGGCGCTGGGCTGGATGAGGCTTCGGCGACGCTGCCGGCGGCCATGATCGCGGCGGTTCCGGCGGTTCCGGCCAGAAATCCGCGCCGGGTCAGGTGGTCCATGCGCACGGTCCTCTCTCAGGGTGGGAAGTGCGAGTATGGCAAGTCTTGTCAGCTGTGAATAGAACGCCGGACGACATCTGTGAAACACCTTCATTGCGCCGATGTGAGTAGTCCGCATATTTGACACATAACCGGAAATCGGGTCTAGGGTTCTGCAGCATGGCGCGCAAACCAGGTATTTCCGTGATGACTCTCCATGCTGTCTTTGTGGGAACAGCCGCCTTGGGAACAGCAGCCGTGGGAACAGCCGCCCCGGCGCAGGCTGCCGGGTCGGCTTGGTGGGATATTCCCACTCCGGCTCCGGTACATCCCTCGGCGCTCAACGTGATCGCCGCCGTCGACGCCCGTACGGCGTGGACCACCGGAATCGAGGACCCCGGACCGCAGACCGCGCTGCTGCGGTGGGACGGCAAGAAGTGGCGGCGGGACCGTACCCCCGTCCAGCTCATCGCCACCGGGGTGGCGGGCGCGGACGCACGGCACGCCTGGGCGGTCGGCGTCGGCCTGTCCGGCCCGACGGCGATCTTCTGGAACGGCACCGCCTGGGCGCAGGTGGCCTATCCGGTACGGGGCGTGCCGGCGGCGGTCGGCGCCGCCAGGGACGGCTCCGCGTGGACGGTCAGCGGAGGCGGCGCCACAAGCGACGTGCTGCGCTGGACCGGTTCCGCCTGGGCGAAGGTGAGCGTTCCGCTGCCCCCGGGCGCCTCGCTGACCTCGGTGAGCGTGCGGACCGGGAGCGACGTCTGGCTCGCCGGGTCGTCCGGGTCCGGCAAGACCGCCCTCTCGCTCGTCATGCACTGGGACGGCCGGGCATGGCACAACATGCCGGTCACCGGCGGGACGGGCCTGACGACGATCGACGCGGAGTCACCGACGAGCGTCTGGGCGACGGGAGCGTCCACGCTGCTGCACTGGAACGGCAGGACCTGGGCGGCGACCCCCAGCCCCGGCGGCGTCGGGCTGCTGGCCCTCACCGGCGACGGCGGCAGCGGCGCCTGGGTGGTGCCGTACACCACCAAGACCGCCACCCGGTCGTACTACCTGCACTGGACCGGCCGTTCCTGGATCAAGGTGTACGGCCCGGTACGGCGAGGCAACGCGATGCTCGGGGACATCTCGCGGATCCCAGGCGGCAGGCAGGTGCTGGCCGCCGGAGCCGTACAGGAGAAAGGCCGCCGGATGCCCTTCACCGAGATCTACCGCTAGGGCCTGTCCTGGACTGTCCCATGAAGATCCACGGGACAGGACTTAGATCCGTTGGATCCGGTACGGGGCGGCCTGCGCGCGTGGCTTTACGTCGATCCGGTCGATGTTCACGTGCGCGGGCCTGGTCACCGCCCAGGCGACGCAGTCGGCCACATCGTCGGCGCTCAACGGTCCCGGTACCCCCTGGTAGGTCTTCTTGGCGGCCTCTGCGTCCCCGCGGAGCCGGTTGAGCGTGAACTCCTCGGTCTGGACCATGCCGGGGGCCACCTCGGTGATCCGGACCGGCTGCTCCACCAGTTCCAGGCGCATCGTGTCGTTCACCGCCGCCGCCGCGTGCTTGGCCGCGACGTACCCGGCACCCCCCTCGTACACCGCATGAGCGGCGAGCGAGGTGATGTTCACGACATGGCCCTCGCCACTGTCGATCAGCTTGGGCAGCAGCGCCCGGGTGACCCGCAGCAGCCCCAGCACGTTGGTGTCGTACATCGCGGCCCAGTCCGCCGGGTCCGCGTCGGCGACCCGCTCCACCCCGATCGCGCCGCCCGCGTTGTTCACCAGGACGTGGCAGGCCGTCAAGCCCGAGGCGAGGGCGTCCACCGACGCCTGCGAGGTGACGTCCAGCGTAACCGCCTCAACGAACCCGCTGCGCCCCTGGGGATCGGCCTTCTCGATCTCCTCCACGAGGTCGTCAAGCCGCCCCCGCCGCCGCGCCGCGAGCACCACGTTGAACCCTTCGGCGGCCAGCCTCCTGGCCGTCGCCGCCCCGATCCCGCTGCTTGCCCCTGTGACCACCGCTGTCTTCCGCACCCCCACATCATCGTTGAGTCGTGGCGTTTCCCGCACCTCGGGGGTCTCCGGTGCGGGAAACGCCACGGCTGAACGGACCCGGTCGGGGAACAAGGGGGGCTGATCTATAGGTTGTGCTATCGGAGGTGCTGCCTGTGTCGGGTCGGATCAACCGGGTTGCGACGATCAGCGTTCACACGTCGCCGCTCGATCAGCCGGGTACGGGCGATGCGGGGGGCATGAACGTCTACATCGTCGAGGTGGCCAAGCTGCTGGCCGCCCGAGGCATCGAGGTGGACATCTTCACCCGGGCCACGTGCCGCGGGCAGCAGACGGTCGTCGAGCTGAGTCCCGGGGTGCTGGTACGGCACATCGTGGCCGGGCCGTTCGAGGAGCTCGACAAGAACGACCTGCCGCGCCAGCTCTGCGGGTTCACCTCCGGGCTGCTGCGGACGGAGGCGTCCTACGAGCCAGGGCACTATGACCTTCTGCACTCCCACTACTGGCTTTCCGGGCAGCCCGCCTGGGTCGCGAAGGCCCGCTGGGGCGTGCCGCTCGTGCACTCCATGCACACCCTCGCCAAGGTCAAGAACGAGGCCCTCGCGCTCGGTGACTCGCCGGAGCCCCCCGCCCGGGTGCTCGGTGAGGAGCAGGTCGTGGAGACCGCCGACCGGCTGATCGCCAACACCTCCCAAGAGGCCCGGCAGCTGATCGCCCTCTATGACGCCGAACCCTCCAGGGTGGCCACCGTCAACCCCGGCGTGAACCTCTCGACATTCCGGCCCGCCCCCGGGGCGCGCGGGCGGCTCGGGCTGCCCGACGACGCCTTCGTGATGCTCTTCGTCGGGCGGATCCAGCCGCTGAAGGCCCCGGACGTACTGCTGCACGCTGCCGCGCGGATGCTGGAGGACGACCCCTCGCTGCGCAGCCGCCTCGTGGTGGCCGTGGTCGGCGGGCCCTCGGGCGCCGCCCGGTCCCGGCCCGAGGAGCTGCAGAAACTGGCCGTGCTGCTCGGCATCGCCGATGTCGTGCGGTTCGAGCCGCCCTGCCCGCAGCCCGAGCTGGCCGACTGGTACCGGGCCGCCGACGTCACCGTGGTGCCCTCGCACAACGAGTCCTTCGGGCTGGTCGCGGTGGAGTCCCAGGCCTGCGGCACCCCAGTGGTGGCGGCCTCGGTGGGTGGGCTCCGCACGGCCGTCAAGGACGGCGAGTCGGGTGTGCTGGTCCCCGGTCATGATCCGGCCGACTACGCGGTGGTGCTCGCGCAGCTCGCCGCCGAGCCCCGGCGGCGGAACTGGATGGCGCACGAGGCACTGCGACACGCGGGCGAATTCGGCTGGTCCGGCACCGTCGACCGGCTCCTGGAGGTATACACGAGTGCTGTGGACGAACAGGTACTGCGGGTCTCAGCGTGAGGCCTGAGGAGATCATCGAGGCCGCCCTCGCCGAGGCGGAGCTGTCGCATGAGAACCCCAGACCCGGCGCGTACCTCGTCAAACTGCCAGGACACCACAAGCTGGCCACCATGGCCTGGCTGGTAGTCGGCGAGCACAGCCTGCACATCGAGGCGTTCTTCTGCCGGCAGCCCGACGAGAACCACGCCGCCTTCTACCGCTTCCTGCTGGAGCGCAACGGGCGGATGTACGGCATGGGGTTCGCTCTCGACCCGGTCGGGGACGTCTACGTGGTCGGCCGGGTCGCGCTGGCCTCGGTGAGCCCCGACGAGATCGACCGGCTGCTCGGCTGCGTGCTCACCTACTGCGACGAGAACTTCGACAGGGCGCTCGAGCTCGGCTTCAAGTCCTCGATCCTCAAGGAGTGGGACTGGCGGGAGAAGCGCGGCGAGAGCCTCGCCAACCTGCAGGCGTTCGCCTCGTTCGCCGACCCGGCTCGGCGGTAGTTAAACTCTGGTCCCATGGCGACCCTGATTTTGCTCCGGCACGGCGAAAGCGTCTGGAACGCGGAAGGACTGTTCACCGGCTGGGTGGACGTTGATCTGTCCGAGAAGGGCGAGGTCGAGGCCACCAACGGCGGTGACCTGCTCCTTGACGCGGACATCACCCCTGACATCCTGCACACCTCGGTGCTGAAGCGGGCGATCCGTACCGCCAACATCGCGCTGGACGTGGCGGACCTGCTCTGGATCCCGGTCCGGCGCTCCTGGCGGCTCAACGAACGGCACTACGGTGCGCTGCAGGGCAAGAACAAGGCGCAGACCCGCGAAGAGTTCGGTGAGGAGCAGTTCAAGACCTGGCGCAGGTCCTTCGACACCCCGCCGCCGCCGATCTCCGACGACGACCCGCTCTCCCAGGTGCACGACCTGCGCTACGCCGGGCTGCCGTCCGAGCTCGTACCCAGGACCGAGTGCCTGGCCGATGTCATCGACCGGATGCTGCCCTACTGGTACGACGTGATCGTCCCGGACCTGGCCGCCGGGCAGACCGTCATGGTCGCCGCGCACGGCAACTCGCTGCGCGGCCTGGTCAAGCACCTCGACGGCATCTCCGACGACGCCATCATCGACCTGAACATCCCTACCGGAATCCCGCTGGTGTACGAGCTCGACAGCGACTTCGTCCCCCTCAAGCGCGGCGGCGAGTACCTCGACCCCGCCGCCGCCAAGGCCGCCATAGAAGCCGTGAAGAACCAGGGAAAGTAGTTATGGCCCTCGCTCCGCTCGGGCGGCGCTCGGCCGCTTGACACGCGGTCTTCCCTCAGATCTTCCGGGCGCTGGGTGCCCGGAAGATCCTCAGTCCAGACCGCGTGCGGCCGAGCGCGCGACGCATCCCTTCAAACGGCTGGGGTCGCCCTCTACTGGTTGATCTCTTCTGGCCGTTGGCCGGTCACCAGGTAGACGACGTTCTCTGCTACGTGTACGGCGTGGTCGGCGAAGCGCTCGAAGTACCGTCCGGCGAGGGTGATGTCGACGGCGGGCTCCACGCCGTGCTTCCAGGTCGGGGCGAGCAGCAGAGTGAACAGCCGCTTGTGCAGCTTGTCCATCTGGTCGTCGTCGGCGTCCAGTTCCAGGCCCATCGCGACGTCCTGCGACGCGATCACGCTGCCCGCCTTGGCGATCATGCGCTCGGCGACCTGACCCATCTCCAGGACGGTGGACTGCAGCTCGGGCGGCACCGCCGACTCGGGGTGCCGGCGCCGGGCGGTCTTGGCGATGTGGACCGCCAGGTCGCCCATCCGCTCCAGGTCACCGCTCATCCGCAGCGAGGTGATCAGGGTCCGCAGGTCGCCCGCCACCGGCTGCTGCCGCGCCATGAGGTCGAAGACCGTCTCCTCGATCTCCGTGTCGATCTTGTTGATGTGCTCGTCGCCGCTGATGACCTCCTCGGCCAGCCGCAGGTCTGCGTCAAGGAGCGCGGTGGTGGCCCGGGCCATGGCCGAGCGGGCCAGCCGGGTCATCTCGACGAGCTTGTGCGAGAGGGAATCGAGTTCCTCGTGATAAGCGTCGCGCAACTTGGTGTCCTTAGGGGCCGAAATGTCGTTCTGGAGAGGGATGAACCCCGCGAGCGCGGAATCATCCACGACAGAGCATGTCTTAGCGCTGTGAACAAACCTGGATGAAGAGGTGAACTCTGAACGAACGTGCCGTCAGTACATCACCCCGTGGTGCAGGAGCACACTGAATCCGACCTACGATCCCAAGTGTGGAGGTCGAGGTTGTCGCAGGTCTGGCGGGGCTCGTCGGGTTGGCGATCGGGTTGGCGACTGGATTGGCGGTACGCGTGAGCGAGCGGGCCCAGCAGGCTGTGCACGCCCCGGCGCCGACGTCCGGGCTGCCACCAGGAGTGGCGTCCGTACTGAGCGTACTGCCGTCGTCCGCGGTCGTGGTGGACGCCGAGGACCGGGTACTGCGCGCAAGTTCGGCGGCGCGGGCCTTCGGCATGGTCAGCGGTGATCGTCTGGTCGTCGACGAGCTGCTGGCGATGGCGCGGCTGGTCCGCAGGGACGGTGAGATCCGCGAGATGGAGCTGCAGGTCGGCACTGCCCGTGGCCGCCGTGACGGCCGCTGGTTCGCGGTACGGGTCGCCCCGCTGGGCACCCACGGGCTCGTCCTGGTGCTCGCCGAGGACCTCACCGAACAGCGCCGGGTGGAGGCCATCCGGCGGGACTTCGTGGCCAATGTGAGCCACGAGCTGAAGACCCCGGTGGGGGCGCTGCAGCTGCTCGCCGAGACCGTCGAGGGTGCCGCGGACGACCCCGAGGCCGTACGCCGGTTCGCCGGGCGCATGCAGCACGAGTCGATCCGCCTCACCAACCTGGTGCACGACCTGATCACCCTGGCCCGGGTACAGAACGACGAGCCGCTGCCCGAGCTCAGGACCGTACCCCTGGACGGCATCGCCACCGAGGCCATCGACCGCTGCCGGCTCAAGGCCTCCGCCAAGAACATCGACCTGGCCACCGGCGGCAGGCTCGGCCTCAAGGTCCGGGGCGACGAGGAACTCCTGACCACCGCGCTCCGCAACCTGGTCGACAACGCGGTCGCCTACAGCCCCGAGAACACCCGCGTGGTCATCGCCACCCGGGTGGCCGAGGACGAGCACGTCGAGATCAGCGTCACCGACCAGGGAATCGGCATCCCCGACGCGGACCTCGAACGCATCTTCGAACGTTTCTACCGGGTGGACCCGGCCAGATCCCGCCAGACCGGCGGTACCGGCCTCGGGCTCGCCATCGTCAAGCACGTCACCACCAAGCACGGTGGCGAAGTCACCGTCTGGAGCAAGGAAGGCTCCGGATCGACCTTCACCCTCCGATTGCCGCTGTTGCACTCATCCCCTGCACCGGAGTTGGACTCTGAGATGGACACCGTTCGGGAGGCCACACCGTGACCCGCGTTCTCGTCGTCGAAGACGAGGAGTCGTTCAGCGACGCCCTGTCGTACATGCTGCGCAAGGAGGGGTTCGAAGTCGCCATCGCGGCGACCGGACCCGATGCGATCGAGACCTTCGAACGCAACGGCGCCGACCTGGTGCTACTCGACCTGATGCTTCCCGGCCTGCCGGGCACCGAGGTCTGCCGTGAGCTGCGCGCCCGCTCCAACGTGCCCGTGATCATGCTGACCGCCAAGGACAGCGAGGTGGACAAGGTCGTCGGGCTCGAACTCGGCGCCGACGACTACGTCACCAAGCCGTTCTCCTCCCGCGAACTGGTCGCCAGGATCCGCGCCGTACTGCGCCGCCAGGGCGATGTGGAGGAGCTCGCCCCCGCGACGCTCGAGGCCGGCCCGGTACGGATGGACGTCGAGCGCCACATCGTCAGTGTGAGCGGCGGCACGGTCCAGCTGCCGCTCAAGGAGTTCGAGCTCCTTGAGGTCCTGCTCCGCAACGCCGGCCGGGTGCTGACCCGGATGCAGCTCATCGACCGGGTCTGGGGTGCCGACTACGTCGGGGACACCAAGACCCTGGACGTGCACGTCAAGCGGCTCCGGGCCAAGATCGAGCCGTCCCCCTCCGTGCCCCGCTACATCGTCACCGTCCGCGGCCTCGGCTACAAGTTCGAGCCCTGATCCGCGGAAGGACTCAGCCCGTGCGGTCGGGGACCGTACGGGCTGAGTCGTTTCCCGGCTGAATCAGGGCGTCGGGGTCGGCGTGGCCTTCTTGGCCTTCTTGCCGGGGGCCGGGACCTTGGTGAACACCAGCGGGGTCACGGTCGTCACCGGGGCCGGCGCGAGCGTGGGCGCGGGCGCCGCAGCGGGGGAGTATGACAGGTACTCGCCGGTCTGCGACACGACCAGCACGGTCACCGTGATCGAACCGGCCCGCTCGAACTGCAGGGTCAGCTGGATCGGCTCGCCGCCGAACTTGCGCTCGGTGAGGCCGGTCAGCACCACGGCGGGTTCCGGCGCCGCGGGTACGGCCGCCGTCGGCGTGGCGGTGGCCTTGGCCCCGTGCTTGCCTGCGGCCGGGGTGGGCGTCTGGCTCGCCTCCGGGGCCTGTGCGCTCAGCTGCACGGCCTGACCGGGAGCCAGCGCGATCCCGCCGCCGCTGATCTTCGACGTACCCCCGAAAGCCGGCGAGGACACCGAGATCAGCTTGTCCGCCTGGCCGCCACTGTCGATCAGCGTCCCGTAGACCGGGGCCGACGAACCGGTGTCCAGCGTCTTGGTGTCCGCCGGGCCGAGCACGAACAGATTGCGGATCTTGATCTGCGTCGGCTTTGCCCGGTCGGTGGGGATGTCGGCGTTGACCCCCTCGGTGAGCTGGGTCGGACGGATGGTCTCCGGGTGGGTACCGGCGCCACAACCGGCCAGCGCCGGGGTGATGGTCAGCGCACCGGCGATCCCGAGTACGGCCAGACGGGGTCGGATCACGGCGGTGATCTCCTCTTGCAGATGAATGAGGGACGGCGGCGGTGGGCAGAATGCCAGACCGAAGCGTAGCGAGCCGTCATAGACGATCGGGCCCGGGGGGCCGTTTCGTTACCCCGTGAGCCGCGGATGGGCTATCCGGCGAGCGGCTGGAAGCCCGGATAGTGCAACTTGTTCAACTGGGCCTGGTCGATGTTCGACGTCGGCCCGACGTCGGGCAGGATCGCGCCCACGATGCCGTCGGCGTGCACCAGCAGCACCGTCAGACCCCTGGGCCCGTAGGCGGTGGCGAGGAGGGCCTGCTCATCCTGGACCACGCTCACCCCCGGCCCGACCAGTGCGGCCAGCCGGCGCAGCTCCTTGCCGGTCGCGGATGTCCAGTGCCGGCTGCCCACGAGGGAGCGCCGCAGGTCGTAGGCCTGAGTCTGCCGGGCCAGGTTCCTGATGGCCTGGTCGCAGGCGCAGCCCTCGGGGACCAGCGCGATGATGCCGGGCCCCTGCAGATCGGTGAGGGAGGCGATCCTGCCGTCGATCACGACCTGGCCGCTGGGGAGCGGCGCGCCGACCACCCCCGGGCGGAGCGGGGCCTGCGTGGCGGGCAGGGTGTGCGTGACGGAGGGTACGGCCGGGCGGGGGCCGAGCGTCGTCATGAGAGTGCCGCTGATGATCGCGATGAGGACCGCCCCGGCGATCATCGGTGCGGCGAGGCCGTACCGGGTGAGCGGCAAGAAGATCCGGCGCAGCCGTTCCTGGCGCCTGCGCTGCCGTTCCTCGCGCCGGTACGCCAGCAGATCACGCTCGAGTTCGCGAGCGTCGTCGGGGACGACCACATCGACGCGTGGGAGTCCGTAGTCGTCGCTCCCGGGGTCGCCGTCTTGCCTCACGCCGCACCTCGTCCGTCCTCGTTCACCTCCAGTATGAGCCGCTGAGGCTAGAGTGCGAGTACCTCGGGGGAACCACTTCTGGTGGATTCTCCGTGCTCGGCCAAGCGGCCCCCGGGCTATTGACGAAGGGCCGCCCACGAGGTCAAAACCATCTCACTAGGCCCCGATTGCACTATCTTGAGCCTTTGTCAAGACCCCAATTAGGGTGCTGACCTGCGCAAATGTCCAGAAGGCCGGTGCAGTCACCGGGAACCCCGTGCTACCCTTGGTTCTAGCGGAAGGGGTACTTGTCACATGACTTTCACGGTCGGCGACACTGTCGTCTACCCCCACCATGGGGCTGCTCGGATCGAGGCCATCGAGACTCGCGCCATAAAGGGTGAGGACAAGACCTACCTGGTTTTGAAGGTCGACAAGGGTGACCTGACAGTACGCGTCCCCGCCGAGAATGCTGAGCTCGTGGGCGTTCGCGACGTGGTCGGCCAGGAAGGCTTGGAGAAGGTGTTCGAGGTGCTGCGTGCACCTTACACCGAGGAACCGACGAACTGGTCGCGGCGCTACAAGGCGAATCTTGAGAAGCTCGCTTCCGGGGACGTCAACAAGGTCGCTGAGGTCGTACGTGACTTGTGGCGTCGAGACAAGGAACGCGGCCTGTCGGCAGGCGAGAAGCGCATGCTCGCGAAGGCCAGGCAGATACTGGTGAGTGAGCTCGCGCTGGCTGAGAAGACCAACGAGGACAAGGCCGAGGCCCTCCTCGACGAGGTTCTGACCGGCTGATCTCCAACAGGTGAACACTCAACTTCCAAGGGTGGGCGTCGGAACCGACGTCCACCCGTTCGCGTCCGGGCGTCCGCTCTGGGTCGCCGGTCTGCTCTGGCCCGATGAGGGCGACGGGCCCGCCGGCCACTCGGACGGGGATGTCGCCGCGCACGCGGCCTGCGACGCGCTCCTGTCGGCCGCCGGACTCGGCGACCTCGGAGCGGTCTTCGGCACGGCCGATCCCCGCTGGTCGGGGGCGTCCGGCACGACGCTGCTCCGTGAGGTGGCCAGGCTCGTACACGAAGCCGGATACCTCGTCGGCAACGTGGCGATCCAGGTCATCGGCAACCGGCCCAAGGTGGCCAAGCGGCGTGCCGAGGCGGAGAAGACCCTCTCCGAAGCCCTCGGCGGCGCCCCGGTCAGCCTCTCGGGCACCACCACCGACGGCCTCGGACTGACCGGCCGCGAAGAGGGCATAGCCGCCATCGCCACAGCGCTCATCTGGCCCGCCCCGCAGCCGGGCACGCTGCCGCTCTGACCCGCCGTCGCACTCAACGCGCGGTGAGTTCCTTGCTCAGCCAGTCGTAGGACCGGGGCAGCATCGCGGTCCAGACCCCCGTGTTGTGCCCGCCCTTGGGCACGAAGTAGGTGAACGCCTCGGTGGGCGCTTTGACGGACTTCAGCAGCCCGTTGGCGGCGGGCACCGTGCCCGGATCCTGCCAGCTCGCGCCCAGCAGGAATGCCACCGGCGGGCGGCTCTCAAGCAGGTTGGCGACGGTGTTGCGCAGGCGCAGTGCGGGATCTCCGCCCACGCCGGAGGCCAGCGGGGTGAAGTAGCCGCTGAGGCTGACCCCGGCCCGGAAGAGCTGCGGGTACTGGGCGACGATCTTGACGGCGCAGAAGCCGCCGGTGGAGTACCCCATGGTCGCCCAGCCCGTCCGGTCGGTCGCCGCATGGAAGCTGTGCAGGACCATGGACCGCACGTCGTCGGTGAGCCAGGTGGCCACCTGCGGACCGCCCGGAATGTCGGTGCACTCGGTGTCGTGCCCGGGGTCCACGGTGATCGTCGGAGCCACCAGGATCATCGGCTGGGCCCGGTGGGCGGCGATCTCCTCGGTGAGATGCTGGGCACCCTGCATGGTGCCGAACCAGGTGGAGGCGGTGCCCGGATAGCCGGGGAACAGCTCCACAACAGGGAACAGGTGGTTCTCGTACGCCTTCTCGTGGTACTCGGGCGGCAGCCAGATCCAGACCCGGGACTGGATGTGCGACCGCTCGCCGGTGAAGGTGGTCTGGTACGCGCCGTCGGGCTGCATGAGCAGTTGCGGCCCGGCGACCCTGGCCCGGTCGTCGGGCGCAGGGGATGCGGCATTGGCCTGCTGGATCCCGCCGCCGGAGCCGGTGCTGCCGAACAGGTCGTCCCAGGAGGCGAAGAACTGGAAGTGCTTGTTCACCGTCACGCCGACGGCGGCGACTGCGGTCATCTGACAGAGCAAGATCATGCCCATCCGGGCGGCCATCTGTAGTGGCGGCGGCCCCCCGAGCCGGGCCCAGACCATGGCGCAGCCCACCGGAAGGGCGGTCGCGATCAGGATGCAAACGATCAACAGTGGCCAGCCGAGCAGACCCACAGAGCGCCCCCGATCCGATTCCGCATGGTCAACGCAAGGTAGCCTTACCCTTGTAATCGGATGGTCACTATCTGTGAATCCTTTAATTTACCTTGGGTTTTGCGGTGTGATCAGTCTCCGGGCGGTGTAGGGGAACTACGGAACGTGCTCGACGGTGGTGTGGAGGCCGGAGTCCAGCCGAGGTCCGCCTCGGGGTCCTCGGCACGGTCCTCGGCAGGCTCGTCCTCAAGTTCGTCGTCGGTTTCGGGCGCTTCGGGTGCCTCGGCGGCACCGGACGCGCCGAAGGCGGCAGGGGCCCCGGAGGCCGGTTCTGCGGGCTCCGGTGAGTCGGCGGGGATCAGCAGATCCGGCTGGGTGGTCGCGGCCGGCTTCGGAGGCCGGGCCACCAGCCTCACGTCGGTCGGCAGCGAGGACGGCACCGTGTACTCCTCCGGATCCGGTTCAGGTTCCGCCTGCGCATCCGCCTGCGCGTAGGGCTCCGCGTACGGCTCGGGCTCCGGATCCGGGATGTGCCCGGCCAGTTCGTGCTTGGGCTCGTAGCCGGCGTCATGTATCCCGGGGATGATCTCCTGGTGCCCCCCGGGCCCGTACGGCCACGCCGGGATCTCCACCGTGGGCCCGGGGTCCGGCGGAGGGGGATCGGCCCGTACATGCCGGAAGATCCCCAGCCAGAGCCAGACCGCGACGAGCAGCATGACATAGGGCGCCACCGCCACCCCGGCCTTCAACGGCCCCAGCGGAATCCATCCGTACCCGTGCCGGGCGACCGCCCGCACCACGCTCGCGGTCGCCGCCGCGCCGAGCAGCAGGAGCAGCAGCGCCCACCGCGACCAACTCGCCCACCAGCGATGCCGACGGGCGGCCACGATGGCCAGGATCGTCACGGTGATCAGGGCGTCGAACATGGCCGGATAGGCCGGGCCGAGCCGTCTGGAGGCGTGGCCGGTGACGGCCAGCATCCTCAGGTCGGAGTAGGTCACGGCGAAGGCGACGCCGGCGAGTACCGCGACGCCGATGCCGGAGGACACGGTCAGCAGCCGCCGTACCGTCCTGGGGGGATGATCGCTCATTTGGTCCTATCTTGGCAGGATGGAGACGAGGATGCCCGGTCCGAAGCGCATACGGTTGATCCTTCCGGAACAAGGTGCCCGATAGAGAGGGTTTTGTATACGAATGGCGCTTTTCTGCGTGGCTGACCGTGGGTAGGCAAGAATTGCCATGAGTAGACAGACGCCCAGGCGGGTGGGCCGAGCCGCGACCCGGCACGGGCTCGGCGCCCTGATCCGGATCCACGACTCCCGCCGCCATGCGTCGGTATGGGTCGTGCTGCTCGGCTCGGCGGGATTGGCGTTGCTCGCGGCCGGCTACTTCTACATGATCGACGGCGGGCCGTGGGTGGCGGCGCCCAGCGTCGCGCTGGCGATGGCCTACCTCGGTTCCGCGGGCTGGATCCTCGGCCGGGCGGTGCTGCGCGGCGCGGTGGTGTTCAGGTACGAGCACGGGTTCGTGCGGATCAACCCGTTCCAGGTCTACGGCTGGGACGAGGTCGCCTCCGTGACCGTGACGGCCGTACAGCATTCAAAGCGGCGCAGGACGGCCTGGCGGTTCATGGTGGAGCGTTCCGACGGGCGGAGCACCACCCTCGGCGCGGAGCTGCCCGATCTGGGCGACCTCGGCGAG
>JAOPYM010000348.1 GCA_025964615.1 Actinomycetes bacterium
ACCGGAACCGATTCGCCCTTCACTCCCCGAAGCCGGTACACTCAACGCTTGTTGCAGCCGTAGCTCAACGGATAGAGCATCTGACTACGGATCAGAAGGTTGGGGGTTCGAATCCCTCCGGCTGCACTTTCGATCTAAGGCGTGACCTGGGCTTTTGCGGTTTTCCGGGTCACGCCTTGATCTTTTGTGGGCCCGAGGTGTGCCCGAGTGTTCCGCATTAGCCGAGCCCCTCCCTGTCCGTACCGGTTGGTGTTGGTTGGTCCTGCCTGTTGATCCCGGCCCGGCTGTTAGATCGGTGTTGGGTGATCGTCGCCGCTCCCGCTGCCAGGGCGTCGCGGGTGAGTTCGGCCACGACTGAGGTGTAGAGGTCCGCGGTGGTCGACAGCATCGTGTGCCCGAGGATCTCCTGCACGATCTTCAGATCGACCCGGGCGGCGAGCAGGACGGTCGCGGCCCCGTGCCGCAGACCGTGCAACCGGACCGGCGGCAGTCCGGACTGGGCGATGAGGTCCTTGAAGTAGTCCGACAGGTGCTGGGGGTGGATCGGGTGCCCGAGGGGGTCGGTGAAGAGTAGTCCGGACTCTTCCCAGTCCGGACCGGCGGTCTGCCGTTCGGTGTCCTGCCGGGCCAGGTGGGTGTCGATGACCTTCAAGGTGGCGTCGTCCAGAGGCAGGGTCCGTTTGCTCGCCTCGGTCTTGGGCGGGCGCAATTGCGGCGTGCGGCCGGCCCGCAGCACCCGGCACGGGAACACCCCGGCCCGCGCCAGCTGGTAGGCCTTGTTCCGGCCCATCCCCAACGCCCGCCCCGCCGTCGGCACATCCACCACCGCCGGAAGATCAAGAACCTCCCGCACCGTCAACATCACCACGACACCCCGCCGCCCCGGTCGCCGGGCAACCCCAGGCGTTCCAGCGCCAGCCGGTGATAGTCCGCCCGCAGGTCGACTCCGATAAACCGGCGCGACAGCCGGCGGGCGGCGACCGCGGTCGTCCCCGCACCCGAGAACATGTCCAACACCAACCCACCCGGCCGACAACCCGCCGCGATACACCGCGACGCCACCTCCACCGGCTGCACCGCGAAATGCGCCCCCCGAAACGACCGCACCGGCACCGACCACACATCCCCCGTGAGCTTCCACCCGTAGCACGTACACCCGACCTGAGGTGACTCTGGGTAACTCCCGTGTCGCCTGGGAAGGACGTGCTCGGACGCCATAGCCAGCAGGGTCGCCGGCGGAGCCAGTGTGGAGTTCCGCCCGACGGGATCCTCGATGGTCCCGTTGGTCCAGAGCCGGGAACTGGTCACCGTTTCCCCCGTGGACCCCACCCGACTCGAGGTCGGTGACATCGTCTTGGCCAGAGTCGCCGGAACGGTCTACCTGCATCTGGTCTCTGCGCTCGACCCAGCAAGAAGCCGGGTGCAGATCAGCAACAACCGAGGCCGGGTCAACGGCTGGACCAGCCATGACCGGGTCTACGGGATCTGCCTCGCCGTCGAAGGAGTGCCACGGCCGAGGGCTCAAGCGAAGGTTCGGCAACAGCAGCCGGAAACCGACCCTCCCGACGATGACGCACCCAGCCCCGAACGTCCAGGTACCGGCAGGGCCGCACATACGCCCGGATTCACCACGAACCCAAGGATCTGAAACACCCACCCACGGACGAACCCCCTCCGACCTCGCGGGTACACCCATGGGTTCAGCACGAACTCTAGGGAATCTAAGGAATCTCCCGCCCCGTCTAGCCCAGGACCAGGGCGTTCTTCATGTAGAGGGCGTCGTCTGGCGGTTGAGGAAGTCTCGGGATCGGTGAAGCTTCTTCCTCTTCGTCGACGCTCTTACAGTGGTGGTGAAGACCAGGAGGGCCGTGCCGGGCCCGTCCAAGGACGCCTCGGTCCGCTGCCGAGCGTCGCCCTGACCGGAGAACGCCTGCTCACACGCGGGGTCGGGCTCCGTACAGCCCGGGCGCCCGGGCCACCCGCCGGCCCGTGTGCCCGTCCGCCGTCGCTGCGTCCTGGGCGCTGCCCGGCGCCGCCGCAAGACCGGCTGGCCACACGCGGTCTCGGTTCCGGCGAACCCAAGGGCGGGTGCATAACCATCCAGACCACCCCAACGGTCCGGCGTCGACCCTTGGGTTCACCCGGAACTCTGGGCTTTCCCGGGGTCCCGGTAGCACTGACGAAGTTTCGGTCGGATATAGCCGCCACCTGCGGTGATGTTGAGGCGTAGGGCCTGGTTCGATGACCGGGTGCTAGCGCTGGTGCCCGAGTACCGCCGCGGGCATGGCGCGTTGTCCGGTGGATTCATCTACGGCGGCACAGCCCTGCCCGTGCCGCTGAAGACGCCGGGTGAGCTGCTCAGAGTCAGGCGTGCCCATCTCGGTGGTCGACGTATTCGAACTGGCGAAGTGACGTCACGAACTCGGCACTGAACTCATCACCGCGTGCCAACAGTTCCCGACCCGCCGCTGAGGAGAAGAATCCCTCATCGGAACTCTGGTTGACGATCGCAGCATGGCAGGCGAACTCCAACTCGATGTTCCGCGAGCCGAAGTAGCCCAACTCGTAAACCCGGATCTCATCTCCGAGCTGGGACAGGTATAGCTCATGAGCGTCCTCGCCCGGGTCCGGCGTGAGTGAATCATCGATGCACCTGTCGAGATAATGGCTCATGGCCCGGACCCTGTACGCGACGTATTCGGTGCTGTCCACGTCCAGATCCATCAGTCCGTCGTTGAGCATCAGCAGACAGCCGATGGCCTCCAGCTGCACCTGCTGGATCAGGTCGGGATCCGCATACTCCCTGTCCGCCAACAGGGGGGCCATCTGCAGCTCATCGACACCGGTGTGGACCGCGTCGGCGAGTGCATCGCCGGGCTCTGCTGTCAGGGTCACGAACAGGGATCTGACCAGATCCAGTGGGACACCCCAATCCGCCGGCATACCGAACTCCATCAACGGCACCCGCAGACGGCGCAGAGCCATGACAGCGGTCTGATATCGCTGACGCCAGTCCAGCGACTCGATACGCGCAACAAGCGAGTCGTCTCTTTCCCAGTCCATCTCGCCCCTCAGCCCTAAGACTCCTGGCACACAGCTGTACCGGATAATGGTCTATTACGTACATGGACCGCACGAGCACCCGAGCCACCAGGCGATCCGGGATCCGGATCTCTGCGCGACTCCGGCACGTTATCCGGTACATCGGCGCTGGGACCTCCCGATGACGGCGGTGCTGTCAATTTCCGAAGTCGTCTGCACTGATGTCCGAAGTCCTCTGCACATGATCCAGGCGGTGTGTTCTGGGTCGACGAGCCGGTCGGCGGTCGCGTTCAGCGTCGTTGTGTGCTGTCAACCGCGGGTAGGGGGTCTTGTGACGAGCGCGCCACCCCCGTTGCTGTTTGGTCGGCGGATAGCGGGTGAAGGGGTCAGCGCGCGCGGATGAGTCCGATCACGCCGACCGCGGCGCCCCAGATCCCGATCAGGGACGACACGAGGAACAGCGCGTCGAAGGTGTCGGTGAAGGCGATGGTCGCTGTGGCCAGCGCGAACGCGAGGCCACCGATCGCGCCGAGCACCATCACGATCCGGTTGCCGAGGGTGCGTGACAGCCCGCCGACCACGGCGAGGGCCACGATCGACAGCGCCCACAAGGGGTTCACGATCGTCTCGTTGAGGGTGTGGAAGCGGATCCATCCGGTCGTCTGACCGTGCGCGATCGCCGAGGCCTGGGTGGCGGCGAAGAGGTGCACGAGCATGGCGAGGGTAGCGAGCACGGACGCGCCTCCCATTCATCTCCTTGAATGTCCTCGCTGGACATCGCTCCGCATCCGGAGAGTGCACCGATCAGAGTGCGAGATCGGCGCAGGATGCGGCGTCGGCTTCGGATATCTTTCCGACGGGCGGGCATTTGCACCTTCTGGAGATTGGGCTTCAATCAGTTTAGGTTTCACCGTATCGCGCGGGTCCCCCGGCGCACCGTCCCTGATACCTGGACCCGGCCGCCGGTTTTCTGGCATGCTCTTTTCCCCTTAACCTTTCAGCGCCGGGTAAGCCATCAGACCCAAGGACATCCCTCCAATCCCTCCCGGCTGAACCGGGGATATGACGAAGCGCCTCGCGGCGCACC